>CAZJNX010000169.1:0-10672 GCA_964547415.1 uncultured Hyphomicrobiales bacterium
CGCAGCCCCAGCCGAGGATGCAGTTGTAGAAGCGGCCCTTGCCCGGCTCCTCCGGGTCGGCGAACAGGTCCTTGTAATCCGGCAGGTCGAAGACGGATTTCAGGCCCGGCGCCTCGGCCCCCTCCCCTTCCACCAGGTAGCGGGGGACCCACCAGCCCTCCTCCGCGTCCGGAAACGTGGTGCCGAGCTGGACGACGGCGCCCGCCGCCATCCCGTCCTGCCAGACCTCGGCGGGGTTGGCGGTCCACACCTCCATCACGACGTCGATGTCGCCGCGCACGACGCCCTGCTGCAGCGGCAGCGTTCCCCCCGGCAGGCTGTCCACGGCGCAGCCGTACCCTTCCGCGAGGATGTACTTCGCGACCTCGGTGTGGAACGCCGCCGAGCCGTAGTCGAGGCCGGCGAACATCACCGGCCGGTCGATGTCGCACGCCGCCGCGGCCGCTTGATCGGCCGCGGCGACGGCGAAGAGGCCGGCGAGCGGCAGGGCAAGGAGAAAGGTCTTCCGGGGATGCGGAACGGCCATCGTCTGTCCAGTCTTTGCGGGAACGTCTGGAGGGAGCGGCACCTGGGCCGGTACGCTACCGGGTCGCGCCGCGAATTCAACCCGTCTTTTCGAGCCGCGCCGCGACGAACAGCACCGGCCGCCAGCGCGGCACGAGCCCGCACAGGACCCGCTCGCGCAGGACGCCGCGAAAGGAGGCCTTGGGCGACTGCCGCACGTGGCGCGCGAACAGGGGCCGGAAGCCCGCGTCGGCGAGCGCCGTCACGACCTCGTGCATCACGTATTCCCGGCGATGGACGTGCTGGTGGGTGGCGGCGACGGGCGCGAACAGGGCTTCCGCGGACGTCACCACGTTGTGACCGGCGGCAAGCGCCAGGACGTTCTCGACGCGCGCGACGTTCGGTGTCGTCATGAAGAGGACGCCGCCCGGCCGCAGGTGGCGGGCGAGGCGGCGGAACTGCTCGGCCGGCGGCAGGGGAATGTGCTCGAGAACCTCGCAGAAGAGGGCGCCGTCGAAGGCCCCTGCCGGAAGAGCGTCCTCGTCGGCCACGAAGTCCCCCGCCACCGGCTCGATCCCGAACGCGGCGTATTGCCGCACGTAGAGCGCCAGCATCTCGGCGAAATCGAGCGCCGTGACGCGCGCTGCGCGGGTGCGCACGAGCGCGATCTCCACGAACGCCCGGCCCGGGCCGACGGACAGGACCGCGGCGCCCGCCGGCAGGCGTGCCGCCGCGGCCTCGTAGACGGCGTGAAGGCGCAAGGCGTGGTCGCGCAGGTACCGCTTGGGCTGCTCGCGCTCGAGCGGCGTGTCCCGCGAGGCGTCGAGGAAGGCGGCGAGGTCGTAGGCCGGGGTCGTGCCGGCCACGTCGGCGCCGGGCGCGGCGAGCGACAGGGCCATGGGTGCGGTCAGCTCAGCCAGCGCTTGCGGCGCTTGTAGGACTTCACGTTTCGGAAGGACTTGCGGCCCTCGCCGCCGACGCCGAGGTAGAATTCCTTCACGTCCTCGTTCTCGCGCAGCGCCTTCGCCTCGCCATCCATGACGATGCGTCCCGACTCCAGGATATAGCCGTACTTGGCATAGCGCAGGGCGATGTTGGTGTTCTGCTCGGCCAGCAGGATCGACACTCCCTCGTTCTCGTTGAGGGACTTCACGATCTCGAAGATCTCCTCGACGAGCTGCGGTGCGAGGCCCATGGACGGCTCGTCGAGAAGCATCATCTTCGGGCGGCTCATGAGGGCGCGGCCGATCGCCGTCATCTGCTGCTCGCCGCCGGAGGTGTAGCCGGCCTGGCTCTTCCGCCGCTCCTTGAGGCGCGGGAAGTAGGCGTAGACCATCTCGAGGTCGCGCTGGATGGCGCCCCAGCCGTCCTTGCGGGTGTAGGCGCCGGTCAGCAGGTTCTCCTCCACGCTCAGGTGGCCGAAGCAGTGGCGGCCCTCCATCACCTGGATGCAGCCGCGGGTGACGAGGGCGTTGGCGCTCATCGCCTCCACCCGCTCCCCGTCGAACACGATGGAACCCTTCGTCACCTCGCCGCGCTCCGAGCGCAGCAGGTTGGAAACCGCCTTCAGCGTCGTCGTCTTGCCCGCGCCGTTGGCCCCGAGGATGGCGGTGATGCCGCCCCGGGGCACGGTGAGCGAGACGCCCTTCAGGACGAGGATCACGTGGTCGTAGATCACCTCGATGGAGTTCACCTCGAGGATGTCGTCCGCATGGTCGGGCTGGGCGCCGATGTGCTGCGGCTCGGCGAGGATGGCGGTCATGGGGTCTCTCCGGTGCCCGCGCGGGCAGGTCCTTCCCGGCGGGGCGGCGTGCGCCCCGCCGGCGACTCTTGTCGGCCTACCTTACGAGGCGTTGCGGCAGGGAACGTCCCGCTCCGGCCACGGGCTGTTCGCCTGAACGTACTCCTCGGCCGCCTTCTCCAGCATCGGGCGCACCACCTCGGTCATGGGCGCGAACCAGTCGCTCGTCTTCTCCCAGGTGGTGCCGTTCCACTGCTGGACGTAGACGTCGTTCTGGCCGGAGTGGTCGGCGCAGGAAAGCTGCAGCGGGGCCATGAAGCCCTCGAAGCCCGCCTCCTTCAGACGCTCCTCGGTGATGTTCAGGTTCTCGAAGCCGACGCGCATGTCCGCGGGCGTGATCACCTTCTTGCCCGTGATCTCCTGGGCGGTGCGGGCGGCCTCGGCCATCAGGAAGGAGTTCATGACGCCGCGGTTGTAGAGGTTCTCGCCGATCCGCGACCGGTCGGACACCTTGGAAAGGCCCTTGTCGTAGACGTGGGTCAGGATGTCCTGGATCGCCGGGAAGTCGGTGCCGACGCCGTTGAAGTTGAGCGTCTTGAAGCCGACCGAGCCCTGGCCGGCGGGGCGGGCGTCGTCCTCGCCGCCCGACCACCAAACGCCGATGAAGTTCTCCATCGGGTAGCGGATCTTGGCGGCCTCGCGGATCGCCGTCGGGTTCATGGCGCCCCAGCCCCACATGATCATGTAGTCGGGCCGGTCACGGCGCACGTTGAGCCACTGCGAGGACTGGTTCTGCATGGAATCGAGCGGCACCGGATACTGGGTAAGCTCGAAGCCATAGTCCTCGGCGAACTGATCGAGCAGCGGGATCGGCTCGCGCCCGTAGCCCGCGTCGAGGAAGATGTAGCCGATGGTCTTGCCCTCGAGGTTCTCGAGGCCGCCTTCCTGCTCGGCGATGTACTTGACGATGGCCGAGGCGCCGTCCCAGTAGGTGGCCGGCGGGTTGAACACCCAGGGGAAGACCTCGCCGTCGGCCGCGGCGGACAGGCCGTAGGCCATGGACAGCACCGGGATCTTGTCGACCGACGCCTTCGGGATCAGCTGAAGGGTGATGCCGGTCGAGTAGGGGTTCACCACCAGCGGGTCGCCGGCGGCCTTCACCTGCTCGTAGCACTCGACGCCCTTCTGGGTGTTGTAGCCCGTCTCGCACTCCTCGATCTTGATCGGTACGCCGCCGATGCCGCCGTCCCGCTCGTTCAGCATGGTCAGGTAGTCGCGCATGCCGTCGGCGATCGGGATGCCGGAGCCGGCGAACGGGCCGGTGCGGTATGTGAGGAGCGGCATGAAGAGCTCGCCGTCCTGGGCCTGGGCCACCGGCGGCGGTGCCGCCATGGCGATGGCGCCGGCGGCCGCGGCGGCGAGGGTCAGTCTGCCGAAACGCATGGAATGTGCCTCCCTTGGGGCCGCGCGCTCGACCCGCGCGGCTGGTTTGGCCGCGCCGGCACATTGGAGGCCGGCCGCGGAAGTGCCGCGATCCTAGCGACGGTGCCCGTCAATGCAACCCGGCCATGCTCCGAAAGCGGACCGGCCGCGGCGACTGGCACCTCCCGCCGCCGACGCCCGGTCAGTAGGGGAAGGGCCACACGCGGAGCTTCTGCTTCGTGACCTGCCAGATCCGGGCGAGGCCGTGGGGCTCGAGGATCAGGATGGCGATGATGAGCGCGCCGATCAGCATGAAGTTGAGGTGCTCGACCATCGCCGGCGAGATGTCGAGGCCGAAGGCCTGCGGCACGCCGCGGATGATGACCGGCAGGATCCAGATGAACGCCGCGCCCAGGTAGCAGCCCGCCAGGCTGCCGAGCCCGCCGAGGATCACCATGAACAGGATCTGGAACGACAGGCGAATGTTGAAGGCCGACGGCTCGGCCGCCCCCAGCCAGAAGAACACCATGAGCGCGCCCGCCACGCCGCAGATGAAGGAGGAGACGGCGAAGGCGGAGAGCTTGGCGTAGAGCGGGCGCACGCCCATGAGCTCGGCGGCGATGTCCATGTCGCGGATCATCATCCACTGCCGGCCGATCCGCCCGCGCAGCACGTTGGCGGCGAGCCAGGTGAAGGCGATCACGAACACGAGGACGACGAAGTACTGGGTCAGCGGGTCGGCCGCGGGGCCGGTGAGCACCACGCCGAACCCCGTCCGCTCCGGCACCTCGATGGCGCCCGACGGGTTGTAGTTGTACAGCCAGCCGATCCGGATGAAGCACCACTCGAGGAAGAACTGGGCGGCGAGCGTCGCCACCGCCAGGTAGAAACCCTTGATCCTGAGCGAGGGAATGCCGAACAGGACGCCGATGCCGGCGGAGAAGATGCCCGACAGGAGCACCCACACGAGGATGTTCACGTCCGGGAAGTAGGTGGTGAGCTTGTAGCAGGCGTAGGCGCCCACCCCCATGAAGGCGCCCGTGCCGAGGGACAGGAGGCCGGTGTAGCCCGTCAGGATGTTGAGCCCGATCGCCGCCAGGGTGAAGATCAGGAACGGCGTCATCATCGAGGCGAGCACGAAGTCGGATGCCGTGAGCGGCACCACGACGACGAGGAACGCCAGGACGAGGAGAATGCCGATCTTGTCCTGGACCAGCGAAAAGACCTCGCTGTCGGACGCATAGCTCTGCTTGAACTGGCCAGCTTCGCGATAGAACATCACTCGTCCCAGAGGTTGTCGGCTTCGGGCGCGGCTGAAGGCGGAAGGCGCCGCACGGGTCAGCCTCCCCGCGCAGGCGGCAGGGCGAGCGGCGCGGCGGCGGGCACGGCGCGCCCGTTGGCGGCGCGACGCTCGGCGAGGGCGGCGGCGATAAGGTCCGCCAGCTCCGGCCGCACGGCGTTGACGTGCGTCGTCACCTTCACGTGCCGCAACGACTTGCCCTCCCCCTCGAGGAGGCCGTGGGGGTCGGGGAGGTCGACGCCGCGGAAGAAGCCGAGGTTCACCCGCGCCTCGAGGGGCATGAGGTAGGCGTAGCCCTCGCGCATTTTCCTCGGCCCGATGCCGTAGGTGACCGTGTTCTCGCGCGGGCTCGGCGTCTCCACCGCGTCCGGGTCGACGGAAAGGATCGCCTCGCGCAGCGCTTTGAAGGTGTCCACCACGTGACCGGGCCGGCCGTGGAGCACCTCCTCGAGGGTGCCGAGCCGGGTGTCGAGGGTCGCCATCGCGCGCGGCCCGTCAGATGCGCTCGATGATCTTCTCGCCGAACAGGCCCTGGGGCCGGAACAGCAGGAAGATGAGCGCGATCACGTAAGCGAACCAGCTCTCGATGCCGCCACCCACCAGCGGCCCCCAGTAGATCTCGCCGATCTTCTCCCCGATCCCGATGATCAGGCCGCCCACGATGGCGCCCGGGATCGAGGTGAGGCCGCCGAGGATGAGGACGGGCAGCGCCTTGAACGCGATGATCTCGAGGGCGAAGGACACGTCCGAGCGCGCGCCCCACATGATGCCGGTGACGAGGGCGACGAGCCCGGCCGCGAACCACACGATCACCCAGATCTGGTTGAGCGAGATGCCGACGGACAGTGCCGCCTGGTGGTCGTCCGCCACGGCGCGCAGGCCGCGCCCGATCCGCGTCTTGGAGAAGAAGAAGCCGAGCGCCGCCACCATGACGACGGCGATGGTGGCCGCCGCGATGTCGAGCCGCTGGAAGATGATCAGCCCGGGCGCCCCCTCCGGCCCGAGACCCGCGGGCTCCCACGCGACGTCGCCCGACGGCAGGAACAATTCCTCCGTCACCATCGTCTTCGGCTCGCCGCCGAAGATCGTCTCGCCGAGGCCGATGAGGAAGAAAGTGAGCCCGATGGTGGCCATGAACAGGATGATGTCGGGCTGGTTGACGAGCGGGCGCAGGACCAGCCGCTCCACGCCGACCGCGAGCAGGTACATGATGCCGAGGCAGATCACGAAGGCGATCGGCGCGGGCACCCCGAGCTCCACGAGGCCGACGAGGGACAGGGCGGCGAACACCACCATGATCCCCTGCGCGAAGTTGAACACCCCGGACGCCTTGAAGATCAGCACGAAGCCGAGCGCGATCAGCGAGTAGAGGACGCCCGAGACGAACCCCTCCCACAGCACCTGGATGAAGAAATCCGGCATCGACACCATCTGCACGAACGGGTCGATCAGGATCTGGTAGAGGACGTTCATGCGGCGACCTTCCGCGTCTTCATCCGGGCGGGAGAACCGGCGGCTGCCGGGTGGCGGCCGGGCGGTGGCGGCCGGGGCCGTGATCGTCACGGAGCGGCCCGCGCCGGCGGCATGGCTCTCATGCGCGAGGGGCCGCCCCCCGTCAAGGGGCGCCCCCCTCACAGGAGGCCGAAGGCGAGGGCGGCGAACCCGGCCGTGAAGTGGACGATGGTGACGGCGAGGAGCGAGCCGTTGCGGTTGAACACCCAGCCGAAGCCGAGCCCGCTCGGGAACACGACGATCACGGCCTCGATCCCGAAGTGGCCGTGGAAGACGGCGAAGACGGTGGTCGCGAGCAGGATGCTCGCCCATCCCTTTCCGTGAAGCGGTCGAGCACGAGGCCGATCACCGTCGCGACCGCAAAGGAAATGATGAGCAGAACGAACAGCGAGGCCGTCTCGACGCGCTGGCGCATCAGCTGCACCTGGGCCGACACGTCCTGGAAGGTGGCGACGAGGCCGACGGGCCGGCCGGCGGGCTGGTCCTTCAGGAGGCTGGACCGGACCACCAGGTGGCGGGAGCCCGCGGGCGTGCCGACGACGAGTTCCCGCTCGTGGACGTCGTTGGGCCGGTGGCGGGCGCCGAGGATGGCGTCGCTGACCTCGAGGAGATCCTCCCGGTCGAGCAGGCTCTCGGCGAGGGTGCGGCCGATCACCGCCTCGCGCGGCATCCCGAAGAGGCGCTGGGCCGCCGGGTTGAAGGTGGTGAGGCGGCCCGCGAGGTCGATGTGACGATGGCGTCGGCCACGTTGTCGAAAACGGCCTCCTTCAGCCGCGCCGTCCCCGCCGCGCCCGCTTGCGCCCCCTCGATCGTGCCCATTGCCCTCGCCCGTCCCCGCCGCCGGCTCCGTCCGGCAGGTCAGCAAAGCCCGAAGGGTGGCGTGGCGGCAAGGGGGGTGCGGGCCCGCGTCGCAAGCCCCGGGTCAGCCCGCGCGGGCCGCGTCGGCGGCGGCCGCACGCCGCTCCAGCTCGTCCCTGTCGAGCCGCTCCGTGACGGTGGCGAACCACCAGACGTTGCCCGCCGGGTCGAAGACGCCGCCCGCCCGCTCCCCGTAGAACATGTCCGACGGGGGCATCATGGCCGACGCGCCCGCCTCGATGGCGCGGGCATAGGTGTCGTCGCAGTCGGGCACGTACACGTGGATGAAGGCGGGCCGGGCGACGGACGGGTCCGAGACGCCCGAGACCATCACCGTGCCGTCGTCGATCGAGAGGCTGGCGTGCCAGAACGAGCCGTCCGCATGGTAAAGGGGCGGCTCCGGCAGTGTCGCCCCGACGGCGGCGACCGCGAAGTCGATCACCGCCTGGGGCTTGTCGGTCATTACGAACGGGCTGACGGTCGCGATCCCGGGCGTCTTCCAGTCCGCCATGGCTCTCCCCTCGCACGGCTTCGTGGGGCAAAGCCTACTCGAAGGTGACGGAAATCTCCACCGGCCCGTCCGCGCCGGGAAGGCCCTCGTAGCGGGCGACCACCTCCGCCCCGGGGGTCGCGGGCTCGATCCCGGTGAGGGAGCCGAGGCTGAGGACGTCGCCCGGCTCGAGGGGCCAGCCGCGGCCGTTCGCCTCCTTCACGATGAACAGGACCGCGTCGAGCGGGTGGCCGAGGAGCGCCGCCCCCGTCGAGCGCGCCACCTCCGCGCCGTCCTTCAGGAGCACCGTCTCCATGGCGGCGAGGGTGTCCGCCGTCTCCGGCGCGGGCGGGAGCGGGATCGGCTCGCCCATGACGCCGAGCCGGGCGCCCGCGTTCATGGCCGTGAGCAGGCGGCCGGTGATGCGGGTGCCGCGGGGCACCATCAGGTCGCCCAGCTCGATGAAGGGGATGACGGCGTCGAGGCCGGCGAGCGCCTCCTCCCGCGTCGTGGCCCCGTTGATGGCCGCGCTGCCGACGCGCACGAGAAGGTCCTGCTCGAAGACGAGGCGGGCGCCGTCGTCGACCTTCACCCGCGCGCCGTCGGGCAGGAGCGCGTCGCGGAAGAGGACCCCCACCACCGGTCCGTCGAGGCCCAGCATCTCCTGGGCGCCCCGGGAGGTGGCGGCCGCCTTGTAGCCCGCGCGCCCGCCGAGGGCCGGTTCGAGGCGGGCGATCACCTGGTCCTGGTGGCAGCGGGCGTCGGCGACCGACAGGATCGCCTCGTTCGCCTTGCCGGCCTCCGCGAACGGGATCGCGGCCGAGAAGGCGGCCGCGAAGGGCGTCGCGAAGTCGTAGGACCCGCAGGAGGTCTGGGCCGCCGCCGGACCCGCGAGGAGACCCGCGGCGAGCCCGGCGAGGACCGGAAGGCGCCTTACTCCGCCGCCATGGCGACGGGCTCCGGCTGGTAGTTGAGGATGGGTTGCAGCCACTGCTCCGCCTCCGCCAGCGACCAGCCCTTGCGGCGGGCGTAGTCCGCCACCTGGTCGCGCTCGATCTTGCCCACCCCGAAATAAAAGCTTCCCGGATGGGCGAAATAAAGCCCCGACACGGAGGAGGCGGGCCACATGGCGCAACTCTCGGTGAGGCGCACGCCGATCCGCTTCTCGCAGTCGAGGAGGCGGAAGAGGGTGCGCTTCTCGGTGTGGTCCGGCTGGGCCGGATAGCCGGGCGCGGGGCGGATGCCGGCGTAATTCTCGGCGATCAGCTCCTCGTTCGACAGGTCCTCGTCCGGCGCGTAGCCCCAGAATTCCCGCCGCACGCGCATGTGGAGGTGCTCGGCGAACGCCTCGGCGAGGCGATCGGCCAGCGACTGGGCGAGGATCTTCGAGTAGTCGTCGTGCGCCTCGTCGAAGCGGGCGGACATCGCCTCCTCGCCGATGCCGGTGGTGACGCAGAAGCCGCCGAGCCAGTCCGGGATGCCGGAATCCGCCGGTGCCAGGAAGTCGGAGATCGCCGCGTTCGGCCGGTCGTTGGAGCGGGCGATCTGCTGGCGGATGGCGTGGAAGCGGGCGAGCTCGCCCGTCCTGTCCGGCCCGTCGTAGACGATCATGTCGTCCCCGTCCGCGGCCGCGGGCCAGACGGAGAAGACCGCGCGCGCCGTCAGCCACTTCTCGGCGATCATCTGGTCGAGCATCCTCCTGGCGTCGTCGACCAGGTTCCGGGCGACGGGGCCCGCCACCGGATCGTCCAGGATGAGGGGCCAGGTGCCCTTGATCTCCCAGGCGGCGAGGAACGGCGTCCAGTCGATGAACGGCACGAGCGTCTCGAGCGGATAGTCCTCGAGCGTCTCGACCCCCGTCATCCTCGGTGCCACCGGCCGGTGGCGCTCGAAGTCGAGCTTGACGCGGCGCGCCCGGGCGTCGGCGATCGCCATGCGCTTCTTGTCGGCCTTGCCGCGGGCGTAGCTCTCGGCGAGATCCACGTACTCGCGGCGGATGCCGGCCGTGTACTCGTCCCGGTTCGACATCAGCTGGGAGCACACGCCGACGGCCCGGCTCGCGTCGGTGACGTAGACGGTCTGGCCGCGGGTGTAGTTCGGGTTGATCTTGACCGCGGTGTGCACCTTCGAGGTGGTCGCCCCGCCGATGAGCAGCGGCACGTCGAAGCCCTCCCGCTCGAGCTCGGCCGCCACGTGGCACATCTCGTCGAGCGACGGGGTGATGAGGCCCGACAGGCCGATGATGTCGACCTTCTCCTGCCGCGCCGTCTCGAGGATCTTCGCCGACGGCACCATCACCCCGAGGTCGATCACCTCGAAGTTGTTGCACTGGAGGACCACGCCGACGATGTTCTTGCCGATGTCGTGAACGTCACCCTTGACGGTGGCCATCAGCACCTTGCCGGCGGAGGACTGCTGGTCGAGCCCCTGCTCCTCCTTCTCGGCTTCCATGTAGGGCATCAGGTAGGCGACCGCCTTCTTCATGACCCGGGCGGACTTGACGACCTGCGGCAGGAACATCTTGCCCGCGCCGAACAGGTCGCCCACCACGTTCATGCCGTCCATCAGCGGGCCCTCGATGACGTGGAGCGGCCGCTCGGCGACGGCCCGCGCCTCCTCCACGTCCTCGTCGATGTAGTCCGTGATGCCGTTGACGAGCGCGTGCTCGAGGCGCTTGTCCACCGGCCACTCGCGCCAGGACAGGTCCTGCTCGCGCTTCTTGCCGCCTTCGCCCTTCCAGCGCTCGGCCGCCTCGAGAAGGCGGTCGGTGGCGTCGTCGCGGCGGTTGAGTACCACGTCCTCGCACAGTTCGCGCAGCTCCGCGTCGAGGTCGTCGTAGATCGCG
>CAZJNX010000170.1:0-10502 GCA_964547415.1 uncultured Hyphomicrobiales bacterium
CCTGGAACCAGCCCTCGATCCGCGCGTCGAAGTAGGTGAAGGTCTCGAAGCCGTGGGGGATCGCGCGGGCGATGTAGGTGCCGATCCCGCTCGTCGTCCCGCTCATGAGGTAAGACGTGGGCCCGACGAGCACCACGAAGACGAGAAGGCCGATGGCGAGCGACATGGCGATGCCGGACAATCTCGCCATCCCTTCGCCGAGGTCGACCAGCAGCGGCAGCATGAAGGCGACCACCACCACCGCGAAGATCGCGAGGGTGGAGAGCGGCGCCCGCGCTCCCTCCCCGAACAGGACGGCGAGGCCGCCCTGGAGCTGGAAGACGCCCATGGCGACCGAGCCGCCGACCCCGATGGCGATGGCGGTGATGGCCGCCACGTCGCTCGCCCAGCCGACCGCGCGCGTGGCGGGGTTGTCGCCGAAGGTCGCCTTCAGTGGCGCCGAAACGAGGCTCGGCTCGCCCCGCCGAAAGGCGAAGTAGGCGATCACGAGGGCGGTGAGCCCGTAGATCGCCCAGGCGTGGAGCCCCCAGTGGAAGAAGGTCACGAACCGGGCGTTGCTGGCGGCGATGCCCGGCGGCTCGGCCTCCGCGAGGAGGGCGTAATGGGTGAGGGGCTCGGCCGCGCCGTAGAACAGGAGCCCGACGCCCATGCCGGCGGCGAACATCATGGCGAGCCAGCTCGCCGTGGAGAACTCCGGCCGCTCGTCGTCCCGCCCGAGGCGGATGCGGCCCGCCGGCGATAGGGCGAGGGCGAACGACAGGATGAGCATGAAGCTCGCCGTCAGCATGATGAACCAGCCGCGCGCCGAGAAGGCGGACGACACGGACGCGGCGACGCGGGCGGCGAAGCCTTCGGTGTCCAGGAGGCCCCACAGGGCGACGAGCGCGGTGATGGCGAGCGAGACGAGGAGGACGGGGCTCGCAAAGCCCGCCGCCGCCGGCGCGGCCGCCCGCTCCTCGCCGCCCTCGCCCGGGCTCATGGCCCGGCCCCTTCCGTTTCCGCCGCCCCGCGGCGCGCTCTGCCGCCGAGACGCTTCACCCGCTCGCGCAGGGACTGGAAGACCACGTAGAGCGCGGGAATCGCGAAGATGCCGAGGAGGGTCGCCACCACCATCCCCCCGAAGACGGAGGTGCCCACCGTCCGCCGCGTGATCGCCGCCGCGCCCGAGGCGAAGACGAGGGGCAGGATGCCCGCGACGAAGGACAGGCCCGTCATCATCACCGCGCGGTAGCGCGTGCGGCCCGCGTCGATGGCGGCCTCCACGATCTGAGCCCCCGCCTCCCGCCGCGCCTTGGCGAATTCCACGATCAGGATGGCGTTCTTCGCGACGAGGGCGATCAGGATGACGAGCCCGATCTGCCCGTAGATGTCGAAGGACAGGCCGAACAGGAGGAGCGCGCCGAGGGCCCCGGCGATCCCGAAGGAGACCGACAGCAGCACCGGGACAGGGATGGTCCAGCTCTCGTAGAGGCCGACAAGGAAGAGGTAGGCGAAGAAGATGGAGAAGGCGAGGATGACGGCGGTCTGCCCGGCCGCCTCGATCTCCTGCAGCGCCGTTCCGGTCCACTCGAAGCCGTAGCCGCCCGGCAGCGTCTCCTCGGAGAGCTCCGCCATCGCCGCGAGCGCGGTCCCCGAGGCGACGCCCGGGGCGGCCTCGCCGATGAGGGTGACCGAGCGGTAGTTGTTGTAGCGGATGACGGACTGGGGCCCGAGGACCACCTCGGCCTCGGTGAAGGCCGACAGGGGCACCATCTCCCCGGACGCGTTGCGCACGTGGAGGCGCGACAGGTCCGGCACCGCGTCCCGGTCGGTCTCGGCGGCCTGCATGTTCACCTGCCAGGAGCGGCCGAACAGGTTGAAGTCGTTGACGTAGGTGGAGCCGAAGGTGCCCTGGAGGGTGGCGAACACGTCGTCCACCGAGACGCCGAGGGTCTGCAGCCGCTCCCGGTCGATGTCGAGGAAGAGCTGGGGCGTGGAGGCGGAGTAGGTGGTGAAGGTCGGCCCGAGCCGTCCGTCCTGGTTGGCGGCGACGACGAGCCCGCCCGCGACGGCGGCAAGGTCCGCCGGGCTGCGGCCCTCGAGGTCGAGGAGCTGGTACTCGAAGCCCGAGCCGCTGCCGAGGCCGATGATCGGCGGCAGGTTGTAGGCGAAGACGGCCGCCTCGCGCACGCCGAGCCCGCGCCGGGCGACCTCGGCAATGATGGCGTCGACGCCGAGGGCCGTTTCCGTGCGGTCGGCGAAGGGCTCGAGCGTCACCGCGATGAAGGCGCTGTTGGGCACCACGAGGCCGTCGAGGATGCTGTAGCCCGAGGCGCTCACCGTGTCGGCGACGCCCTCGACGGTGGCGATCTCCTCCACGAAGGCGCGGCGCACCGCGTCGGTGCGGTTCACCGAGGCGCCGTCGGGAAGGCGCAGCTCCACGAAGAAGGCGCCCTGGTCCTCCGTCGGCAGGAAGCCGGTGGGCACCACCTGGAACAGCACCCCGCTCGCCCCGATGGCGCCGAGGAGGAGGAGGACGCCGACGACGGCGCGCCGGGCGATCCACCCGGCGATCCGCCCGTAGCCGTCGCGCGTGGTGTCGATCCCCCGCGAGATGCGGCCGAGGATGCCGCGCGGCGGCCCGGTGCGCGGCCGCAGCAGCATGCCGCACAGGGCCGGGCTCAGCGTCAGGGCGTTGACGGTGGACAGCACCACCGCCGCCGAGACGGCGACGGCGAACTGCTGGAACAGGATGCCCGACAGGCCCGGGATGAAGGCGATCGGCACGAACACGGCGAGGAGGACGAGGGTGGTGGAGATGACGGCGCCGGTGATCTCCCCCATCGCCTGCCGCACCGCCTCCCGCGGGGGGAGCTCCGGGTTTTCCGCCATCACCCGCTCCACGTTCTCGGTGACGACGATGGCATCGTCCACCACCGTCCCGATGGCGAGGACGAGGGCGAGGAGGGTGATGGTGTTGATGGTGAAGCCGAGGGCGAGAAGGACCGCGAAGGTGCCGATGAGGGCGACCGGCACGGCGGCGGCCGGCACCAGCGTCGCCCTCACGCTGCCGAGGAACAGGAACACCACCGCGATCACCAGCGCGAAGGCCTGGACGATGGTGACCCGCAGTTCGGCGATGCTCGCCTCGATGAATGTGGTGAGGTCGTAGGTGACGTCGTAGGTGAGGCCGCCGGGGAAGGCGCGCGACAGGCGCTCCAAGGTGGCCACGACCCCGTCCTTCACCGCGAGGGCGTTGCCGCCCGGCGCCTGGGAGATGGAGATGAGGACCGTCGGCCGGTCGTTGAAGGCGGCGATGCTGTCGTAGTTCCGCGCGCCGAGCTCGACGGTGGCGACGTCCCTGACCCTCAGGAGCGAGCCGTCCGGCTCGGCGCGCAGCACGATGTCGCCGAAGGCCTCAGGGTCGGCGAGGCGCCCCTGGGTCACCATGTTGAGCTGGAGGACCGGGTCGTCCCGGAGCGGCTGGGCGCCGACGCGGCCGATGGCGGCCTGGATGTTCTGGGAGCGCAGCGCGTTCGCCACGTCCGTCGGCGTGAGCGACAGGGCCGTCAGCCGGTCCACGTCGAGGACGACGCGCATGGAGTAGTCGCGCCCGCCGATCACGGTCACGTCGCCGATGCCGGGAACGCGCTTCAGGGGATCGACGAGGTTGATGGTGGCGTAGTTGGACAGGAAGAGCTCGTCGAGCTCGCCGTCCCGGTCGTAGACGGACACGAGCAGGAGCTGGGCGTTGGAGGCCTTGCGGACCGTGACGCCCGTCGCCCGCACCTCCGCTGGCAGCTGCGCCTCGGCCGCCGCCACGCGGTTCTGGACGTTGACGGTGGCGATGTCCGCGTCGGTGCCCACGGCGAAGGTGACGGTGAGGGTGTAGCTCCCGTCCGCCCCGCTGGTGGACTTCATGTAGATCATGTCCTCGACGCCGATCACCTGCTGCTCGATCGGCTGGGCCACCGTCTCTTCCACGACCTCCGCGCCCGCACCGGGATAGAAGGCGGTCACCTTCACCTGCGGCGGGACGACCTCGGGAAACTGGGCGACCGGCAGGCGGGCGAGGGACACGAGGCCGGCGACGGTGATGACGATCGAGATGACGATCGCGAGCCGCGGCCGGTCGATGAAGACCGAGGAGATCATCAGGCCCCGTCCCCGCTGGCGATGGCCGCGTCCACCCGGATGCCGGGCCGGACCTTGTTGATGCCGTCCGTCACGACGAGGTCGCCCTCCCGAAGCCCGCCGTCGATCACCGATAGGCCGCCCTCGGAGCGGGCCACCTCCACCCGCCGCAGGTCCACGACGCCCTCCCCGTCCACGACCATCACGAACGGGCCCGCCTGGTCGCGCTGCACCGCCCGCTGGGGCACGGCGAGGACGGGCGCGGCCCGCTCCTCCTGGAGGCGCACGCGGACGAGGCCGCCGTCGAGGAGGAGGCCGTCCGGGTTGTCGAAGACGGCGCGGACGGTGACGGTGTCGGTGCCGCCCGCCACCTCCGCGTCAACGAAGTCGATGGTTCCGCGGAAGGGGTAGAGGGAGCCGTCGGGCAGCTCGATCTCCACGATGGCCTCCCCGCTGGTGTCGCCCGCCTCGAGGGCGCGGCGGTAGGCGAGGAGCTCGCGGGTGGTGACGGGAAACTCGACGGTCATCGGGTCGAGACGGGTGAGGGTGGTGAGGGCGCCCGTCGCCGGTTCCACGAAGGCGCCGACGTCGACCCCGGTGAGGCCCGTCACACCGTCGAAGGGAGCGGTGATGCGGGTGTAGGCGAGGTCGAGCTTCGCCCGCTCCAGCTGGCCCTCGAGCCGCTGCACCTCGCCTTGCGCCTTGCCGAGGTTGGCCTCGGCGACGTCGAGCTGGGACTGGGCGACGGCGTTGCGCTCCACGAGCTGGCGCTGGCGGTCCACCTCGATCCCGGCGAGGCGCAGCTCGGCCCGGGCGGCGGAGATCGCGCCCTCGATCTCGTCCACCGTGGCCGCGTACGCCCCGTCCTCGATGCGGTAGAGGAGGTCGCCCGCCGCGACGCGCGCCCCCTCCTCGAAGCCGATCTCCTCCAGGAAGCCGGACACGCGGGGGCGGATGTCCACTTTCTGGATGGCGCGCAGGCGCCCGTTGTAGCTGGCGCTCGGCCTGAGGTCGGTCATCGTGGCGGGCGCCACGACCACGGCGGGAAGCGGCGCCTCCTGGGCCCCGGCGCCGGGCGGGCAGGCGAGGGCGAGGAGTGGGGCGAGGAGGAGGGCGGCGAGCCCGGTGCGCGGCCTGCGGCGCACGGCGAGGGAAGACGGCATGGCGTGTCGCGCTTTCTCCGCTGGCGGGACGGCCGCGCGCCCGGGTAGGGGGACGTCGCCGTCGCGCCT
The DNA here is from genome assembly GCA_964547415.1 of uncultured Hyphomicrobiales bacterium. Lineage (GTDB taxonomy): Bacteria > Pseudomonadota > Alphaproteobacteria > Rhizobiales > Amorphaceae > CAZJNX01. The sequence continues at coordinate 5,346 of CAZJNX010000170.1, forward strand.
TGGTCGATCCGTGTCGTGGCGGCGAGCGCCGCCATCCCCTCGGGCGAATACCCCGCCGGGATCGCGCGGTCTACGCGGCGTCGCATTGAGGACCGTCAATCGGCCCGCGTGCGCTGCGGGCGGTCGCGGCCGCCGGGTGGAGCGGGGCCGGTTCGCCGCGCCTCGCGGGCGCCGGGCGCGGCGCTTGCGGCCAATCCCGACGCGGGTGCTTCCGGCAACAGCGAGCTTTTCCTGCCCGGGACCGACGGCAGCGCCGTCGGCCTCGTCGACATCGACGACGGGCCGGGCACCTGTCGACCGGTACGAGCCCCGCGGCGGGTCCGCGACCCGAGGCGTTGCGGGCGATCGCCCGGCGGGGGCAGGCCCTTCGAGGCGGCGGCGCGGGCGAGGGGCCGGACGAGGGCGTCGCGCCACGGGCGGACCTCCGGGCGGGTGATCTCGGCGGCCGCCACGGCGGGAAGAAACCTGGCGAAGCCGGCCCCGTCGAACCTCGCCTCGATCCCGGCACGGTCCTGCACCGCGCGCCGCTCGGCTTCGGTCTTGCCGCCCCGTCCGCAGCGATCGGCAAGGGCAAGGAGGGCGGGGGACGCGGTTGTCGATAGGCCGCGCGCGTGCGGCGGCGCCGGCGAGCCGAGAGCCCATGCCGTGTCCCCGTCGCCCGCCGTCCGGTCGACAGCGCGCGCTCGACCGGCGAGGGTGCCGCTGGTGCTCGGTCCAACCTCCGGCTAAGCTGACGGGTGGACTGCAACGACGGGGCGGTGCGACCGGGCGGTTCATCGACGGGACGGGGGCGTCGCGGCGCCGTCCGGGCCCCTCGACGCGCCGCGCCCGCATGCCGCCCTCCGCGCTCGGGGAGACAGCGATGACCGATGTTCCGGACTGGATCGCCGCCGGGATCGGCGCCGGAGGGCCGGACCGGGCCGAGGCCGCCTGGCGGCGCGGGCTTGTCGAGGCCCCCGCCGCGCCCGGCCGTCCGACCCCGTCCGTGCCGGGGAACGGCACGGGGCCGGCCGCGATCGTGCGTGTCCCCTCCGCCGGACGGGGCGCGCGATGAAGCCCTCGGACCTCACCGCGGCCGCGGCCAGCGCGGCCATCGCGCGGGGCGACCTCACGAGCGAGGCCCTCGTCGCGTCGTGCCTCGAGCGCATCGCCGAGCGCGATCCGGTCGTGAAGGCGTGGAGCTTCCTCGACAGGGCCCAGGCGCTCGCCCAGGCGCGCGAGGCCGACAAGCGCATCGCCGCGGCCGGCGGCCCACGGACCCCGCTCGAGGGCTTGCCCGTCGGCGTCAAGGACGTGATCGACACGGCCGACATGCCGACGACCTCCAACTCGCCGATCTACCAAGGCTTCCGACCCGCGCTCGACGCCGAGTGCGTGCGCGTGGCCCGCGCCTCGGGCGCGGTGATCCTCGGCAAGACCGACACGGTGGAGTTCGCCGCGGGCGGGCGGAAGGCGGCGACCCGCAATCCGCACGATCCGGCGCGCACCCCCGGTGGCTCCTCCTCCGGTTCCGCGGCCGCCGTGGCCGACCGGCAGGTGCCCCTCGCCTTCGGCACGCAGACCGCGGGATCCCTCATCCGCCCTGGCGGCTACTGCGGGATCCATACCCTGAAGCCCACCTTCGGCACGGTGGCGTGGCCGGGCACGAAGCAGTTCGCCCCCTCGCTCGACACGCTCGGCTGGTTCGGCCGCGCGGTCGCCGACCTCGCGCTCATGGCCCGCGTCTTCCGCCTGCCCGGTATGGAGGAGGGGCTGTCGGCCGAGGCCGGATCGCTGCGCGTCGGGGTCTGCCGCACCCCGTATGCCGACGAATGCGAGCCCGGCACGATCGAGGCGCTGGAGGCGGCCGCGGAGCGGGTGCGGGCCGCCGGCGCGGCGACGGTCGACATCGAGCTGCCGCCCGGTGCGGAGGGGCTGAAGGCGTCCCACGACACGATCATGCAGGCCGAGGGGACGGTGCACTTCCTGGGCGAGTACCTGGAAAACGGCTCGAACCTCCACAAGGACTTCCGCGACCGGGTCGAGAACGTCGCCGGCTTCACCCCGGCGGACGTCGTGGCCGCACAGGACCACGCCGCGCGGATGCGCCCCGCCGTCGAGGCGCTGTTCGAGGCGGTCGACGTGATCCTCGCGCCCGCCACGAAGGGCGAGGCTCCCCTCGGCGCGGACGGGCCGGGCGCCTGGGTGATGAACGCCTTCTGGACGCTGCTCCACGTCCCCTGCGTCGGCATCCCGGCGGGAGCGGGCCCGGCGGGCCTGCCGCTCGGCGTTCAGCTCGTCGCACGCCGCTTCGAGGACGCACGGCTCCTCGCGGCGGCGGCGGCGCTCGCGCCCGCCATCGACCCGGCGCGGGGCGGCTGAGCCGGGGAGCCGGGCTCGGCCGCGGCGGGAGGACGGTCTCGCCGGGGACCCGGGCCTTCTCGAGGGCCGGTCGCGACGGCGATCGCGCCGCCGCCCGTGCGCGCATCGCGGCGGCGCGGGCGATCTCGGGGGCGGTGGTCCCACGGCCGCCCCCTTCGCGCCGGCGAGGCGCCCGGTCGCCTCACCGGGCGCGCGGCCGTCGCCGAGGGCGCTCGGCGCGGTCGAACGGACGAGGGTCGCGATGTCGACGTCCGCCGCCGCCTCGTCGTGACGGGCCAGCACCGCCTCCGGCGTTCGCGGCCGGTCCGGGCAAGGCCGGACCGTCGCGGGGTCGCCCCCCGCCGCCGGCGCGTTGCGGACGAAGGCCGCCGCCATCCCGGCCCACGGGTCCGAGCGGCCGACGAGGATCGGGCACCGGCCGGTCGCAACGGCAAGGACCGTCTCCACCACCATGCGCGGCGCGTGCGGCGGGACGGGCCGGTCCGCCGCGTGCAGCGTGTCGACCGACAGGCGGCCGCCGCCCGCGGTCCCGACGCGCCGTCGCCGACATGGCCCGGAAGGGCTGCCCGCGGTCTTGCTCGCCGCCCGCGTCACGCTCCACACGGCAGCGGCCGTCGGGCATGCGCGAGGCGGACGCCCCTTCGCCGGGCGGGCGAGGAAAGGCGAGGGATGATCCCGATCGTGCGTCCGACGCCAGCGGCCTCGCCCCCTCAACCGTCGCTCCGGTCGGGACCAGCACGGTTGTCGCCCGGCCGTTCGACGGGGAGGCCCGTGTGACCTTCTTGAAGACCGCCATCGCGTGGGCGGTCCTGGTCCCGTTCCCGTTCCCGGTCCGCGCCGGCGGCTCCCATCCCATCCATGGGGCGATCCCGGCGTGACGCTTTACCGGCAAGTCATCGTGCTGTCACTTCCGTCGATTAGCGATCCGCCACCAAACATGGTTATGCGAGGTGGAGTTGAATGAAGGGCCGCTCAGCGATAACGATGGCGGAAACTCTATTTCCCGGTAGCGCTATTACTACAAGGGATTTGATCGATCGTTTGGAGCCGTTACTTTCGGATGATTTTCAGGCATCCGTTCTGGGGATGGGAATCAATCAACGCTTCAGCGTCGTGGAGGATCTGCCTTCCTACGCGCTCGGCGAACGTGTGCGCGAATTGAGCACTTCGAACACGAAGATGGCAGCCGACGCAGTGCGCCGCTTGCTGCACGCGAATCCGGACGCCGCGTCGACGGTCGACGCCGTGGTCGCCGTGACCAACACCGCCGATCGTGCCTTACCGGGCTTTGCGTTCGAGTTGATGGGTGCACTCTCCGGTCGCATCCCGGTCGGGGTCAAACTCTTCAACCTCGCGAACGCCGGCTGCTCATCGCTCCTCAAGGCACTGGAGCTCGCGTTTCTTCTGGCGGACGGTGGACATGCTCGGTCCGTGCTCGTCGTCGTCTCGGAGGCGCACACTGGGTACGTCGCGTCCTTCGGCAAAGCACCCTGCCGCAGCTACCGCGAACTGCGCCGCTCCGACGCCACGCCGGCCGAGTGGGCGCGCGCGCACCAGATGATCGGCACTTTTCTGTTCGGCGACGGGGCCGCCGCGCTTCTCGTGGAGGCCGAAGCGGCCGGTGGCATCCGGTTGCAGAATTTCGCGCACCGCACGAACACCGCCGCCAGCGACACGGAAATCCTGAGGATGAACCAGGGCGGCATACTTGAGCCGAACCCCGATGCCTTTCCGGTCTACGAGATGGACGCTTCGGTCCCGTCGCGCTCCGCGGCCTACGCGGCGAATGCGATCCGCGCCATCCTGAGCGATCCGCAGAGCGGCACGATCGACAGCGAGGTTGTCGACCGTGCGCAAAGGTTCCTCATCCACACCGGTAGCCGCAAGATCCTGAACGGCGTGTGCCGCTCGCTCGGGCTCGCGCCGGGCGATCCGCGCGCCTCGGTCTCGCACGCCGTCCTGCGCGATCACGCCAACCTGTCGAGCGTCTCGGTGGGCATCATGCTCGCGCGCCTTCTGGCGGAAGGCTTCGAGGGCGAGGCGATCGCGCTCGCGTTCGGTGTTGGCTTTTCCGCCACGGCCGCGCTCGTGCGGGCGGAGCGGGTCGCAGCCTCGTCCGCGCTCATGCCCGCCGCGACCTGAGCCCCGGGGCGGCCGCCCGGCGTTCGGGCGAGGAGGCGGGGACGAAGTCGAACGGGCGGTGCCGCGCGTCGTGGTCGGCGCGGCTCGCCACCTCCCGCCCGCGAGGCTCCGGCACGACGAGGCCCGCCTCCGACAGCGTCGGGAGGTGGGTGGGGGGAGTCGAGGGTGGCCGCGCGGGATGGCCGCCGCCCTCGCCGGCGGCGGGCCCGGCTTGCTCCGCCCGCAGCGGACGCCGGTCGATCGCGAGCATCGCCTCGTGCGCGAAGGCGCGGCCCCCGGCGGCGTTCGAGGGGCGATGCTGGTTCGGCGGGGGGCCGCGCACCGGCGGTCGCCCGGCCGGGGAAGCCGCCCCCACGGGCGCGGAGCACGGTCGCGGCGAAGCGCGAAGACGTCGCGGACGCGCCCGCGCGCCGGGCCCTCCCGGATCGTCCGTCGTGTGGCGCCGATGGCCTCTTGCGGCGACGCCACGGCCCTTGCCACCGTCCTCGTGGGGCGAGGCGTGTCGGCCCACACGCGCGAGGGCCCGCACCGGCGCGGCGCGGGCCCTCCTTGCGGCAATCCTTGCGGTCGGTCCGCGACCGGCCGGGTCAGTCGGCGAGGGCGGCGGTGCGCTCGGCCCGGTCCGCGGCGAACGCCTCGTTCATGACGTGGAAG
>CAZJNX010000171.1:0-10487 GCA_964547415.1 uncultured Hyphomicrobiales bacterium
AGGCGCGTGAGGGGCACGGGCCGCTCCGCCACGGACCGTCCGCTGCCCGGGAGTGACCCGGCGCCGTTCCGGCCGGATCGGCGCCGCGGCGACGGCGTCCCCCTGCGGACCGGGGGCATGACCGGCGGCGGTGAGCGGCCGCAACCCGCGCGCGAGCCGCCGCGGGCCGGCGGTGTCGCCAGCCACGGCCGACGGGCGGGAACGGGCGAGGGCGCAGCGGGCGCGGCAACGGTCCGAGGTTTGGCGATCGCCCCGGCGGCGGCCGGGCCGCTCAGGCACGCGGCACACCGCGGACGAGCGCGCGGATCGTGTCGGGGCGGACGGGCAGCGCCGTCACCGCGCCGGGAAGCCCGAGCGCCTCGTCGATGCCGTTGGCGACAGCCGCCGCGACGGCCGACAACCCAAGGTGGCGCGCCCCCTTGAGGCCGAGGGGGGCGAGCGGGTTCGGCGCGTCTTCGGTGAGCAGGACCTCGACCTCCGGGGCCTCGCGGGCGGTGGGCAGGCCGTAGGCCGGCAGGCTCGCCGCGCGCGGCAGCCCGTCCCCGTCCCGGCCAGCGTCCTCCAGGAGAACCGCGCCGACCCCGCGTGCCACCGCGCCGGCCACCTCCCCCTCGATGGAGCGCGGGTGGATCGCCGTGCCGACGTCGACCGCCGCATAGACCCGCGGCACGGCGACGGCCCCGGTCGCCCCGTCCACCTCCACGACCGCCGCGAGGAAGCCGTACGGATGGGCCGGCTGGTCCGCGTTGCACCAGGCCTCCACCGACAGGCCGGGCGGGCCGAGGGCGCCGGAGGGCGTCAGGAGCGGCGCCGCCTCGAGCGCGGCCACCAGGGCACCCACCGGCAGGGACGCGCCGTGCAGCCGGTCCGCCTCCCGCACCCGCCCCTCCGTGATGGTGAGCGTCTCGGCCGGCAGACCGAGAAGGCGGCCCGCCAGCGACAGGATGCGCCCGCGCGCATCCTCGGCGGCGAGCTGGACGGCGGTGGCTGCCACCGACGCCGACACGCCCCCCTCCGCGGCCGAACCGCGGCCGGCGAGCGCCGGAAACCCCGTCTCGACCCGCATCCGGTCGAGGGGGATGCCGAGGACGTCCGCCGCCACCTGGGCGATCGCCGTCGCCCCGCCGGTCCCGGTGTCGGCGAGGCCGGTGGCGATGCGAACGTTGCCATCCGCGTCGAAGGCGATGCGCGCGCCCGCCACCGTCCCGCCCGTCGCCTCCTCGAGGAAGAAGGCGGTGCCGAGCCCCACCCGCTCGCCGTCCGCCCGGCGGTCCGCGAGGCGGCGGCGCACGAGGTCGAGGCTGAATCGCCGCCGTGCCTTCTCGAGGAGGAGCGGGTAGTCCCCCGCCTCCAGCACGATCCGCCGCCCGCCCGCCGAGACGGCCCGGTCGAACGGCAACAGGCGCGGGCCCACCAGGTTGTCCCGTCGCAGTTCCATGGGGCAGACGTCGAGGCGGGCGGCGAGGCAGTGGACGAGCCGCTCCCGCACGATTGTCGCCGCCACCGCGCCCTCGCCCGGCAGACGCGCGGCCGGCGGGCCCGCCCCGATGAAGAGGCCGCCCTGGGCGCGGAAGGCGCCGACGGCGTAGGGGCCCGGCATCAGGGCGGCGGCGCGCTGCGCCACCTCCGCGCCGACCGTCGCGAGGTACGCGCCCGCCTCCACGCGGAAGCGGCTCTCGATCGCGCGGATCGTGCCGTCGTCGTCGGCGGCGAGGCGGGCCCGGTGGTGCTGCCGCTCGCCGACCGGCCCGGCCGCGAGCGCCTCCCGCCGCCCCTCCCGCCAGCCCACGGGCCGCTCGAGCCGCCGCGCCGCGAGGCACGCGAGCGCCGCCTCCGGCGCGGGGAAGGCCGACGCCGCCACTGGCCCCGCAGCGGGCCGGGCGAGGAACGCGATCGCCCCCTCCGGCACGCCGAGGAGGCGGGCGAGCGCCTTCACCGTCAGGGGATCGGCCGGTCCGGCGGCGACCACCTCGAGCCGCTCCGCCGCCCCGTCCCAGCGGGCCGAGAGGGCCCGGGTGCCGAGGCCCGGGACCGCGAGGGGGGCGAGCGACACGGACAGCTCGACCACCTGGTCGGCCCGGCCGACCGCCGCCGCCACGTCGCCGAAGCCCTCGTCCACCCGCGCCACCTCCACCGGCTCGCCGGCGTCCGGGCTTGCCGGCTCGACGGCGAAGGCGATCCGCTCGGCCGCGTCCTCGGCCGCGCCAGGGCTCTCGGCGAAGACGGCGGCGAGGGGTTCCCCGAAAAAGCCGATCGCGGGGCCGCCGAGGAGGGGCTGGCGATGGGCGCGGAACGGGTCGCCCTCGCCGGCGAGGGCGGCGCACGCGCCAGCGACGTCCTCCGCCGTCCAGACCGCGACGACCCCCGGGACCTCGAAGGCCGGGCCCACGTCCGCAAAGGCGAGGCGGCCGGCCGCGACCGGCGCCCGGGCGAGCGCCATGGCGAGCTCGCCCCGGAAGACCGGCCCGGCGGGAAAGCCCGCCCGCCCGGCCACGAGGCGGCGGTCCTCGAGCCGCCGCAGGGAGCGGCCCACGTGCCTCATGGCGCGCGCGTCCCGCGCGGGCGGTCAGGACGCATCGGACGGTGCCCCGTCCCGCGGCCGGCCGGCCGCGCGCGCCGCCAGCTGCTGGCGGGCGGCCTTCAGGGCGAGGCCGATCGCCCGGTAGCCGGTGCACCGGCACAGGTTGGCGGCGAGGATCTCCTCGATCGCCTCGTCCGCGAGCGTCCCGTCCCGTTCGAGGACGGCGAGGGCGAGTACCAGGTAGCCCGGGGTGCACAGGCCGCACTTGATGGCGAAGTTGTCGATGAACGCCTGCTGCAGGGGGTGGAGGTCGGCGCCGTCCGCGAGGCTCGCCACGGTGCGCACCTCCGCCCCCTCCACCTGGACCGCGAAGAGAAGACACGCCCGCACGGGACGCCCGTCCACGATCACCGTGCAGCTCCCGCAGCTGCCGTCCTCGCACGCCTGCGGCACCGCCACCCAGTCGCCGGCCTCCGCGAGCGCCTCGGCGAGGGTGGTTCGCGGCTCGACCCAAAGGGTCAGCTGCGTGGCGTCGAGGACGAGGGCGACCCTCTCCCGGCCCGCGGGTCCGCCGCCCCCCGTCACCGGCCCGTCGCCTCGAGGGCCCGGGCGACGGCGGCCCGCGTCAGGTCCCGGGCGAAGGCCTCGTCCCGGTGGGGGCCGCCCGCAGGCTCCACCGCCGCGGCCGCGGCATCGGCCGCCTCGCGGATGCGGCGGCGGGTGGGCTCCGCCCCTTCGAGGACGTCCTCGGCGGCGACGAGGCGGCGCGGGGTCCGCGCCACCCCCGCAAGGGCGACGCGCACGTCGGCGACGGCGTCCTCCGCCCGCTCCCAGACGACGAGGGCGGCCGCCCGCGGGTGGCGATGCCCCTCGCGCAGCACCTCCGCGTAGCCGAAGCGGGCGTGGTGCCCGAGGAGCGGGAGCTGCGCCTCGGCGATGAGCTCGTCCTCCTCGAGGTCGCTCGCCATCGCGCCGAGGAAGAACGTCCCGGCCGGGACCGTGCGCACCCCGCGAGCCGCGCTCACCACCGACAGGTCGGCGCCGAGGGCGACGGCCGCCAGGGCGGCGGACCCGGCGGGATGGGCGTCGGCGAGGCTGCCGCAGAAGGTGGCCGCCGCCCGCACCGGGAGCGGGCCCGCGGCGACGGCGATGCGCGCGAGGAGGGCGCCGAGGGGCCCCGAAACCGTGTCCGGCCCGAGGGCGGCGAGGCGGGCGAGCGGGGGCACGCGCAGCCGTCCCGCCGCGGTCGCGAGGCGGCCCGCCCCCTCGATCCGGCCGAGGTCGACGACATGGGCCGGGGTGCAAAGCCGCGCCTTCATGGACGGGACCAGCGCCTGCCCGCCCGCGAGGGGCCGCGCGTCGCCGCCGTGGCGGCGGAGGAGGTCGAGCGCCTCCTCCAGGGAGCGGGGCGCGTGGTAGGCGAAGGGCTGGGGCCTCAAGAGCCATCCCCGGCGGTGGCGGGCCGCGGAAGCGGCCGATTCGCGTGGCGGCCACCATGGCGCCGGCGCGGGCGCCGCGCAACGGGCGCGCAACGCGGGGACGACGGCCGGACGGCGCGGCGCCGTCCGGCCCCCGCCTCAGCCGCGGGGGGCGGCGTAGCGGATGCCGAGGCGGGTCTCCTGGATCGCCTCGTCGATGAGGCTGATCGCGCGCCTGCGATGGCCGCCCTTGTTGGCCTGCGCCCGCTCGAGCGCCGCCCTGGCGTTCTTGAGGTGCTCCACCGCAGCGTGCATGTTGCGCTGCGCCGCGTCGGCCTCGTCCGCCGGAAGCGTCGCGACGGCGGCGATGGCGGCAGTCCCGAAGAGGGCCTGCCGGCGGGAGACGGTGCTGTCTGACATTCTCGTGCTCTCCTGTCGGCGTGCGCGGGGCCCTTGGCGGCGGGCGCCCGCGGCGCGGTCTTGAAGGCGCGAGGACGACGGCGTCAACCCGGAGGTTGCAGGCGCGGATCAACCCGTGGTGATGCGCGAGAGCGTGTCGTCCCCCCGCACGACATGGTAGAGTGACGCCCCCACGTGGATCGCCGCGAGCACGACGACGGCCCAGCCAACGAACCCGTGAACCGCGAAGATGCCCTCCGCGAGGGCCTTGTCCCGCCACGGCAACGCGGGGATGTCGAACAGGAAGAAGAAGGTGACCCCCCCGCCGTAGAGCGACTTCGCCACGTAGCCGATCAGCGGGTTGAGGAGGAGGCCGACGTACAGGAGGGCGTGCACCGTGTGGGCGAGGCGCTTCTGGAGCGCCGGCATCGGCACGTCGAGCGGCGCGGGCGGCGCGGCGAGGCGCGAGGCGACGCGCGCGATCATCAGGAGACCGATGGTGACCCCGAACGACCAGTGGAGGATATAGAGCCGGTCGCGCGCGGCCCCTTCCGCGTCCTCCATCCCGAGCGCCGTGACGACAACGCCGACGAGCGCGGCCGCGACCAGCCAGTGGAGCGCTCGATGGAGCGCGGTGTAGGCGGGACGGGACCGGTCGCCGGTCGCCCGCGTCGCATCCTGAAGAACCATGGCCGACCCCCGGTTGTGCGTGCGGCACGACGCCGCCCGCCCGAACGGCGAGGTGCCGGCGGAAGTTCCCTGCCCGCCGCGCGTCAGTGTTTCCCTGAAACGTGCTCCAGGAGGTGGCCGGAGCGGGCCGCCTTCACCTCGAGGTAGCGTCGGTTCTCCGCGTTGACCGGGGCGAGCACGGGGATGCGGCCGGCGACGTCGAGGCCCGCGGCGACGAGGGCGTCCACCTTGGCCGGGTTGTTGGTGAGGAGGAGGACGCTGCGCCAGCCGAGGAGGTCGAGCATGCGGGCGGCGGCGTGATAGTCCCGCTCGTCCTCATGGTAGCCGAGGGCGGTGTTGGCGTCGACCGTGTCGAGCCCGCGGTCCTGCAACTCGTAGGCGCGCATCTTGTTGGCGAGGCCGAGGCCCCGCCCCTCCTGGTCCATGTAGAGGACGGCGCCCGCGCCCAGTTCGTCGATCCGCTGGAGGGCGAGCGCGAGCTGGTCCCCGCAGTCGCACCGGCGCGAGCCGAAGATGTCGCCGGTGGCGCACGAGGAGTGGACGCGAATCGGCACGGGCCGGGACGGGTCGGGCTCGCCCACCACGACGGCGATGGAGTTGGAGCCGAGGGCGTCGCGGAAGACCACGAAGCGGCTGTCGATGTCCGGGGCGATCGGCACCCGCGCCTCGGACACCTTCACGAGCGTCTCGGCGGCGTGGCGGCGCAGGCCGAGGGCGGCCTCCGCGTCCACCTCCACGAGGTCCGCCTCGGTCCCGTTGAGGACGGTGGTGCGGGCCGGCGCGACCAGCATGGCCGGCAGGAGGCCCGCGAGCTTGGCGAGCTCGAGGGCGGCGAGCTCGGCGCCGCTGCCGGGGGCGGCCCCCTCCGGCGGCGCCACGCCCTGCCCGGCCGCGAGCGCCATCAGCCCGTCGGCGTCGGGCCGATCGCCGGCGCGGACCAGGGTCGCCGCGTGCCCCTCGATGCCGAGGCACTCGGCGCGGCGGCGGGTAATGGCGAGCGCGGGCGGGCCGCTCGCCACGCGGGCGAGGAAGGTGGTGAGCCGCTCCGGCGTGAGGCCGTCGACGGCGATCGCGGCGATGACGCGCCCGGCGCTCGCGATCCTCACCGGCCGGCCGGCCCTGAGGTCCGCGAAGGCGCGCTGGGCGCTCACCATGCGCGGGTCACCGTAGGCGGCGGCCGAACGCGTAAACGACGTGTCCATCTCGATGCGTCTGCTTCTCTCAACGGGTCGCGGGGTCGGCGGGCCCGGGGATGTCCGGCGGCCGCGGGAGCCGTTCGCGGGGCCAGCACGACCTCGCCGGAGCGAACGGGGCGGATTGTCTCGTTCCCCTTATGAACGCGAAGAGGGCTGGCGGGGCTCCCGCCGGATACGCGCCCTATCGGCCCCGTGGCGTGAACTGCCACTGAACGCCGCCGCCGCCGATCCGCTCGCCCTCGGCCACGAATGGGGCAGGGCTCGGGCTCGGGGTGGCACGGACGCATCCCCCGCGGGACTGTCGCACGCGGTTTTATGTCGGATACGGGAAAGATCAATTCACCCGGCCAGGACCGCGGCCGGGTGGCTGCCATGTCGCACCGCCGCCGGCCCGCCTGCCGGAATGGCGGCGCTGTCGCCTCGCCGGGGGTTTCCTGTTACCGGTTGGCCGGTCGAGACCCGCCGGCGCGGGGAACGACCGAGAGAAGAAGAGGAGCACCGCCCATGGTCGCACGGTTCGCCAGGTCCGCCATCCTCGCCCTGATCGCCGGGACGGTGGCCGTTCCGGGCGCCGCGCGCGCGGCCGACGCCCTCGCCGGCGAACTCATCGCCCGCCAGTGGTGCGCCGAGTGTCACGTGGTCGCGGAGGACCAGGTCGCGGCGAGCGTGGACGTCCCGACGTTCCGGACGATCGCCCGGGACTTTCGCTTCGACGCGGGCTCGCTCGCCGCCTTCCTCGCCGACCCCCACCCCCGCATGCCCCAGATGTCGCTGTCGCGGCAGGAGATCGCGGACCTCGTGGCCTACATCGACAGCCTGCGCCGCCCCGACACGCAGATGGCGGACTGACCGCTCCCGGGCGCCCCGCCCGCGGGACGGCCCGCGGACGCCGGCGCGGGGCCGCTCCGACGCGGCCGACCGCGTTCCCGGCGGGCCCGCCGCCCCGATGAACCGGGGGCGCGCCGACCCGCGGCGCCGGCCAATTGGGTCAGGGGGCGAAGGCGGCCGGGCGACGTCCGGCGGAAGCCGTGCCCCGGACCGCCAGGGCGAACGGGGGCCGCCGGACAGGGATCGGGCGGCCGCGCCGTGCCGGTCCGAGGGCCGCTCAGGCGATGAGGGCGGCCGCGAGGAGGAGGGCGTAGAGGGCGCCATGGAGGAGGCCCGCCCGGTCGAGGACGGCGAGGGCGCGGCGGATGTCCGCCGCGCTCGCCGCGCGCCGGCCGTCCCCGTTGAGCCAGGCGCCCGCCACCTCGCCCTCGCCGCCGTAGCGCCGCGGACCGCCGAGGGCGAGGCCGAGGGCGGCCGCCATCGCCGCCTCCGGCCAGCCCGCGTTGGGCGAGCGGTGGCGCGGCGCGTCCGACAGGACGGTCCGGAGCCCCTGCCGGCCCGCCGCCCCGCCCGCGAGGAGGAGGAGGAGGGCCGACAGGCGGGCGGGCACGAGGTTGGCGAGGTCGTCGAGGCGGGCGGCGGCGCGGCCGAAGGCGCGGTGGCGCGGCGTCCGGTGGCCGATCATGGAATCGGCCGTGTTCAGCATCTTGTAGGCGAGGAGGCCCGGCAGCCCGAGGATCGCGAACCAGACCGCGGGCGCCACCACCCCGTCGGAAAAGTTCTCCGCCGCGCTCTCCACCGCCGCCCGGGCGACGCCCGCCTCGTCGAGCATCGCCGGATCCCGCCCGACGATGAGGCCAACGGCGCGCCGCCCCCCCTCGAGGCCCCCGTCCGCAAGGCCGTCCGCCACCGCCGCCACGTGCTCCACGAGGCTCTTGTGGGCGAGGAGGACGGCCGCCGCCGCGACCACGAGCGCCTCGCCGAGGGGAAGGGCGCGCGCCACCGCCTCGAGCCCGGCCCCCGCGGCCGCGGCGAGGACGAGGAGGACGAGGATCGCCGCGAGGCCGGCGAGCGCCCGCCCCCCCTCCGACCAGCCGTCGCGGTTGAGCCACCGGTCGGCCGCCCCGATCGCCCTGCCGAACAGGACCACCGGATGGGGCAGCCGGCGCCACAGGGCGTCGGGCTCGCCCACCAGCCGGTCGAGGGCGAGGGCGGCGAGCAGGACGGCGAGCCGCTCCGTCATCGCCCGCTCGCCATGGCGAGGGCGCGGGCGAGCCGCTCCGCCCCGCCCGCGGCGGGCGGCAGGCCGAAGCGCAGAAGGCGGGGCCGGTCCGGGAAACGGCGCACCCACACCCCCTCCTCCGCGAGCCGGTCGGCGATCCGCCCCGCCTCGGCGTGGGCGGCGAGCCGGTAGAGCGCCGTGCCGCCGACGACCTGAAGGCCCGCAGCGGCGAGGGTCTCGTCGAGGGCGGCGGCCGCCGCCGCGAGGCGCGCCCGCTCGGCCGCCTGCCAGGCCCGGTCGGCGAGGGCTGCCGTGCCGATGGCGATGGCCGGCCCCGCCACGCACCAGGGCCCGAGCGCCTCCCGCAGACGCTCCACCGGCGCCGCCGCCCCGGCCGCGAAGCCGAGCCGCACCCCCGCGAGGCCGAAGAACTTGCCGAAGGAGCGCAGCGCCACCACCGGCTCGCCCCGCAGGCGCGGCAGGACGGACACGGCCGGGTCCACGTCCGCGAACGCCTCGTCCACGACGAGGAACCCGCCGGACCGCCCGAGCCGCGTGGCGAGCGCCAGGAGCGCGTCCGGCGCCGTCACGTGCCCGTCCGGGTTGTTGGGGTTGCAGGCGACGGCGACCGTCGGTTCCTCGGGCGAAAGGTCCGCGAGCGCGGTCGGCGCCACCTCCCCGACCCGATGCCCGCCCGCTCGCCAGGCCGGCGCGTGCTCCCCGTAGGTGGGGGCGGCGACGGCGACCCGGACGGGCGCCGGGACGAGCCGCGGCAGCCACTGGATGATCGCCTGCGTGCCCGGCGCCGCCGCGATCGCCGCCCCGTCCGGCACGCCGTAGGCGACCCGCGCGGCGTCCTCGAGGCGGGCGACCTCGTCGGCCCGCGGCAGGCGGGCGAGCGTCGCGGCGTCGAACGCGGGTGCGGGGTACGGGTCCGGGTTGATCCCGGTCGACAGGTCCAGCCAGTCGTCCACGGGCCGGCCGAACAGCCGCGCCGCCTCGTCGAGATTGCCGCCGTGTCGCATGATCGCCCATAAGGATGGTCGTCCGGTTTTCGACCACGGCGGCGCGCCGCGCGCAAGGCCGCCGACGCCGCGCCCGGGAGGGGCCATGCACACCGTGACCGTCCGCGGGCAGGACCTCCGGGTCGGCCCGGAAAGCCTCGGCTTCTGGGGCGAGATGGCCTCCGGCCGCTGGGAGGGCGCCACCCTCGACGTCATCGACGCGTGCGTCGGACCGGACACCGTGGTCCTCGACGTCGGCGCCTGGATCGGCCCGACGGCGCTCTACGCCGCCGCCCGGGCGCGCCGGGTGATCGCCTTCGAGGAGGACCCGGTGGCGGCGGCGGCGCTGCGGGCCAACGTCGCGCTCAACCCGGCCCTCGCCGCCCGCATCGAGGTGGTGGAGAAGGCCGTCTGGACCACCCGCGGAACCGTCGCCATGGGCGCGCGGAAGAAGGCGGGCGATTCCATGTCGAGCCTCGTGCACGCCGCGCCCGCCGCGTCCTGGCAGGTGGAGACGGTGACGGCGGAGGACCTTCTCGCGATGGTGGGCCCGGATGCGCCCCTGTTCCTGAAGCTCGACATCGAGGGCGGCGAGTACGCCCTCGCCCCGACCCTGACCCCCCTCCTCCGGCCCGGGCGGCCGCTGCTGGATGCGCTCGTGTCCTTCCACCCCCGCTTCGCGGCCGGCGGCCACCCCCGCCTTCACAGGACGATCCCGATGACGCGCCGCGTGTTCGAGGCGTTCCGCGGCCATTCCATCGTTCGGGTGGGCCTGTCGGCGATCGCACCCGCGCCGGACCTTGCGGCCATGCGGGCGAGCGGGCTGTGGGTGTGGGAGGTGAAGAAGAGCATCCTCTTCTCCCGCCCCGGCCGGTCGGCGGCGGCGGTTCGGGCCGCGGCACGGGCGGCGAGGCCCCCCCAGAGGGCGGGCGGGCGGCCGCCTGAGGACGAAAAAGGCCCCGCACACCGAACGCGCGCGGGGCCGGAGGGGAAAAGGGGCGGCGCGGAGCCGCCCCGGGACGCGTCAGGCGCCGATCTTGCCGCCGTCGTCCTTCACGATCACGACGGTCGCCGACAGGGGCACGCCGGCGCCGTTCGGCCAGCGGCTGTTGAAGTCGCCGGCCGCGAAGGCGTCGGCGGTCGTCGTCGCGCCCGGGTGCTGGACGTTGATGAACATCGTCCGCTGGTCCGGGGTGGTGATGACGCCGG
>CAZJNX010000172.1:0-10452 GCA_964547415.1 uncultured Hyphomicrobiales bacterium
TGCCGCCGTAGACCGCGACGTCGTACCCATCGCCGCCGACGAGGTGGTCGTCGCCCGCCCTGCCCTCCAGGATGTCGTCGTCCCACTTGCCCAGCAGGTGATCCGCCCCAACGCCCCCTTCGAGGACGTCGCTGCCGAAGCCGCCCGCCAGCGTGTCGTTCCCGTCGCCGCCGAACAGGGTGTCGATGCCAGCGCCCGCGGCGATCCAGTCGTTCCCGCCGTCGCCCAGGAGGCGGTCGCGACCGGTCCCGGCGACGATCACGTCCGTGCCGCCGCCGCCCGCCAGCGTGTCGTTCCCGTCGCCGCCGAACAGGGTGTCGATGCCAGCGCCCGCGGCGATCCAGTCGTTCCCGCCGTCGCCCAGGAGGCGGTCGCGACCGGTCCCGGCGACGATCACGTCCGTGCCGCCGCCGCCCGCCAGCGTGTCGTCGCCGTTTCCGCCGAAGATCGTGTCGATGCCGGCGCCGGCCGCCACGAAATCGTCGCCGTCGCCGCCGTCGATCCGGTCCTCGCCCTCGCCGCCCTCGAGGCTGTCGTCGCCGGCCATGCCCTCGAGCGTGTCGCGGCCCGCGCCGCCGAAGAGCGTGTCGTTCCCCGTCCCCGCGTTCAGGAGATCGTCCCCGTCGAGGCCTGTGAGGATGTCCGCCACGCCCGTCCCCACGAGCGTGTCGTTCCCGCTGGTTCCCGACCGAACCGCCATGCCGCCACTCCGATGGTCCGCTGATCTCGAGAAAGGTCTTCGCCACCACAGGCGGCGCCGCCGGCCGCCACAATTTTGAATTGATAACGGCGCACATCAACGGTTTGGTTGATCGAGGTCAATCCGGGCCGAAGCGCCTTCAGTCGATGGCGTGCGGACCGTCGCCAGGGCGGAGGGCCGGCCGGGCGGGACGGGCCACGGAACCGCGCGGGCGAGATGCACAGGGCCGTCGCAGACCGGCGACTTCCGCTGGCCGCGGCCGGGCGCTCGCCGGCCGGATGAGCGGATCCGGCGCGGTCCCGACTGGCCGGCTGCAACCGCTGGCACCGCGGGCGCCGGGCTCTCGCGCGGGCCCGCCGGACAGGGCTTCGTCGGTGGGCCGGGGCACCTGGACGGTCGCGACCTCGGGGCGCAGCTGTTGCGGCGCGGCAAGAGACCCCGGCCCGTCCCGCCCGCAAGGGTCGTGTGGTCGCCATCGCCGCCGGGAAGCGTGTCGCTCGCGGCCTCCCCCGTCCCCCGACCGGGTCGTCCCCGCCGGGCAGGTCGAGCCGGCCGGGCCCGACGGTTCGGGCGAGCGCGCGGCCGGCCCGGAACGGGCGGGGGGTGCATGCCGACGGCAAGGCGCGGGAACAGGGTCTCCCCGGGCAGGCCTCCTCAGGGGCGGGGAGCCGAATGCGGGCGCTTTCAAGTTCACGGACGCCGAGGGAGCCCGCCGCCGTCGATGGGGCGTGCCGGGAACGGGGCACGGCGCGCCGGGCCGGTAGACGGGGCGGGGCGGCGACCGGGCGGGGCCGGTGCCATGCGGCGGGAAGTCGCCTCGCGGGAGGTCGAGCGATCGGGTTCTCGCCGCGCAGGCACCGCGCCTCGCCGAAGGCGACGGTCAGCCCCCGCATCCTCGCCACGAGGCGGCGGGCCTCGCTCGGCGTCGGGTCGAAGGCGCGCGTCCGGCCCCGCGGCCCGGCTCCCGAAGCCGGGGATCACGTCTTCGCCCCGCTCGCCGTCGTGGACGTCGTCGCCGGCATCGTCCGACCGTCGATCGGCGCCGGCGTTGCCGGACGGGGTGTCATCGCCGCGGTCGCCGCCCGCGGCATCGTCGCCAGCGCCCGCGCGCGTGTCGACGTGGCCGCCGGCCGTGCCGTGGGTGTCGCCGCCGCGCGCGATCCGGCCCGGTCGCCTCCCCGGCCGCACCGTGGACGAGAGGACGGGCGGCGCCGACGCGCCCCGTCAGGCGGACGGGTCGAGGACGACGCGCCCCATGGAGCGCCGCGTCTTCAGAAGGTCCATCGCCTCGGCGAAGCGGTCGAGCGGCAGGACGGCGTGGACCGCCGGCGCGATCAGCCCGTCCCGCCACCAGCCGACGAGGTCGGCCATCACACCGGCAACCGCATCGGCGTGGCGGTGGCGCACGTCCACTTTGCCCCAGCCGATGTAATGGCTCCAGTTGAAGCCGAGGACGCCCACGTTCTTGAGGAGCAGGATGTTGGCGGCGACCTCCGGGATGCGCCCCGACGTGTAGCCGATGGTGACGAGCCGCCCGCCGTCGGCGAGAAGGCGCAGCCCCGCGTCGAAGGCATCGCCCCCCACGGGGTCGAACACCACGTCCACCCCGTCCGGGGCGAGGGCGCGGACGGCCTCGGCCATCCCCTCCCCCGGCGCCACCCTCTCGGTGAAGCCGCGTCCGGCGAGGAAGGCGCGCTTTTCCGGCGAGGAGGCCGCCACCAGCGGTCGGGCGCCGGCGATCCGGGCGATCTCGGCCGCCGCGAGGCCGACCCCGCCGGCAGCGCCGAGGACGAGCACCGTCTCCCCCGCCGCCACCCGCGCCCGCCACAGGAGCCCGCCGTAGGCCGTCGGGTAGCTGATCGGGAGCGCGACGGCGGCGGCCGCGTCGAGCGGCGCCGGCAAGGGGAAGACGTTGACGGCGACCGCCACCACCTCCTCCGCGTAGCCGCCCCAGTCGACGCTCGCCACCACGCGGTCGCCGACGGCGAGGCGGGTCACGTCCGGCCCCGCCTCGAGGACCCGGCCGGCCACCTCCGTCCCCGGCACGAAGGGGAGCGGCGGGCGGCGCTGGTAGCGCCCGGCGACCATCAGGCCGGCGGCGAAGCTCACCCCCACCGCCTCGACCGCGAGCCGTACCTCCCCCGACCCCAGGGGCAGGCGGGCGATCTTTCTCACGCGCATGTCGGAGAACGGGCCGTAGCGCTCGCACACCACGGCGCGGTGTGTGCCGAGGCCCGCGTCCTCGCCGATCCGGGCGGGGTCGAGGGTCACGGCGCGGCCTCCACGGCGATCCCGCCGGCGATCAGCGCCGCGATCTCGTCCGACGGGAGGCCGAGGGCGGCAAGGCCCGCCCGGGTGTGGGCGCCGATGGCGGGAGCGGGCGCGGGCGGCAGCGGCGCGAAGGGGGTGACGGGCAGCGGGATCGTGCCGAGGCCGGGCTGGTCGACCTCGCGGAAGAGGCCGGTCGCGACCACCTGCGGGTCGGCGCGGAAGGCGTCGTAGTCGTTGACGGCGGCGCACAGGACGCCCGCGGGGGCCAGGATCTCGAGCCACTCCCCGGTGGTCCGCTCGCGCAGGATGGCGGCGATCTCGGCGACGAGCGCCTCGGCCCGCAGGCGCCGCGCGGCGTCCGTCCCGTACGCCTCGCCCTCGGGCCAGTCCGGCCGGTCGAGGCAGCGGGCGAGGGCCGCGAAGGTGGCGTCCGACAGGGAGGTGACGCGGATGAGGCCGTCCGCCGTGTCGAAGACGCCGGACGGGACGGGCGGCGCGCTCGCCCCGTGGGTGGCCGAGAGCGCGTCGTCCAGCATCGGCACCGCCTGGAAGGCGGCGGCCGCGGCGAGGAGAGAGCTGGCGATCTCCCGTCCTCGCCCGGTGCGGGCCCGCTCGAAGAGCGCCGCGTTCACCGCGCCCGCGGCGTAAAGGGCCGCCACCGTGTCGATCACGTACATGGGCACGAGCCGCGGCCGCCCCTCCCCATCCGCGTTGAGGGCCATCATGCCGCTCGTCGCCTGCATGACCGTGTCGCTGCCCGGCCGCTTCGCCGACGGCCCCTCCGTCCCGAAGCCGGAGATCGACACGACGACGACGCCGGGCGCGTCGGCCGACAGGGTGGCGTGGTCGATGCCGAGGCGGGCGGCGACGCCGGGGCGGAAATTCTCGATGACGACGTCCGCCGCCCGCGCCATCCGCCCGAGGGCGGCCTTGCCGGCCGGCGCCGCCGCGTCGAGGCAAACGCCGAGCTTGCCGCCGTTCATGGCGACCGACAGGCCGGTGAGGCCGCCGCCGCCCGCGCCGATGCGCCGGCCCCAGTCCCCCGACGGCGGCTCGACCTTGACCACGGTCGCCCCCTGCCGGCCGAGGAGGAAGCCGGTGTAGGGCCCCGCGATCCCCTGCGAGATGTCGAGCACCCGGATGCCGGAAAGCGGCAGCCCGCCCGTGTCCAGTTCCTCCACCCGTCCCCTCCCTCGGCGCGGCCCTTCGGCCTGTTCGTTGCCCGCGAGTATGGCCGCCCGCCGGGCGGGACGGAAGGCGCCCGCGCGCCTCGACCGGCATGACGGCGATCGCCGGCCGCTTCCTGACAGGCGCCGGCGGCTCTGCTAGCGTACCATCCGGTAGGTCCGGACGGGTTCCGGGCCGCCGCAAGTGAACGAGAAGGGGCGCCGGGGAAGCCGGGACGGCCCCGGGAGGAGATGCCCATGACGATCACCGGAACGCGGGGCCTCGTCGCCGGCCTCGCGGCGCTCGCCGCCGCCGCCGCGACGCCCGTCGCCGCCCAGACCCTCGCCATCGCCACCAACCCCCAGGGCTCGGCCTACTACGCCGTCGGCTCGGCCGTCGCCGCGGTCGTGACCGACGAGGGCGAGGTGCGGATGCTGGTCCAGCCCACCTCCGGCTCCTCGGAGAACATCCAGCTCCTGCAGAACGGGGACGTGGAGTTCACCGTCCAGAACACGGTGGACCTCGCCTGGGCCCATGCCGGCGACGTCGCCTACGAGGGCAACCCGCACCCGGACATCCGCCTCGTGTCGGCGATGTTCCAGTTCCCGATCGGGATCGCCGTGCCCGCCGACAGCGACATCCGGTCGATCGAGGACCTCGCGGGCAAGCGCATGCCGTCCGAGTACACGAGCCACCTCACGATCCGGCACATCCAGGACGCGATCCTCGCCACCGCGGGCCTGTCGTCGGACGACATCGAGGGCCTGCCCGTCACCAACTACGTGGAGGGGATGCAGGCGCTCGCCGACGGGCGGGTGGACGCGGCCGTCGTCGGCCCCACCAGCGGCAAGGCGCGGGAGATCGACAGCCAGCTGTCGAATGAGGGCGGCATCCGCCTCCTGCCGATCCCGGAGACGGACGAGGCGCTCGCGGCCATGAACCGGGAGTTTCCGGGCTCCCAGCACCACACCCTGTCGGCCGACCGTGAGCTGCCGGGGGCAAGCGAGGACGTGAACGTGATGGCCTGGAGCGGCTTCGTCGCGACCAACGCCAACGTGCCGGACGACGTGGTGCGGGCCGTCACCGCCGCGATCGCGCACAATGCCCAGACGCTGCGCGAGGCGACGCCGACCCTCAGCCGCTTTTCCACCGACCTCATGGTGGAGCCCCACCCGGTGCCGTACCACGACGGCGCCGCCGCGTACTATCGCGAGAACGGCATGATGAACTGACGGCCGCGCGCCGTCCGCCGCCGCCATGGGTGACGCCGCCGCCACCGCGGACGGGCGGGGAGAAGCCGCGGGCCGCACGATCGACCTCCTGGTCGGCGTGCTCGCGGCCCTCCTCGTCGCCATCGCGCTCGGCTGGGTGACGCAGCTGCCGAGCCGGCTGTTCGGCGCCGCCCTCCACCGCCAGCAGTTCCTCGCGGCCGTGATGGTGCCGGCGGTGCTCGTCGTCTTCCTGAAGGTGGCGGCGAGCCTGCCGGGCGGGCCGGGCCTGAGGCCGGAGACGATCCTGAAGGCCTACCTGCCGGGCCTCCTCGGCGCGGCCGCCTTCGCCTGGATCGCCGTCGACTACCCCTCCCTCATGACGGTGATCCCCCGGCGGACGCCGGAGGTGATCGCCCTGTCCGCCGTGATCGCCCTCGCGGTGCTGGAGGGCGTGCGACGCGCGGCGGGGACGAGCCTGTTCGTCATCGTCCTCGCCTTCCTCGGCTACGCCCTCGTCGGGCACATGGTGCCGGGCGCCCTCAACACGCGGGAGGTGGCGCCCGACCGGCTCGTCGCGTACGTGAGCCTCGACCTCGGCGGCCTGTTCGGCAGCGCCCTCACCGTCGGGGCGACCATCGTCGTCCTCTACGTCCTCCTCGGCAACGTGCTCCTGAGGGCGGGCGGCGGGCAGTTCTTCACCGACCTCGCCCTCGGTCTCACCGGGCGCCAGCGGGGCGGGCCGGCCAAGGTGGCGGTCGTCGGCTCGGCCCTCTTCGGCTCGATCTCGGGCTCGGCCGTGTCCAACGTCACGTCCACCGGCGTCCTCACCATCCCCATGATGGTGCGCGCAGGCTTCCCGGCGCGGCGGGCGGGGGCGATCGAGGCGGTCGCCTCCACGGGCGGGCAGCTCACCCCGCCGATCATGGGCGCGGCCGCCTTCCTGATGGCCGAGTTCCTGTCCGTCCCCTACAGCACCGTGGTCCTCGCCGCGGCGATCCCCGCCGTCCTCTACTACTGGGCCGTCTTCGCCGGGATCGACCTCGTCGCCGGGCGGGACGGCATCCGCCTGCCCGAGGACGAGCGGCTGCCGGCGGGCCGGGCCGTGCTTTCGGCGGGCTGGCCGCTCCTCGTGCCGTTCGCCGTCCTGTTCGCCGCCCTCTTCTGGTTCCGCGAGCCTGCGCCGATCGCGGCGCTGTGGACCATCGCCTCCCTCCTCGTCATCGGGCCGGTCGCGGCCTACGGCGGCGTCCGCCCGGGCCTTGCCGCGCTCTGGGAGGCGGTGACGGCGACCGGCCGGGCCTCGGCGGACCTGTTGATGATCCTCGCGGGGGCCGGTCTCATCATCGGCGTCCTCAACGTGACGGGCCTCGGCTTCGCCATGACGCTCGCCCTCCTCGACCTCGCGGCGGGCTCGGTCCTCCTCCTCCTCGCGGTGGCGGCCATCGCCTGCGTCGTCCTCGGGATGGGGATGCCGACGACGGGGGTCTACGTCCTCCTCGCGACGCTGGTGGCGCCGGCCCTCGTGCGCGCGGGGGTGGAGCCGGTGGCGGCCCACATGTTCGTCCTCTACTTCGGCCTCATGAGCATGATCACCCCGCCCGTCGCCATCGCGGCCTTCGCCGCGGCCAGCCTGTCGGGCGAGGGGGCGATGCGCACGGGCGTGGAGGCGATGCGGGTGGGCTGGGTGGCCTACGTCATCCCGTTCATGTTCGCGGCCGCCCCCGCCCTCGTCATGGCCGGGCCGCCCCACGCGGTCGCCGTCTCCACGGTCACGGCGGCGGCGGGGATCTGGTTCATCTCGCTCGCCGCGGTCGGCTGGTGGAACCGGCCGCTGTCGCCGCCCGTGCGCGCCGGTTTCGCCGCGTGCGGGATCGCCACCATGGTGCCGGACCAGGCGCTCGGCCTTCCCCCCGTCGCCGACGGGCTCGGCCTCCTCGCGGGCCTTTCCCTCGCCGTCCTCCTCCACCGCGCCGCCGCGCGCTGACCCTCGCCCCGCGCGGCGGCCTGTGGCATGGAGCGCGGCGGCAAGGGAGAAGCGACGTGACGACCGGAACCCACACCGCGGGCGCGGACCCGCGCAACGCCTCGATCCTGATCTCGGTGAACGGGGCGCTCGTCCCCCGCGACAAGGCGGTCGTCTCGGTGTTCGATTCCGGCTTCGTCCTCGGCGACGGCGTTTGGGAGGGCCTGCGCGTCAAGGACGGCGGCATCTGCTATCTCGACGCCCACCTCGACCGCCTCGAGGAAGGCCTCGCCACCCTCGACTTCGCCCTCGGCATCACGCGCGAGGAGCTCGTGGAGCGCCTTTACGCCTGCCTTGCCGCCAACGGGATGACGGACGGCGTCCACATCCGCCTGATGGTGACGCGCGGGATCAAGTCGACGCCCTACCAGGACCCGCGGATGACGGTGAGCCCAGCCACCATCGTTATCATCCCCGAGTACAAGGACCCGGACCCGTCGGTGCTCGGCCGCGGCGTCACCCTCTTCACGGTGCACCAGCGGCGCACCGCGCCCGACATGCAGGACCAGAAGCTGAACTCCCACTCCAAGCTCAACTGCATCCTCGCCTGCATCCAGGCGACGAAGGCCGGCGCGGACGAGGCCTTGATGCTGGACCCGGACGGGGCGGTCGCCACCTGCAACTCCACCCACTTCTTCATCGTCAGAGGCGGCGAGGTGTGGACGTCCGACGGGCTCTACTGCCTCGGCGGCATCACGCGGGGGAACGTCCTGCGCGTCGCGCGGGCGGCGGGCATCCCGGCCGTGGAAAGGCGGTTTTCCCTCGTCGACGTCTACGGGGCGGACGAGGCGTTCGTCACGGGCACGTTCGCCGGCCTCGTCCCCGTCCACTCGGTGGACGGACGGACCATCGGCACGCCGCCGGAGGACGGCGCCCGCTCCGGCCCCGTGACGCGGCGCCTCGCGGCCCTTTACCGGGAGGATGCGGCGGCGAGCGCCGCGGCGAGCCGGCCGGCCGCGCCATGAGGCCCGTGCGGATCGCCATGTGGTCGGGCCCGCGCAACATCTCGACCGCCATGATGCGTGCCTTCGGCAACCGGCCCGACACGGTCGCCGTCGACGAGCCGTTCTACGCCGCCTACCTCGCCGAGACCGGCCTCGACCACCCGATGCGCGAGGCCGTCCTCGCCGCCCAGCCGACGGACCCCGCCGAGGCCGTCCGCGCCCTGATGGCCCCCCTCCCGGCGGGTGCCACCGTCCAGTACCAGAAGCACATGACCCACCACATGGTGCCGGCCATGCCGCGGGACTGGTTCGGCAATGTCGTCCACGCCTTCCTGATCCGCCGCCCGGAGGACGTGCTCGCCTCCTATGCGGCGAAGCGCGAGGCGGTCACCCTCGCCGACATCGGCTTCGTCCAGCAGCTCGAGATCTTCGAGGACGTGGCGCGGGCGACGGGGCGAACGCCCGCCGTCGTCGACGCGCGGGCGATCCTCGCCGACCCGCGCGGGGTCCTGACGCGCCTTGCGGTCGCGCTCGGGATACCCTTCCGGGAGGAGATGCTGTCCTGGGAGGCGGGGCCGCGCCAGGAGGACGGGGTGTGGGCGGCCCACTGGTACGGCGCGGTCCGCGCCTCGACGGGGTTTTCCGCCCCGCGCCCGCCGGTCGAGGCGGACGCCCTGCCGCCGGCGCTCCGGCGGATCGCGGACGACGCGCGGCCGGCCTACGAGGCGCTCGCGGAGCGGGCCCTCGCGGCCTGAGCCGCCGCCGTCAGGCGCACTGGTAGCGCTCTTCCGGCACCGCGTGGGCGAGCGCGGCCGCCTCGCCCGGGGCGAGCGCCTCGAGGGCGGCCTCCGCCTCGGCGAGGCGCACCTCCACCGCGGCGCGGCGGCCGGTGAGATCCTCGATGGAGGCATCGAGCTTGGCACGCCGCTCCCGCGCCGCGCGGGCCACGGTGGAGTAGGCGAAGTGGCTGCGGTCGCGCACGCCCGTCCGCGCCTCCTCGTGGGCGATCTGGCGGCCGAGCTCGTCGCGGATGGCGGCGAGGTCCCCGATCATCTGGTCGAACAGGCGGAGCTGGCGGCGATGGTCCTCCACCTCGAACTGCTTGGCGCGCACCTGGCTCTGTCGCGGTCGCATGGATCGAAAACTCCCCGATGACGATGGCGCTCCGGTGTTGCATTCCTGCACCACCTCCCCGAACCGCCCGGTCTCCCTCGCTTCGGGGGATGCCCGACCGTCCGGCGTCGGGGCTGGACCCTAGCCGCGCCCCGTAACCAAACCGTTGGCGGGTCTTCGGGAATTGGCGCCGGGCCGTTAAGGCGGGGCGGGCGCCGCGGGGGTCCGGATCACTAACGCTTCGTTTACCAGCGCCCGGCACACTCCGCCCCATCAAGCCCACGCCGCGCCGCCGCCGGGCCGGTCCACCGTCACCCGTGGGGATCCCCGGCGGACCGCTTGGGGCGCCGTTCCGGAGGTGCTAACCACGTCTGGTCAGTCTGCCGAATCGGCGGCCGGGCGCGTTCCGTGGGGCCCGGCATCGTGTTCGATCTGCGTCGTGTCTGAAGATCTGTCGGCGCAACAGGGGGATTGGCATGCGCGTGTTGCTGATCGAGGATGACAGCGCGACGGCACAAACGATTGAACTGATGCTCAACTCCGAGCGGTTCAACGTCTACACCACGGACCTGGGCGAAGAGGGCATCGACCTGGGCAAGCTCTACGACTACGACATCATCCTGCTGGATCTGAACCTGCCGGACGTGTCGGGCTACGAGGTGCTCAGGACCCTGCGGGTGTCCAAGGTGCAGACCCCCATCCTGATCCTGTCGGGCTACAGCAACATCGAGGACAAGGTGAAGGGCCTCGGCTTCGGCGCCGACGACTACCTGACGAAGCCCTTCCACAAGGACGAGCTGGTGGCACGGATCAACGCCATCGTCCGCCGCTCGAAGGGCCATGCGGAATCCATCATCCGCACCGGCGACCTCACGGTGAACCTCGACACCAAGACCGTCGAGGTGGGCGGCCAGCGCGTCCACCTGACGGGCAAGGAATACCAGATGCTGGAGCTCCTGTCCCTCAGGAAGGGCACCACGCTGACCAAGGAGATGTTCCTCAACCATCTCTACGGCGGCATGG
>CAZJNX010000173.1:0-8724 GCA_964547415.1 uncultured Hyphomicrobiales bacterium
CAATGAAATCCGCCGGCGAGATGCTCAATTTGCTGGATGTGGCGCGACCGGCCGGCGACACGTTCCGTCCAGCCCTGCCGGACATCGTCCTGATGGAGGACGGTGTCAGCGGCGGGTCGCTTGTCGGGCGGCACATCCGCGTGCAGCAAAAACAGGTCATCGACCATGCGCGCGACCAGATCGGCGAGGCGGGCCGCCTCCACCGCGGCATGAGCCGGCCCGAGGCGCGGGAGGCGACCGTCGCGATGCTGCGCCTCGTCCACTTCCCCGACCCCGAGCGCGCGGTGGATTCCTATCCGTTCGAGCTGTCGGGCGGGCTGAGGCAGCGCGCGATGATCGCGATGGCCATGATGTGCCGCCCCGCGCTCCTCATCGCCGACGAGCCGACGACCGCGCTCGACGTCACCATCCAGGCCGAGATCCTGAAGCTCCTGAAGGACGTTCAGGCCGAGATGGGGATGAGCGTCCTCCTCGTCACCCACGATTTCGGCGTCGTCGCCAACATGGCCGACGAGGTGGTGGTGGTCTACCAGGGCCGCGTCATGGAGGCGGGACCGGTGGAGGACATCTTCCGCGCCCCCGGCCACCCCTACATGCGCGCCCTCCTCGAGGCGGTGCCCCGCTTCGACATGGGCGCCGGGGAGCGGCTGCGCCCGATCCGCCCGATCGAGCCGAAGATCGGCGCCTTCGAGAAGGCGCTTGCGGACCGCGTGCGCCACGCGCCGGGCACGCCGCTCATCTCGCTGGACGCGGTCACCAAGGACTTTTCGCTGCGCAAGGGCGCCTTCGGCGGGCGGAAGCGGTTCCTGCGCGCCCTCGACGAGGTGACGTTCACCGTGCGCGCGGGCGAGTGCCTCGGCCTCGTCGGCGAGTCGGGCTCGGGCAAGACGACGGCGGCCATGTGCATCATGCGCGCGGTCCAGCCCACCGGCGGCCGCGTCCTCGTCCACGACGGGGACGGGCGCGATGCGCAGGACCTCGCGGACCTGTCGGGCGAGGCGCTGATGGCCTACCGCCGGCGCGTCCAGCTCATCTTCCAGGACCCGTTCTCGTCCCTGTCCCCGCGCATGACGCTGAACGAGATCCTGGAGGAGCCCCTCGTCATCCACGGCATCGGCACGCCCGCGGAGCGGTCCGAGTGGGTGCGCGAGCTCATGGACCTCGTCGGCCTCGACCCCCGCTTCCTGCGCCGCTACCCCCACTCCCTGTCGGGCGGGCAGCGCCAGCGGGTCGGCATCGCCCGCGCCCTCGCCCTCAACCCCGAGATCCTCATCTGCGACGAGCCGACGTCGGCCCTCGACGTGTCGGTGCAGGCCCAGATCCTGAACCTGTTGCAGGACCTCAAGCAGAAGCTCGGCCTCACCTACCTGTTCGTCTCCCACAACCTCGCCGTGGTCGACTACCTGTCCGACCGGGTCGCCGTCATGTGCAAGGGGCGGCTCGTGGAGGTGGGCGAGACCGCCGCCGTCATCGAGGACCCGCGCCATCCCTACACCCAGGCGCTGCTGTCGGCCGTGCCGGACGCGAGCCTCGATCACCCCCTCGACTTCGACCGCCTCGCCGCCGAGCGCGCGTCCCGCCCCGAGAGCTGGCCGGAGCCGTTCCGGCTCGCGCCCGACACCCGTCCCGTCCTCGTGGAGGTGGCGCCCGGCCATCTCGTGTGCGCGCCCGGCCTCGCAGGCGAACGCCCCGCCGCCGCGCCGCCCGCGCACCCCGTCGAGAAGGAGCCCGTCCCGTGATGTTGCTTGCCAAGCGCGCCGCCCTCGCGGTCCTCGCCGCCGCGGCCCTCGCCGATCCGGCGCTCGCGGCCGACCGCCCCGCCCTCGTGGAGACGCCGACCCTCGCCGAGACCCACCCGGACGGCCTGCCGCCCGTGGGCGAGCGCGTCCCCCGCGAACCCTACGTGGTGGACCTTTCCGCCGCCGGGCGGGAGGTGGGCCGCCACGGCGGCACCCTCGAGACCATCATCGGCCGCACCAAGGACGCCCGCCTCATCAACGTGTGGGGCTACGCCCGCCTCGTCGGCTACGACCAGGACCTGATGCTCGTCCCCGACATCCTCGAGGACGTGGAGGTGGAGCACGGCTCGACCTTCACCTTCCATCTGCGCGAGGGGCACAAGTGGTCCGACGGCCACCCGTTCACCGCCGAGGACTTCCGCTACTACTGGGAGGACATCGCCCTTAACGAGGAGCTCACGCCCTCCGGTCCGCCGCCGTTCCTGACCGTCAACGGGGATCTGCCCACCTTCGAGGTGCTCGACGAGCACACCGTCCGCTTCACCTGGCCCGAGCCGAACCCCCAGTTCCTGCCCCAGCTCGCCCAGGCGCGGCCGCCCTTCATCTACCGCCCGGCCCATTACCTGAAGCAGTTCAACCCGAAGTACGGCGACCTTCAGGATATCGCGCGGATGGCCGACGCGGCGCGGGTGCGCGGCTGGGCGCCGCTCCACAACATGCGCGACGAAATGTACGACGCGGTGAACCCGGACATGCCCTCGCTCCAGCCCTGGGTGGCGAGCCGGGTCGGCAACGACCGGCGCATCGTGATGGTCCGCAACCCGTACTTCCACCGCGTGACCAGCGAGGGGCAGCAGCTGCCCTACATCGACCGGGTGATCATGAGCGTCGCCGACCCGAGCCTGATCGCCGCCAAGACCCAGGCGGGGGAGGCGGACCTGCAGGCCCGCGGGCTCAACTTCTCGGACATCCCGGTCCTGAAGAAGGGGGAGAAGGAGCGGGGCTACTCCACCCGCCTGTGGCCCATCGCCAAGGCGAACGCCATCGTCCTCTACCCGAACCTCACCACCAAGGACGCGACCTGGCGCGCGGTGCTGCGCGACGTTCGCTTCCGCCGCGCCCTGTCCCACGCCGTCGACCGGGAGCTCGTCAACCGCGTCTTCTACTTCGGCCTCGCCTACCCGTCGAACAACGCCGTGCTGCCCGAAAGCCCGCTCTTCGAGGAGCGCTTCCGCGACGCCTACACCGCCTTCGACACCGACGAGGCGAACCGTCTCCTCGACGAGATGGGCCTCGCCGAGCGCACCCGCGAGGGGCTGCGCAAGCTGCCGGACGGGCGGCCCATGGAGATCATCGTGGAGACGGCGGGGGAGAACCCCATCGAGATCGACGCCCTCGAGCTCGTGCGGGACACCTGGCGGGAGATCGGGATCGCCCTTTACCCGCGCCCGTCCC
This sequence comes from uncultured Hyphomicrobiales bacterium, assembly GCA_964547415.1. Lineage (GTDB taxonomy): Bacteria > Pseudomonadota > Alphaproteobacteria > Rhizobiales > Amorphaceae > CAZJNX01. The sequence goes on from CAZJNX010000173.1 coordinate 3,195, forward strand.
AGCGCGACGTGCTGCGCAACCGCGCCTTCTCGGGCGAGCTCGTCATGAGCGTGTGGTCGGGCTTCGACAACGGGATCCCGACGGCGGAGATGTCGCCGGACGAGCGGGTGCCCGTCTCGACCGTCTTCCTGCCGGGGCCGGCCTGGGGCGCCTTCGTCATGAGCCACGGGGAGACCGGCGAGAAGCCGGATTTCGAGCCGGCCGCGCGGCTCCTCGACCTTTACGACGCGTGGATCGCCAGCACCGAGGCGGCGGACCAGGCGCGGATCTGGAAGGACATCCTGTCGATCCACGCCGAAGACGTGCTGTCGATCGGCCTCGTGGCGGGCGTCTCCCAGCCGGTGGTGGTGAGCGACCGGCTGCGCAACGTGCCGGAAAAGGGCTTCTACGGGTGGGACCCGGGCGCCCAGTTCGGCATCTGGCGGCCGGACGAGTTCTTTTTCGCGGCCGCGCAGTAGGCTAGAGGCTCGGGGGCAGGCACGGGCGGGGCGCCCGGGAGGCGCCGCGGCCGCCGGGCTTCGCACGGGGGAGGGGGAGCGATGCTGATCTACGTCGCGCGGCGGCTCCTCGCGATGATTCCGACGCTGCTCGTGATCAGCTTCCTCGTGTTCGCGATCATCGAGCTGCCGCCCGGGGACTATCTCACCAACCAGATCGAGCAGCTGAGGATCCAGGGCGAGACCGCGTCCATCGCCCAGCTCGAGTTCCTGCGCGCCGAGTTCTCCCTCGACAAGCCGTTCTTCGAGCGATACCTCATCTGGCTCGGCGCCTGGCCCGGTCCCAACGGGTTCGACGGCCTCCTCCAGGGCAACTGGGGCTGGTCGTTCGAGTACAACAAGCCCGTCGACGAGGTGGTCAGCGGCACGCTGCTCCTCACCGTGATCCTCAACTTCACGACGATCCTGTTCGTCTACCTCGTCTCCTTCCCCATCGGCATCTACTCGGCGACGCGGCAGTACAGCTGGGGCGACTACGGGTTCACGTTCGTCGGCTACATCGGCCTTGCGACGCCCAACTTCCTGCTCGGGCTCATCCTCCTGTACTTCGCCAACGAGTGGTTCGGGGTGTCGATCGGCGGGCTGATGGCGCCCGAGTACCTCGACCAGCCGTGGAGCGTCGACAAGGTGCTGTCGGTTCTCACCCACCTCATCGTGCCCACCATCGTGATCGGGACTGCGGGGACGGCCGCCATGATCCGCCGCCTGCGCGCCAACCTCCTCGACGAGCTCCACCGGCAGTACGTGGTGACCGCCCGCTCCAAGGGCCTCAGGGAGCGCCGCCTCCTCGTGAAGTACCCGCTCCGCATGGCGCTCAACCCGTTCATCGCCGACATCGGGAACCTCATCCCCTCGCTGGTGTCGGGCTCGGTGATCGTCTCGGTGGTGCTCAACCTGCCGACGGTGGGGCCGATCCTCCTGTCCGCGCTCCAGTCCCAGGACCAGTTCCTGTCGGGCTTCATCCTCCTGTTCGTGGCGGTGCTGACCCTGATCGGGATGCTCGTGTCCGATCTCCTCCTCGCCGTCCTCGACCCGCGCATCCGCCTCGGGACGGCAGCCGCGAAATGAACGAGCGCGAGGGACGGCCCCGCCACTACGTCAACCCGGAGCCCTTCGACCCGAAGGAGGCCGAGGCGCTCACCCCCGAGCAGGAGCGCTACTACCAGGCCTCCCAGTGGCAGATCGTTTGGTGGCGCTTCCGCCGCCACAGGCTCGCCGTCTGGTCGGCGGTGATCCTCGCCCTGTTCTACCTGTGCGTGCCGTTCGCCGAGGTGATCGCCCCCTACGACCCGAACCAGCGCCACAGCCAGTACCTCTACGCCCCGCCCCAGGGCATCCACCTCTTTCACGAGGGGCGATTCGTCGGCCCGTTCGTCTACGGCTACGCCTCCGAGGTCGACCTCGAGACCATGCAGTGGGTGTACTCGGTCGACCGGAACGAGGTGCAGCCGATCCGCTTCTTCTGCCTTGGGCCCGAGTATCGCTTCTGGGGCATGTGGCCTGCGCGCTTCCACCTCGTCTGCCCGGCCGAGGGCGGGACCATGTTCCTCCTCGGGACGGACCGGCTCGGCCGGGACGTGCTGTCGGGGATGATCTACGGGGCGCGGGTGTCGCTCACCGTCGGGCTCGTGGGCGTGGCCATCTCGATCCTGCTCGGCATGTTCTTCGGCGGGCTCGCGGGCTACTTCGGGGGCCTCGTGGATGCGGCGATCATGCGCCTCATCGAGATCATGCGCTCGCTGCCCGAACTGCCGCTGTGGATGGCGCTGTCGGCGGCCCTTCCGGTGACGTGGAGCCCGATCCTTATCTATTTCGGGATCACGATCATCCTCGGCCTCCTCGACTGGCCGGGCCTCGCCCGCGCGGTCCGCTCCAAGCTGCTGGCCCTCCGGGAGGAGGACTACGCCAAGGCGGCGGTGATGATGGGCGCAAAGCCCGGGCGGATCATCGGCAAGCACCTGCTGCCGGGCTTTTCCTCCCACATCATAGCGAGCGCGACCCTGTCGATCCCGACGATGATCCTCGGCGAGACGGCGCTGTCCTTCCTCAACCTCGGTCTGCAGCGGCCGGCGATCAGCTGGGGCGTCCTCCTCAACGAGGCCCAGAACATCACGGTGGTGACGATCTACCCGTGGCTGATGGCGCCGGTGATTCCGGTCATCATCGTGGTGCTCGCCTTCAACTTCCTCGGCGACGGCCTGCGCGACGCGGCCGACCCCTACAAGTCCTGAGGCGGTGCGTTCCTCGCGCGCCGTCCACGTGGTCTCGGCCCACGCGGCCGGCGAGGTGGGCGACGTGGTCGTGGGCGGCGTCGCGCCGCCGCCGGGCGAGACCCTCGCCGAGCAGCGGGCGTTCCTGGAAGCCGACGGGCGGCTGTGGCGTTTCCTCCTCAACGAGCCGCGGGGCGGCGTCTTCCGCCACGTCAACCTCCTCGTGCCGCCGAAGCACCCGGAGGCGGCGGCCGCGTTCCTGATCATGGAGCCTGCGGACCTGCCCATGATGTCCGGCTCCAACGCCATTTGCGTGGCGACCGTCTGCCTCGAGACCGGCATCGTCCCCATGGAGGAGCCCCTCACCCGCTTCGCCCTCGAGGCGCCCGCCGGCCTCGTGCGCGTCACGGCCACGTGCCGGGACGGGCGGGTGGAGCGCGTCGCGATCGAGAACGTGCCCGCCTTCGCCCTGTGCCTCGACGCCACCCTCGAGGTGCCGGGCCTCGGGACCGTCCGGGTCGACACGGCCTGGGGCGGGGACAGCTTCGTGATCCTGGACGCTGCGGACGCGGGCCTTCCCCTCGTGCCTGAGGCGGCGGCCGATCTGGCGCGCCTCGGGGTCGCGGTCACGGCTGCCGCCGACCGGCAGCTTCCCTTCCGCCACCCGGAGCGGGACGACTGGCGCCATTTCTCCTTCTGCCTGTTCGCGGGACCGGTGGAGCGCGGGCCCGCGGGGCTTTCCACCACCCACGCCGTTGCGATCCGCCCGGGCAAGATCGACCGCTCGCCCACCGGCACGGCCGTCAGCGCCCGCATGGCCGTGCTCGCCGCCCGCGGCGAGATGACGGGCGCGGACCGGCTCCTCGCCCGCTCCCTCATCGGCTCCGTCTTCGCGGGTCGGATCCTGGGGCCCGCGGCGGTCGGCGGGCGGCCCGCGATCCGGCCGGAGGTGGCGGGCCGCGCCTTCGTGACCGGCTTCCACCAGCACCTCCTCGACCCGGAGGACCCGTGGCCGGAAGGCTACCGGCTGTCGGACACCTGGCCTGGCGGCTGAGGCGCGGTGAGGCGCTTGTACATGATGGTGGTGGAATCGAGCCGGTCCTCGAACGGGTCGCGGCAGTAGCCGGGGATGACCCCGACGGTCACGAAGCCGAGGGAGGCGTAGAGGGGCTCGGCCATGTCGCCGGTGCGGGTGTCGAGGGTGAGGAGGGTGCGGCCGGCGGCGAGGGCCCGCGCCTCCGCCTCTGCCATCAGCGTCCGGGCGATGCCGCGCCGGCGCAGCGCCGGGTGGACGATGAGCTTGGCGATCTCCGCCCGGTGGGGCTGGTTGGGCGGCGTGTCCCGGTCGATCTGGACGGTCCCGGCGACGGTGCCGCCGGCGCGGGCGAGGAGCACCGTGCGCGTGCCCGCCCGGACGCCGGGCATCACCTTGTCGGTCCAGAACCTTGCGGCGTCGTCTTCCGCGAAGGGCATCACGAAGTTGATGCTGGCCCCGGCGTGGACGGCGGCGTGGAGCAGCGTGGCGAGGGCGGGCAGGGCGCTGGCGAGACCGTCCGGCGACAGGGCCTCGACGGCGACGGGTGCGGGGGCCGTGGCTTCCATGGCGGGCCTCAGACGATGAACAGCAGGTAGCGGGCCGCCGCGTCCGGCGGCGTCTCGAAGGCGCTCGGCCCGTCGAGGCGGTAGCGCAGGCAGTCGCCCGCGGAGAGGCGGTGGGTGACGGGCCCGAGGGTGACCGCGAGCTGCCCGTCCATCATCGCCAGGTGGTGCTCGAGGCCCGGGCGCGGCGGCGCCGGGTAGGCGATCCGCAACCCGGCCGGGAGCGCCCCTTCCACCACCTCGCCCGCGAGGTCGGCCGCGGGCGGGGAGACGGTGCGGCGCACGAATCCGGTTTCCGGGTCGGTCCAGACGGGCTGGGCGTCCCGGGGGAGGCGCGGCGGGAAGCCGTCCTCCGCGAGGTGGACGAGACGGGAGAGGGTGATGCCGTGGGCGGCCGCGAGGCGGCCGAGCACGGCGGCGGTCGGGCTCGTCTCGCCGTTCTCGATACGGGAGAGGGTGGCGCGGCTGACCCCGCTCGCCGCCGCGAGCGCGTCGAGCGACCACCCGCGCGCGGCCCTCAGCTCCCGGAGCCGCCGCGCGATCCGCCGGTCGATGGATGTGTCGATGGTTTCGCTGCATCTCATATCCGGGAGTATGTCCCGATTATGAGAGGAATGCAAGCACCGGCGCGGATCGCCAGCCGTGACCGACCACCGGCTCACGGGACGCTGTCCCTGTTCCGTTGTGCTGGTGAGACGGAACCGCCGACATCCCGCCGCGGCCCACCCGTTTAGAATTGCGTCGGTCGAGGGCCAGGTCGCCCCCTCGAGGCGTGGGCCGAGGCGGGCCGCGCCGGGCGCGAGGGTTTCGCGTCGGCCCTGGGAGGCGGGCTCCCGGGGAAAGGGGAGGTCAGCCCGCGGCGGCGAGGAGCGCGGGCTCGGCGGGCGCGGAGGCGGGCTGGACCGCCGCGAGGTAGTCCTCCATGAGGGTGCGGGTGATCGTCCCGACCTCGAAGGAGTAGGGCCCGATCTCGGACACGGGCGTCACCTCGGCCGCCGTGCCGGTGAGGAAGCACTGCTCGAAGCCCTCGAGCTCCTCCGGCATCACCGGCCGCTCGACGACCCTGAACCCGCGCGCCTCGGCGAGGCCGATAACGGTCCGTCGGGTGATGCCGTCGAGGAAGCAGTCCGGCACCGGGGTGACGATCTCCCCGTCCTTCACGAAGAAGACGTTGGCGCCCGTCGCCTCGGCGACGCGGCCGCGGTAGTCGAGCATCAAAGCGTC
>CAZJNX010000173.1:8734-10446 GCA_964547415.1 uncultured Hyphomicrobiales bacterium
CCCTTGGCCTCGGCGGCGTGCTTGGACAGGGTGCAGATCATGTAAAGGCCCGCCGCCTTGGCGCCTGCGGGGGCGGTCTTCGGGTCGGGCCGGCGCCACTCGGCCATGTCGAGGCGGATGCCCTCAAGGCGCTGCTCGGGGTCGAAGTAGCTCGGCCACTCCCACGCGGCGATCGCCACGTGGATGGTGTTCTTCTGGGCCGACACGCCCATCATCTCGCTGCCGCGCCATGCGACCGGCCGCACGTAGGCGTCGACGAGGCCCATGCGGGACAGGAGCTCGTTCTTGGCGGCGTTGATCTCGTCCTCGCCGTGGGGGATGGAGAAGCCCAGGACCTCGGCGGAGCGGAACAGGCGGCGGGTATGCTCCTCGGACTTGAAGATCGCGCCGCCGTAGGCCCGCTCCCCCTCGAAGACCGAGCTCGCGTAGTGCAGGCCGTGGGTGAGGACGTGCACGTTCGCCGACCGCCACGGCACGAACGCGCCGTCGTACCAGATGACCCCGTCGCGCTGATCGAATGGCAGGCCGGCCATGGGCTTTCCTTCCTCGCCTTTGTGTCGTTCCGGATGCGGCGCCCGGGCATGCGCTCGCCAACGCGGCTCGTCGCCGATGGCGCGCATGGAGCCCGGCCGCGCCCTCGGTTCACGATCGCAAAGCGACAGGGCCGCTTGCGAACGATAATTTCCCGAAGGGCCATTGATAGGTAACGTTCCGCCATTTATGTGTCAACAAGGCTGACGTAACTTTCTCGCCGGCACGGACGAGCGAGGGCGCCGATGGACGAGGGCGGCGGGCGCGGGGAGCGCGCGGAAGACGGCGGCGCCGCTGGCGGGGCGGGGGCCGCGGGGGTGCGCTATGACCTGATCGAACTCCTGTTCTTCGCCTACCGGGACTTCGTGGGGGAGGCGGACGAGGTGCTGGCCGAGTTCGGCTTCGGCCGCGCCCACCACCGGGTCCTCCATTTCGTCGACCGGAACCCGGGCCTTCGGGTGAGCGACCTCCTGTCGATCCTGAAGATCACCAAGCAGTCCCTCGGCCGCGTCCTGCGCCAGCTCGTGCAGGAGGGGTTCGTCGCCGTCGAGCCCGGGCGGGAGGACCGGCGGGAGAAGCACCTGTCCACCACCGAGACGGGAGCCGCGCTCGCCCGCCGCCTCGCCCGCCTCCAGTCGCGCCGGATCGAGGGCGCGCTCGCCCACCTGCCGCCGGAGGCCGACGGCGAGGTGGCGCGCTTCCTCCTCACCCTCATCAACACGGACGACCGGGAGGGCGCGGCCGCCCGCATCGGCCTTGCCGCCGGGAGGGACCGGCGGTGAGCGACCGCGACGCGCTTCCCGACAACGCCGCCCACGTCCTCGTGGTGGACGACGACGCGCGCATCCGCGACCTCCTCGACCGCTACCTCGCCCGGGAGGGCCTCAGGTGCACCGTCGCCGCCTCCGCGGAGGAGGCGCTGCGCAAGCTCGCCGGGTTCGTGTTCGACGTCATCGTCCTCGACGTGATGATGCCGGGGGAGAGCGGCTTCGACCTCATCCGCGCCATCCGGGACCGGATCGCCGCGCCCATCCTGATGCTGACGGCGCTGTCGGACGCAGACGACCGGATCCGGGGCCTCGAGTACGGCGCGGACGATTATCTCGCCAAGCCCTTCGAGCCGCGGGAGCTGGCGCTCAGGATCCGGAACCTCCAGCGCTGCTCGGGCGGGACGGCGCGGA
>CAZJNX010000174.1:0-10390 GCA_964547415.1 uncultured Hyphomicrobiales bacterium
AGCGGCTCGTCGACGCGGGCGTCGACCTCGTGGTGGTGGACACCGCCCACGGCCATTCCCAGAAGGTGCTGGAGACGGTCGGGCGGGTGAAGGCCCTGTCGAACCGGGTGCAGGTGCTCGCCGGCAACGTGGCGACGGCCGAGGCCACCAAGGCGCTGATCGACGCGGGCTCGGACGCGGTGAAGGTGGGCATCGGCCCGGGCTCGATCTGCACCACCCGCGTGGTGGCGGGCGTCGGGATGCCCCAGCTCACCGCCGTGATGGCGGCCGCGCGGGCGGCGTCGGGCTCCGACACGCCGGTGGTGGCGGACGGCGGCGTAAAGTTCTCCGGCGACCTCGCCAAGGCGATCGCGGCCGGCGCGTCGGCGGCGATGGTGGGCTCGCTGCTCGCCGGCACCGACGAGAGCCCGGGCGAGGTCTACCTCCACCAGGGGCGCAGCTACAAGGCGTACCGGGGCATGGGCTCCATGGGGGCGATGGCCCGCGGCTCGGCCGACCGCTACTTCCAGGCCGAGGTGTCGGACAAGCTGAAGCTGGTGCCGGAGGGCATCGAGGGGCAGGTGCCGTACAAGGGGCCGGTGGCGGGCGTTTTGCACCAGCTCGCCGGGGGCCTCCGGGCGGCGATGGGCTACGTGGGCGCGGCCACCATCGAGGAGCTGCAGACCCGCGCCCGCTTCATCCGCATCACCAACTCGGGGCTGCGCGAGGGGCACGTCCACGACGTCGCCATCGTGCGGGAGAGCCCGAACTACCCGGCCGGCGTCTGAGGGAGATTTCCGTGCACGTTTCCGACTATTCCGTCCTCACCTTCGACTGCTACGGCACCCTGATCGACTGGGAGACGGGCATCTTCCGGGCGCTCGAGCCGATCCTGTCGCGCGCCCCGACGGCGCCGGACCGGGAGACGGTGCTCGCCGCCCACGCCTTCCACGAATCGACCGCCCAGGCGACGACGCCGGGCAAGCGCTACCCGGAGCTTCTGGCGGTGGTGGCGAAGCGGCTCGCCGAGGAGTTCGGCGTGGCGGCCACCTGGGAGGAGTGCCTCGCCTACGGCGCGTCGGTGAAGGACTGGCCGGCCTTCCCGGACAGCGCCGACGCGCTCAAGTACCTGAAGGAGCACTACAAGCTGGTGATCCTGTCGAACGTCGACAACGCCAGCTTCGCGGCGAGCGAGGCGAAGCTGGGCGTGACGTTCGACGCGGTGTTCACGGCGGAGGACGTCGGCAGCTACAAGCCGACCCCGCGCAATTTCGAGTACATGCTGACGATGCTGAACCGCCGCGGCATCCGCGCCTCGGACATCCTGCACACGGCGGAGAGCCTCTTCCACGACCACCAGCCGGCCAACCGCTTCGGCCTCGCCACCTGCTGGATCTACCGCCGCCACGACAAGGAGGGGTTCGGGGCGACGCGCGACCCGGGCGAGCGGCCGCGGACGGACTTCGTGTTCAAGTCCATGGCGGAGCTGGTGGAGGAGTACGCTAGCACCAAGTGTGCAAAGGTCGTTAATTAGACGCACACCGTAGATTTACGGTTCAAGATTTTCTTGCCGTTTACGCCTAATGAACGTACGGACACTTGGAATCCTGAAAAGAGTTTCTAAGAAAAAAGCAAAATTTTCTCTTTGGTGATTTCGTCTATATTCAACGATGTCATCGTAGTTCACCCCAAGCAAATCGCAGAATTCACGTCCTGTCAATGCATCAGCCGCTCCAAGTACGCGCTTAAACCCGTCAACCACTTGCTGCCGATCGGTTGCGTAAAAGAAGCAGACATGAGGGCTAACCGTAAATTGTATCTGCCTTGCCACCGCAGTCACAAAGTGCTCCAAGGCCTCCCACTCGCCAGCGGCTTTTTTGGTATCGAATTGATCGCCTTCCTTCAGCTCAACTACTAGGCAACGCTGCGTGTTTGGCCTGACATCAAAGATAACAAAGTCTGGATCTTTTGAGGTGCCGCCAATCACATTACTGGTGCGGACTTGGGTTTTCGTGGCCAAGAAAGTTCCATGCGGATATGGAGTCGCCTGAAGAAATCTATCTAGGTCAGAGAGTTTATTTGCCTGCTCAGCGATAAGCTTCTCAAGTTCTGTGCCCGCAGAAATAGTAGTCGCATGGGTTGCGCTGACTAGCTGGCCAAGTTTAGCGTCACCTAAGACACGCTCGTATCCACTGCCTTCAGCGCGTGCCTTTGCCATGCGGTCTCTTATACGCGCCACTGCAGTCAGCCTACGATATCACAGCCAATGAAATTGCGGCCGACTGACTTGGCCGCGGCTAGCACAGAATAGCTTCCAGCTGCTGGATCAATAACATAATCGCCACGGCAGGAGACAGCTTCAATCAATTTTGCCTGCAACCCCACGGGCTTCGAGTGAGCATGAGTGCGATCCACTTTCTCATCCCAAACATCAGGAATGTCGTGAAGTGTCCAAACGCCTTTAGCCCGTGCAGGCCGCTTTTGAAGCACAATCAAGTATTCAGATGTTCTCCGGGTACGATAGCCCATTCCAATACGTTTTTTATTCCAAGTAATAAGATCAACAATCTGAAACAATTCGCAGCCAAGTAGCGTCTGGATACCTGTGCAGAGGTGGAATTTATCAGTCCAGAGAAATAAATGCCCTGATGGCATAAGTGTTCTCGATATTCTTTCAGTAAATTCTTGTATATAATCATCGCTCATTTGTGGCAATGAAGATCGCGCTTTCTGACGAGAGCCTTCATTGCCATATTTTTGCTTATCTAGCACGCCGCGATACTGTGGATCCAAAAAGCAAACAGAAAAAGTATCGGTGGGGAGGCTTTCCAAGAAAGCAATTCCATCCATCTTATTCGGCGCGTTCGCCCGAATACCTGCCGGCACACGAAATTTCTTTTCAGTGAGATTCCTGTCGTGCGCGAAGACCTGATTGTTTGATTTGTAGCTCGATGTCCGCGGAAGGGTAGCCGGAGGCAAAATAGTCTCCAATCTGGGAGATTAGACGGGCGATTGAAGCTAGATCGATTCGCTGGCGGGGAACAAGATATCACTCCGCCGCCACCGCCGGCTTCTCGCCCTGGTCCTTCCGCTCCGCCTGCAGGTTCTCCGCGATCAGGAAAGCGAGCTCGATCGCCTGCTCGGCGTTGAGGCGGGGGTCGCAGTGGGTGTGGTAGCGGTCCGACAGGCCCTCCGCCGTCAGCGCCCGGGCGCCGCCGGTGCACTCCGTCACGTTCTTGCCCGTCATCTCCACGTGGATGCCGCCCGCGTGGGTGCCCTCCGCCCGGTGGACCGCGAAGAAGGTCTGCACCTCCTTCAGGATCTTCTCGAACGGGCGCGTCTTGTAGCCGCCGGCCGACACCGTGTTGCCGTGCATCGGGTCGCACGACCACACCACCGAACGCCCCTCACGCTGCACCGCGCGGACCAGCGCGGGCAGGTGGTCCATCACCTTGTCGGACCCGAAGCGGGCGATCAGCGTGAGGCGGCCCGGCTCGTTCTCCGGGTTCAGAATGTCGATGAGCTCGAGGAGGCCGTCCGCCGTCATCGACGGGCCGCACTTGAGGCCGATCGGGTTCCGGATGCCGCGGCAGTACTCGACGTGCGCGTGGTCGGGCTGGCGGGTGCGGTCGCCGATCCAGACCATGTGGCCGGTGGTCGAGTACCAGTCGCCGCTCGTGGAATCGACGCGGGTGAACGCCTCCTCGTAGGACAGGAGCAGCGCCTCGTGGGAGGTGTAGAGGGTGGTGGAGCGAAGCTCGGGCGTGTTGTCCGGGTTCACCCCCGCCGCCCGCATGAAGCGCAGCGTCTCGGAGATGCGGTCGGCGAGCGAGCGGTAGCGGTGCCCCTGGGGGCTGTCCTCGATGAAGCCGAGCATCCACGCGTGCACGTTGTCGAGGTTGGCGTAGCCGCCCTGCGCGAACGCCCGCAACAGGTTCAGCGTGGCGGCCGACTGGCGGTAGGCCATCTCGAGGCGCGCAGGGTCGGGCGTGCGGCCCTCGGCCGTGAAGGCGATGTCGTTGACGATGTCGCCGCGGTAGGAGGGAAGCTCCGTCTCCCCCTTCTTCTCCACCGGCGAGGAGCGGGGTTTTGCGAACTGCCCGGCGATGCGGCCCACCTTGGTGACGGGCTCGCCCGCCGCGTAGGTCAGCACCACCGCCATCTGCAGGAAGACGCGGAAGAAGTCGCGGATCGTGTCCGGGTGGTGCTCGGCGAAGCTCTCCGCGCAGTCGCCGCCCTGGAGGAGGAAACCCTCGCCCGCCGCCACGCGCGCGAGCTCGGCCTTCAGCGCCCGCGCCTCGCCCGCGAAGACCAGCGGCGGCCAGGTGCGCAGCCGCTCCTCCACGGCCGCGAGCGCCGCCGCGTCGGGGTAGTCCGGCACCTGCACGATGGGCTTGCCGCGCCAGGAGGAGGGGGTCCAGTTCTCGGCCATCGGTCTCGTCCGTGAAATTCGAGGTCGCATCGACGCATGAAGGATCGGCGACTGTATAGCGGCGCGGGCCGGACGGCGAAAGACGAGGGCGCCCCCGTTCGCGGGACCGTGGCGCCCGCCCCCCGCATTGATCTAGATCAAGTTGCGCCGCCCCGGGGAGGTGCACACCGCCCGGGCGGCCCCTGGCGGCGGGACGGCCCGGAGCCCCGGAGGGAGGGGAATGCGCCTCGACCACGGCCACTCGCCCGAGGAGATCGCCGAGCGGATCGGCGGCGGCCCGCGCGCCTCCTACCTGCGCGACTGGATCTACGGCGGCATCGACGGGGCGGTGACGACGTTCGCCATCGTGGCGGGCGCCGTCGGGGCGAGCCTCGAGGCGCGCATCGTCCTCATCATGGGGGTGGCGAACCTCGTCGCCGACGGCCTGTCCATGGCGGCGGCCAACTTCTCCGCCACCCGCGCCGAGCGGGCCGACTACCGCCGCCTGAAGCGCATGGAGGAGCGCCACATCGAGACCTTCCCGGACGGGGAGCGGGCGGAGGTGCGGGCGATCTTCCGGGAGAAGGGCTTTGCGGGGGAGGACCTCGACCGCGTCGTCGGCCTCATCACGCGCAACCGCCGCGCCTGGGTCGACACCATGCTCGCCGAGGAGCACGGGCAGGGCCCGACGATCGCCCGGCCGTTCCGGGCCGCGCTCGCCACCTTCGGCGCGTTCGTCCTGTGCGGGGCGGTCCCGCTCCTGCCGTTCGTCGCCGGGCTGCCGGCCGCTGCCACCCTCGCCACGGCCATGACGGCGGGCGTCTTCTTCGCGATCGGGAGCCTGAAGAGCCTGTGGTCCACCACCCACTGGGCGGTGTCGGGCCTCGAGACGCTCGCCGTCGGCCTCGGCGCGGCGGGGGCGGCCTACGCCATCGGCTGGGGGCTCGAGAAGATCGTGTGAGGCTCAGGCGCTCAATTGCGCCACCTCGGCGTAGGGCACCGGGCGCGCGCCGACGGCCGAGAGCGCCGCGTCCACCGTGAGCCGCTCCTCCGCCGAAAGGCTCTGGGCGCGCGGGTAGGCGGGGGCGGCCCGGTCGTCCACGATGGGGATCTCCCAGCCGTCCGTCGTCGCCATGAAGTGGTCGACGCCCGGCCGGCCGAACACGTCGAGGAAGCCCTGGAGGACGCAGTCCACGTAGGACAGCCACACCGGGTGCGCCGCGTCGCCCCACCGGTTGGCCCCCGCCGACGCGCGGTAGAGGTAGAAGAACGCCGCCTCCTCCTCCGCCTCCGCGACGGCGCCGCCCCCCTCGGGACGAAAGCGGTCCGCGGGCAGCATGTGGCGGTTGTAGCGCTGCTCCCGCTTGTCGAGGGCGGGGAGGGCGGCGAGGCGGTCCACCACCATGAGGCCGGCGATCTCCTCCCCCGGCGCGGGCTCCACCGACAGGGCGCACACGCCCCGCCCGTGCCAGCGGCTCGCCGCCCGCCACGCCCGGCGGAAGCCCGAGACGCGGCCCGGCACGGTGACGGCGCCGCCCGCGAGCGTGCGCCGGTTGACGAGGGAGCCGTAGCCGAAGGAGCGGAAGCGCACCGGGGCCATCCTCACGCCCGCCTCACTCCGGCAGCCAGCAGCCGCGGTAAACGGTGAGCCGCCCCGACCCGTCCACGAAGGCGAGGAGGCCTTCCCCCTCGGCCACGTAGACGCGGGTGTCGAGGGCGCCCCCGTCCGCGCAGGTGCCCGTGAGGCGCAGCGCCCCGTCCGCCGCGCGCCGCGCCCCGGTCGCGGTACAGGTGCGCTCCCCGAAGGCGAGGCGGCCGCCCGAGACGGCGAGGGCTGCGTCCGCGTCCCGCGTGCACGAGCCGACGCGCACCCCGTGGACGTCGGCGGCAAGCCGCACCCAGCGCCCGTCGAGGGCCTCGGTGGCGGTCCGGACCTCGGCCGGGACGGCGGGCGCGTCGGCCGCGGGCGCGGGCACGGCCGCCTCGGTCCCCGGGCAGACGCCGGTGAGGCCCTCCACCGAGAGGCCGTCGGCGCACAGGATGCCACCCCACTGGAAGCCGCGCCGCCCGTCCACCTCCACGGCGAACCAGTCGAAGCCCTGGTAGCTGTCGCCGGTGTTGGAGAGGATCCGAAGCCGCGTCCCCGCGCGCAAGGCCCCGAGCCGCTCGCCCGAGACCGAAGGCGCGGCCCGCCAGTTGCCGCCGAGGCTCGCCCCGTCCCGCGGCAGCTCCTGCGCCGCTGCGGGCAGCGCCACGAGCGCGAGGAGGCCGGCAAGACCCCTGCCGATGGTCCGCGACCCTTTCATTCGGCGGCCGCGCGCACGTGCCGCTCGGGCGCCATGCGCATCGTCACGAGCTCCTCCGCCGCGGTCGGATGGACGGCGACGGTGCGGTCGAAGTCGGCCTTGGTGGCGCCCATCTTCACCGCGATGCCGAGGAGCTGGCTCATCTCCCCCGCCCCGTGGCCCATGACGTGGACGCCGAGCACCCTGTCCGTCTCCCCGTCCACCACGAGCTTCATGAGCACCTTCTCGTCCCGCCCCGACAGGGTGGCGAGCATGGGCCGGAAGCGGGTGCGGTAGACGTCCACCACGCGGAAGGTCGCCCGCGCCTCCGCCTCGGTGAGGCCGACGGTGCCGAGCTCGGGCTGGGAGAAGACGGCGGTCGCGATGTCGGCGTGGTCCACCGACACGTCCTTGCCCCCGAACACGGTGTCGGCGAAGGCGTGGCCCTCGCGGATCGCGACGGGGGTGAGGTTCACGCGGTTCGTCACGTCCCCGACGGCGTAGATGGAGGGGACCGAGCTGCGGGAGTGCCGGTCCACGATGACCGCGCCCACCGGGTCGAGCTCCACCCCGGCTTCGGCGAGGCCGAGCCCCGCCGTCGCCGGGCGGCGGCCGATGGCGAACAGGATCTCGTCGGCGGCGAGGGTGAGGCCCCCGCGGGTCTCGCCCACGAGACCGTCCTCGGTCCGCGCGATTCCGGTGAACACGTCGCCGAAGACGAAGCGGACGCCGCGCTTTTCCATCTCCTCGCGCAGGCCCGTGCGCAGGTCGTCGTCGAAGCCGCGCAGGATCTCCTCGCCGCGGTAGATGAGGGTGGTGTCGACGCCGAGGCCGTTGAAGATGCCGGCGAACTCCACCGCGATGTAGCCCCCGCCCGCGACGACCACCCGGTCCGGCCAGTGCTCGAGCCCGAACACCTCGTTGGAGGTGATGACGTGCTCGGCCCCCGGCAGGCGCGCGTCCACGTTGGGCGTGCCGCCCGTCGCGATCAGGATCCGCTCGGTGGAGAGCGTTCGCCCCGCGTTCTCGAGGCGCACGGCCTCGGGCCCCGCCACGGTGGCCCGGTCCATCAGGATCTCGACGCCACTCTTCTTCAGGTTGGCGACGTAGGCCTGGCTGAGGCGCTCGATCTCCCGCGCCTTCGCCTCCCGGAAGGACGGCCAGTCGAAGGCGGGGGAGCCGAGGTCGCGCCAGCCGAAGCCGGCCGCGTCCTCGAACGCCTCGGAGAACTGGGACGCGTACACCATCAGCTTCTTCGGCACGCAGCCGCGGATCACGCAGGTGCCGCCGACGCGGAACTCCTCCACGATGGCGACGCGCGCCCCGTGGGAGGCGGCGATGCGGGCGGCGCGCGTGCCGCCCGAGCCCGCGCCGATCACGATGAGGTCGTAGTCGAAGGCCATCCTTTCCCCCTTCCCGTTGCCGCGGCGCGCGGCGGCGCTGGCGGCCGACGGATCAGAGCGGGTGGCCGCGGGCGCGCAGCTCCTCGCGCACCTCCGTCACCATCTCGGTGGCGAGGCGGTTGCCCCACTGCTGGGAGGCACCCACCGACAGGGCCGCGATGGTGGCGCTCGATTCGGCGAAGCGCTGCCCGACGGGCGAGGAGAAGAACTCGATCAGGACGTCGAGGTCCTCCTCGGTGAAGCGGCGCGCCCAGATCTTCTGCAGCGTCTCGTTCAACTCGCGCCGGGAGGCGGCCATCTCGAGGGCCTTCTCCGTCGTCACCGCCTCGATCTCGCGGGTGAGGCCCGGGTGGTTGCGCACGAACAGGGCCGTCGTCTGCTCGGCCACGATCGACAGGATCTCGTCGAAGCCCTCCGCGGAGCGGGTGAGGTCGATGACGCGCTGGGCCTTGCGCAGATGCTCGGGCGAGAAGGTCTCCTCCTCCCCGCTCGAAGTGTCGGCGGCCTGCTGGGCCACCGCGCCCACCGGTCCCGCGACGGCGAGGAAACCGGCCGCGCATGCGACGAGGAGGGCTCCGCAAAGGCGGCTCAGGCGTTCAGGCAGTCGCATCGTCATTCCCCATGTTCCGATGCCCGGTCGTCCGGGGTCGCGGGCGCGCCGCGGCCCGGCGACCGGTGCGCGGCCGCGCGTGCGGGGCTGCGGCCCCGGCGCGCGGCGCCCCATCCAAGGCTCGTCCCCCCTCGCATGTCACACGACGGCGCCGTCTTCAACGGCGGCGGCGCCTTCCGCCCCCGACGGATGGCCGCCGCCCGCCCCGCGCCGTCGACACGGCGGCCGATCCGGGCCATAGGGCCGCAGCGGAGCGGGCGCGGGGAGGGGCCACCGATGCGCGATCTTTCGGGACACGTCATCCTGTTCGACCTCGACGGGACGCTGGTGGACACGGCGCCCGACCTCGTCGGGACCGTGAACCACATCATCGCCCGGCGCGGCCACCCGCCGGTGCCGGAGGCGATCGTGCGCCCCCTCATCGGCTACGGGGCGAAGGCGATGCTGCGCGAGGCGCTCGCCCGGGCGGGCGATCCGGTGGAGGAGGAGGAGCTGTCGGCCCTCCACCGGGACTATCTCGTCCACTACGAGGCGCGGATCGCCGAGGAAAGCCGGCCGTTCCCGGGCCTCCTTCCCGCCCTCGACCGGCTGGAGGCCGCCGGCGCCGCCTTCGCCGTGTGCACCAACAAGTCGAGCCGGCTCGCCGCCCTCCTCCTCGACGCCCTCGACCTTTCGCGGCGCTTCGCCGCCCTCGCCGGGGCGGACACGTTCGGCGTCGGCAAACCGGACCCGCGGATGGTGCGCGGCACCATGGCGGCGGCGGGCGCCGTCCCGGGCCGGACGATCTTCGTGGGCGACAGCCGGATCGACGTGGAGGCGGCGCGGGCGGCGGCGCTGCCGATCGTCGGCGTCACCTTCGGCTACACCGACGTCCCCATGGAGGACCTTGCCCCGGACGTCCTCCTCTCCCGGTATGACGGGCTCGTGGCGGCCGTGGAGCGGCTGGCGGGCGGCGGGCACGGGTAGCGGCTCACTCGGCGGCGACGCGGGCGGCCGCGCCGCGGGCGAGCGGCAGGGCGAGGCGGAAGACGGAGCCCTTCGGCCCGCTCGTCTCGAGGCCGAGCTCGCCGCCGAGGGCCACGGTGATCTGGCGGGAGATGGCAAGGCCGAGGCCGCTGCCCTGGAGCCCCGGCGCCCCGTCGGCCCGCGCTGGCTGGCGCCAGCCGCGGGAGAACTTCGTGAACAGGCGGTCCTTGACGTCCGGCGCGATCCCCGGCCCGTTGTCGACCACCCGCACCACCGCCGCGCCGTCCTCCACGGCGATCGCGACGGACACCCGCGGGTCCGCGGGGCCGGCGAACTTGATGGCGTTGGACAACAGGTTCACGAGGACCTGCTTCAGCCGGTCCGCGTCCGCTTCCACGAACACCGTCCCCGCCGGCTCCGCGAAGGACAGGGCGACGCCCGACCACTCGGCGAGGCCCGACATCGCCTCCACCGCGTCCCGCACCCGCTCGGACAGGTCGAGCCGCTCCCGGGCGAGGGTGACCTGGCCGCTCTCCATGCGGGACAGGTCCAGGATCTCGTCGAGGAGGCGGGTCATGCGCTCGGACTCGGCGTGGATCACCTCGATGAAGCGGCGGGCACGGGCGGTCTCGAGGCTCCCCTCCTCCGCGAGGAGCTCGGAGAAGGAGCGGATCGCCGTCATGGGCGTCCTGAGCTCGTGGGAGACCTGGGACAGGAACTCGTCCTTCAGGCGGTC
>CAZJNX010000175.1:0-10353 GCA_964547415.1 uncultured Hyphomicrobiales bacterium
CTCCCGCACCCGGTCCGACGGGGGCGAGCGGCCGATCAGGGTGATGCGGCAGCCGAAAGCGTCGGCGAGGCGGCGGGCGAACAGGCCGGCGAGCACCCCTCCCCCGCCGGTCACGACCACGTGGCCGCCGCGGCGGACGGGCGGCGCCGGTGCCCCGGGCGGCGCAAGGGCGACCGGCCGGCGCACGAGGCGGCGGCCGCCCTCGATCCGCACCGCCGCGGAGGCCCCCGCCGGGGCGGCGAGCTCCGCCGCGATGGCCGCGGCCAGCGCGCGCCCGGCGGGGCGCGGCCCGGCCACCTCGAGGACGCGCACGTCGACCCGCGCCCCGTCGAACCGGGCCGAGCGCCCCAGCGGCGCGAGGCAGGCCTGCCCCGGCAGCCCGGCGTGGACGTAGAGGATGCGGACCGGCCGGGAGAAATGGGCCCGCGCCAGGCGGAAGACCGATTTCGCCCCGTCCGCGACGCCCGGCCCCTCGCCGGGATCAAGGTCGACGACGACGAACGCCCCCGGCGCCTCGCCCTCCCCGTCCGCCGGGCCGACCGCCTCGACTGGGTGCCCGGCCTCCCGGAGGGCCTCGGCCAGCGCGTCCGCCGGCCCGCTGGCGGCCACGAGCCGGACCGGCACGGGCGGGCCGACGGGCGCCGCCGCCTCCGCCACCCACTCGAAGCCGACCGCGTTGGCGCGGGCCCGGCGGGCCGGGGCGGGCGCCTCGGGGGCGTCCAGCCAGTAACGGCGCATCTCGAACGGATAGGTCGGCAGCGAGATGCGCCGCCCGTCGGCCGGGACCGCGTCGTCGGGAAGGGGCGCGCCGGCGAGGTAGGCGCGGGCGATCTCGAGGAGGCGCGGGGCGGCCCCGCCCGTCCCGTCGTGCGGGGCGTCGGCCGGGCCCGCGGCGAGGGCGGCGCGCAGGTCCTCGACGCTCTCCACGACGGCCGCCCAGCGGTGCTCGAAGTGGCAGCGGCCACCGTTCAGCGTGCGGGCGAGGTCGGCGAGGGCGGCCTCGTTCCGGGACAGCCAGTCGGCAAGGGCCGCGATCCGCCGCTCGAGCGCGAGCGGGGTCCGCCCCGACAGGGCGACGACCACCGGCCCCGCCGACGGCACGCGCGGGGGCGGGGGCGGCGCCTCGGACAGGACGACGTGGACGTTGGTGCCGCTGAAGCCGAAGGAGCTGACGGCCGAAAGGCGCGGCCCCCCGTCCGTCTCCCACGGGGCGAGGCGCGTGTTGACGTAGAACGGCGTCCCGGCGAGGCCGAGCGCCGGGTTCTCGGCGGTGAAGTTGAGGGAGGGGAAGAGCGTGCGGTGCTTCAGCTGGAGCACCGCCTTCAGGAAGCCGGCGATCCCCGCCGCGTGGGCCGCGTGGCCGATGTTGGTCTTGACCGAGCCGATGGCGCAGTAGCGCTTGCGCGCGGTGAAGCGGCGGAAGGCGGCCGTCAGCCCCTCGATCTCGATGGGGTCGCCCAGCGGCGTCCCCGTCCCGTGGGCCTCGATGCAGCCGATCCGGTCCGGGTCCACGCCCGCCTTCTCGTACGCCTCGACCTCGAGGGCGGCCTGGGAGGCGGGGCTCGGCGCGGTGATCCCGTTGGTCCGCCCGTCCTGGTTGACGGCGGAGGCGAGGATCACCGCCTCCACGTGGTCCCCGTCCGCGAGCGCCCTCTCGTAGGGCTTCAGGACCACGACGCCGACGCCCTCGCCCGGCACGAACCCGTCCGCGCCCGCGTCGAACGTGTGGCAGGCGGCGGTGGGCGAGAGCATCCCGGCCTTCGCGGCCGCCGTGTTGAAGCCCATGGTGGTGGTGAGGAAGACGCCGCCCGCGAGGGCCATGGCGCACTCGCCGTCGAGAATGCTCCGGCAGGCGAGGTGGATCGCCGTCAGCGACGACGAGCAGGCGGTGTCGACGGCGAGGCTCGGCCCCTTGAGGTTGAGGACGTAGGCGATGCGGGCGGCGAGGATGGCCGCCGCGTTCCCCATGAAGGCGAAGGCCTCCGGGACGATCCCCACCTCGGTCATGCGGTGGGTGTAGTCGCCCCCGTGGGCGCCGACGAAGACGCCGCAGCGCGTCCCGTCGAGCTCGTCCTCCGCATAGCCCGCGTCCTCCAGCGCCCGCCAGCACTCCGTCAGGAAGAGGCGGTGCTGGGGGTCGGTGAGCTCGGCCTCCTTGCCGGAGATCCGGAAGAACAGGGGGTCGAAGTCACCCGCGTCCTTCAGGAAGCCGCCGCGGCGCAGGAACGCGGCCTCGGCCCGCACGTCCTCGGGCAGGTCCGCCGGGTCGGCCGACCAGCGGTCCGCCGGCACGTCGACGATGCCGCAGCGCCCCTCGGCCAGCATGGCGTGGAAGGCGTCGATGTCCGCGCAGTCGGCGAAGCGCCCGGCCATGCCGATGACGGCGATGCGCCGGTCGCGCCCGGCCGGGGCGGCGGGAACGGACCCGCCCGCCGGTGCGTCGGCGTCGGCGGGACGGGCGGGCGCCTCGCCGGGCCCGTCCGCCGGCGCCGGGGCGGCGGGGGGCGGGGCGATGCGCGGGGCGTGCTCGGCCGCGACGTGGCGGGAGAGGTCGCGGACGGACGGATGGTCGAAGACGACGGTTGGCCTCATGTCGAGGCCGAGGCGGGCGTTGAGGCGGGCGACGAGCTGGCCCCCGAGGATGGAATCGATCCCGAAGTCCATGAAGCGGCCCCGCCGGTCGAGCCGGTCCGCCGCCATGCCGAGGACGGCCGCCGCCTCCGCCGCGACGATCCCTTCGAGGTCCTCCGCGGGGACGGGGTCGGGCGCTTCCGTCGCGGGGGCGCAGGCGGGCGGCTCCGCCTCGGGTGGCGGGGCGCCGGCGGGCCGCGGGACGGCCGCGTCGAGGCGGGCGGCGATGACGGCCTGGCTCAGCCCCTCGCCCTCCTCTCCGGGGAGGCCGAAGGCCCGCGCCTCGGGAAGGCCCGCCGCGCGGAGCGCCGCGCGCCAGCCCGAGACGTCGAGGAGGGGCGCGTCGGCGATCCGGCAGCCGTCCTCGAAGGCCCACCAGCCGTCGGTGAGGCCGAACGTCATGGTGGCGTAGTCCTGGAGCGCCGTCACCTCGTTGAGGAGGAGGAGGCCGCCCGGGCGGAGCGCCGCCGCCGCGTTGGAAAGCGCCCCGTCGATCCGCCGCGCCGCATGGAGGACGTTGGAGGCGACCACCACGTCGAAGGCGCCGGGCGGCACGCCCTGCGCCGAAAGGTCCCGCTCGATGTCGAGGACGCGGAAGTCCATCCCCCCGTGCTTCCCGTCGAGGCGCTGGCGGCCGAGCTGGACGAAGCCGTGGGAGACGTCCGTGTAGGTGTAGGCCGCGCGAAGACCGGCCCGGCCCAGCGCCTCGAGGATCCCGGCGGTGGCCCCGCCCGTGCCCGCGCCGATCTCGAGGATGCGGACGGGGCGGTCCATCCGCGCGGCGGCGGCCACCACCGCGTCGGCGAGGAGGCCGTTGAAGTGCTCGGCGAGGCGGTTGCCGCGGTAGATCGGCTCCACGAGGTCCATGCGACCGTCCGGGAACATGACCTCCGTCGCCGTCGTCCGCCCCGCGAGGAGGGCGGGGAGCGCCGGCACCGTGGTGGCGAGAAGCGCGAGGAAGGGGGCGAGTTCCGGCGCGTTCGCGGCGAGACGCGCCCGCTCCGCCGCGAGGTCGGCGGCCTCGGGCGGGGCGAGGACGCGCAACAGGTCCCCTTCCCGGGCGAGGACGCCCTCGCGCACGAGAACGGCGACGAGGGCGTCGTGGAGGCGGCGCTTTTCCGGAACGACGGCGAGGGCCTTCGCAAGCCCCGCGACGGTCCACACGTGCCGCTCGAGGAGGCCTGCCCCGGCATAGGCGTCGGCGAGGGCCCGGCGGCCCCAGGCCTCCACGGCCCGGAAGTCGGCCGCCCGGCCCGAAAGGTCCGGCTCGGCGCGGCCTGCGAGCGCCGCCTCGACCGCCTCGAGGACATCCCCCTCCCGCGCCGGTGCGGGCGCCTCGACGGGGGCCGGCTCGAGGTTGCAGGGCACGCGCTCGAAGGGATAGCCGGGAAGCGACACCCGCCGCCCGCCCGCCGTGCCGGGCAGGCTCGCCCAGTCGAACGCCGCGCCCTGCACGTAAAGGTCCGCGAGGACGGCGAGGCGCTTCGCGTCCGGCGCCTCCCGCGCCACCTCGGCGCCGAAGGCCGCGAGCGCCGGCCCCGGCCCCCCGGGCCGGACCGTGCCGGACAGGACGGACGGTCCCGCCTCGCCCGTGCGCCAGGCGGCGAGGGCGCGCGCGAGGCCGGCGGGATCGTCGGCGACGACCGCGAGGCGGTGGTCGTGGTGGGTGCGGCCCGCCGCGAGGGTGAAGGCGAGGTCCCGCGGGTCCGCGGCGGCAGCCGAAAGGTGCGCCTCGAGGTCCGCCGCCCGCCGTGCGAGCGCCTCCCCGCTCCGCGCCGACAGGAGGAACAGGAACGGGCCGGCGGCCGCCGGGCGCGCGGGGCGTGGCGGCGCCTCCTCCACGAGGACGTGGGCGTTGGTGCCGCTGAAGCCGAAGGAGCTGACCGCCGCCCGCCGCGGCCCGTCCGCCTCCCACGGGCGGGCGGCTCGGGGCACCTCGAAGGGCGTGGCGTCGAAGTCGATCCGCGGGTTGGGGGCCTCGAAGGCCGCCATCGGCGGGATCGTCCCGTGCCGCATCATCAGGAGCACCTTGAGGAGCCCCGCGACGCCCGCGGCGGTCAGCGTGTGGCCGATGTTCGCCTTCGCCGAGCCGAGGGCGCAGACGCCCCGCG
Source organism: uncultured Hyphomicrobiales bacterium (assembly GCA_964547415.1). Classification (GTDB taxonomy): domain Bacteria; phylum Pseudomonadota; class Alphaproteobacteria; order Rhizobiales; family Amorphaceae; genus CAZJNX01. The sequence goes on from CAZJNX010000175.1 coordinate 4,743, forward strand.
CATCCGTCGACCGGGCGAACGCCTCCGTCAGCGCCTCCACCTCGATGGGATCGCCGAGCGGCGTCCCCGTCCCGTGGGTCTCCACGTAGCCGATGGTGCCCGCGTCCACCCCGGCCCGCTCCAGGACGTCGGCGACGAGGGTGGCCTGGGACGGGGCGCTCGGCGCGGTGATCCCGTTGGTCCGCCCGTCCTGGTTGACGCCGCTCGCCCGGATGACGCCGTGGATCGCGTCCCCGTCCCGCGCGGCGTCGGCGAGGCGCTTCAGCACCACGGCGCCCGCGCCCTCGCCGCACACGAACCCGTCGCAAGCCGCGTCGAAGGGGCGGCAGCGGTCGCTCGGCGACAGCATCCCCCCCTCGACCATGGCCGACAGGAAGGCGGGCGTGCCGATGACGGCGACGCCCCCCGCGAGCGCCATGTCCGACGTTCCGGCGAGGAGGCTCTCGCAGGCGAGGTGAACGGCGACGAGGGAGGACGAGCAGGCCGTGTCGAGGGCGACGCTCGGCCCCTTGAGGTTCAGGAAGTAGCTGATCCGCGCGGCGAGGATGGAGGTGACGTTCCCCATCAGGCCCTGCGGGTTCGATTCGAGCCCCCGGTCGCGGAAGCGCTGGGCGTAGTCGCCCGCGCCGACGCCGGCGAAGACGCCGCAGCGCGCCCCCGACAGGGCGCCTTCCGCGTACCCGGCGTCCTCCAGCGCATGGTAGGCGGTCTCGAGGAACAGGCGCTGCTGGGGGTCCATGAGCGCCGCCTCGCCGGGCGAGATGCGGAAGAAGAGCGGGTCGAACCGGTCCTCGTCCGGCAGGAAGCCCCCCTTGCGCCACCCGCCCGGCGCTGCCGCCGGCCAGCGCCGCTCCGGCATCTCGGCGAAGGCGGTCCCGCCCCTTTCGAGGAGGCGCCAGTAGGCGTCGAGGTCCGGCGCGTTCGCGAAGCGGCCCGCCATGCCGACGACCGCGATCCGCCGGTCGTCGGGCCGCGCGGCCTCCGGGAGCGCGCCGACGAGCTCGCCCGTCCGCCGGAGGAGGGCGGTCGCGGCGGCCACGTCGATCTCGCCCGCGGCCACCATGCGGAAGACGGTCTCGCGGAAGGTCTCGTCCGGGCGCATGGCCGGCCTCACGGGTTCATCATCAGTTCGGCGAGCATGGCCGAGCCGGAGAAGGACTGGCCGCCGTCGGCGACGAGCGCCACGCCCGTGAGGAGGCTCGCGAGCGGCGAGGCCAGGAAGCAGGAGACGGCCGCCACGTCCTCGATCGTGCCGAAGCGGCCGAGGGGGACGTAGCTCCTCAGTTCGGCGATGTCCTCCTCGGTGAGGAGGCGCCGCAGCCCCTCGGTCTTCTCGATGGGGCCGGGCAGCACGCTGTTGCAGCGGATGCCGTACTTGCCCCACTCGAGGGCGAGGCCGCGCATCAGGCTGTCGATCCCCGCCTTCGCCGCGCCCACGTGGGCCTGGAAGGCGAACGGCATGACGGCGTTGGTGGCCGACACGAAGACGATGTTGCCCCGCCGCGCCTTCAGCTGGGGGAAGGCGGCGCGGGCGGCGTTGAACGAGCCGTTGAGGTCGACCGAGATCACCTTGGCGAAGCCCTCGGCCGACATCTGCTCGGCGGGCGCGGGGAAGTTGGCCGCGGCCCCGCACACGAGGACGTCGACGGGCCCGAGGGTGCGCTCGGTGGTGGCGAGCGCCGCCTCGAGGGTCGCGATGTCCTGGACGTCCGCGGGGACGACGAGGGTCTGCGCGCCGAGCGCGGCGAGCTCGCCCGCCACCTGTTCGAGGCGGGCGACGGTGCGCCCGGACAGGGCGACGCGGGCGCCGAGCTCGGCGAAGCCGCGGGCGATGCCGGCGTTGATCGTCCCGGCCCCGCCGGTGACGAAGACCGTCCGGCCCTCGAAGAGGTCCGGCGCGAACAGGCGGTTCAGGGGCCGCGTTCCGGCACTCACCAGGTCGCTCCTATCCATCGTGTCCATCGGGGCTCGCGAGGTGACGGGAGCGGCGCATGGCCTCCGCCACGTCGATCTCCCCCGCCTTCAGCCGCTCGAGGAGGTCCGCCAGCGCCGCCCCGTCGTCGTCCGGCGCGGGGGCGGCCGGTGCGGGCGTGGCCACCGCCGCGGGGGCGGCCCCGGCCGGCGGGGGCTCGGCCCCGTCGTCCGCGGCTGCTTCCAGGGCCCGACGGCGCTTGCGGATGATGGCACGCAGCCTCTCGGAGCGCTCCTTCAGGCGGCTCACGGGCTCGGGCGGGGCCTCGACCGCGCCGAAGCGGTCCGGGAACTCGCTCTCGATGTAGCCCGCCAGCGCCCGCACCGTCGAATAGTTGAACAGGGCGGTCGTCTTCAGGTCGATGTCGAAGGCGGCGTTGATCTCGCGCACGAGGTCGACGCTGATGATGGAATCCGCCCCGTAGTCGGCGAAGCTCGTCTCCGCCTCCACCTCCTCCGGCGACAGGCGCAGCGCCTTCGCGACCGTCGCCCGCAAGCGCTCCTCGAGCGCCGCCCGCCCCGCGGCCGGGGGTGCGGCCGGCGCCTTGGGCGCGGGCGCCACGCGTTCCGCCGGCACGGCGGCGCCCGCTCCGACGGCCGCCAACACGGACTGAAGCGCGCCGGGGCCGCCGGCGAGGACGCGGGCGTCGGCGAAACCTTCGGCGGCGAGCGCCGAGAGCCAGGCGGACGGTTCGAGAAGGGGCGTGTGGGGGATGCGCCGCTCGCCGTCCTCGAACAGCCACCAGCCGCGGGTGAGGCCGAAGGTGAGGGTGTTGAAGTCCTGCCGCGCCGTCGCCTCGTTGAGGAGGAGGACGCCGCCCGGCCGCAGGAGGCGGTGGACGTTGGCGAGCGTCGCGGAGACCTCGCGCGTGGCGTGGAGGACGTTGGCCGCGATGACGACGTCGAAGCCGCCCGCCTCGATCCCCTGTCCCGCCGGGTCCCGCTCCACGTCGAGGGGCGCCACCTCCAGCCACGGCACGTCCCGGTGGCGGGCGCGGGCGGCCTCGAGGAACGGCCGGCCGACGTCGGTGAAGAGGTAGCGCACCCGGTCCGCGTGGGGCTCGAGGGCGGCGAGGACGGCGCCCGTGGTCCCGCCCGTGCCCGCACCCACCTCGATGACCCGCACCGGCTCGTCCGGCCCCGCCCCGGCGAGGCGTTCGCGAACGGCGGCGAGGGCGGCCTCCGCCACGACCTCCTGGAAGTGGTCCACCACGCGGTTGCCCTTGTAGATGGGCTCCACCCGGTCGGCCCGGCCGCCGGGGAAGAGGACGTCGTTGGGGTCCGTCTCGCCGGTGAGAACGGCGGGAAGATGGTCCGCGCAGGCGTCGAGGAGGTCGAGGTAGGGCGCCGCCGACGGCTCCTCGGCGAGCCAGCGCGCCCGCTTCCGCGCGAGGGCCGCCCGCCGTTCCGCCGCCGGCACCGCGACGGCGTCCCCCGCCACCGGCCCCGCGCCGTTGCCCGCGAGGAAGCCCGCCCGGACCAGCATGTCGAGGAGGGCGTCGAGGAGGCGGGCGTGGCGCGGCAGGATGCCGAGGCGCGCGGCGAGATCGGCGCCCGCCGCGTCGCCCGCCTCGCGGAACGCGCCCATCTCCTGGAAGGCGAGGATGACGCGCCCCGCGGCGTAGCCGTCGATGCCGCGGAAGGCGGCGGCGGCGGGGGCGAGGATCGGTTCGCCCTCCGCGACGCGCGGCGCGATCTGCCCCTCGATGCGCGACAGGAGGCCCGGCGGCCTGACGTCGAGGGCGGTGGCGACGGCTTCGGAGATCCTGAGGGGCACGATCCGCCGATGGGGCGAGGCGAGGAGCCGCTCCACCGTCTCGAAGCCTTCCGCCGTGCGGATCGGGTAGACCCCGATGCGGCCGAGGGAGGCCCGGTGCTCCGCCGTCGCCACCCGGCCCACCTCCCCCCAGAAGCCCCAGTCGACGATCCGCACCGGGAAGGGCGCGGGGCCGAGGCCGACGGCATCCTGCCCCGCGCTCGCGGCGGCGTAGGCGCTCTGGCCGGGGTTCGTGGTGTGGGCGTTCGATGAGGAGAACAGCACCAGGAAGTCGAGCGGGCGCTTCCCGAGGGCGGCGATCAGGTTGCGCGTGCCGTCCGTCTTCGGGGCGAGGACGGCGCGGATCGCCTCGTCCGTGAGGGTGACGGCGCGCGCGTCGTGCATGTGGAGGGCGAGGTGGAAGGCCCCCGCGAGCGGGCCGAGCCGGGCCTCGGCCCGATCGACGGCGGCGGAAAGCGCCGCCCGGTCCGCCACGTCGGCCCGAAGGTAGAGGACGTCGCCGCCGATCCGCGCGATCGCCGCCTCGAGGTCGGTGGTGATGGCGCGCCGGCCGACGAGGGCGACCCGCGCGGCGGCGGTCCGCACCAGGTGTTCGGCGAGGGCGAGCCCGATCCCGCCCGCGCCGCCCGCGATCAGGTAGGCGCCCCCCTGCCGCCACGGCGGGCGGGGCGCCGGCGGCAGCGTCGTCTCTTCGAGGTGCTTCGCCCATGCCGTCCCGTTCCTGAGCGCGACGTCGGCGGGCTCGGCGGGGAGCGCGATGAGGTCCGCGGCGGTCGTGTCCGGCCCCGCGTCGAGGACACGCACGGCAAGCTCCGGGTGCTCGCGCCGGACCGACCGGGCGAACGCCGCCACCGCCGCCCCGGCGGGATCGGGCGCCTCCCCGTCCCGCACCGCCTCCCCGCTCCGCGTGAGGACGGTGAAGGCGGGCGGCGCGGCCTGCTCCGCGAGGTGGCGGACGGTGCGGGCGAGGCGGCAGACGGCGGCCGCCTCGTCCTCCCGCTCCCGGGTGAGGAACCAGACGTGGTCGGCCCTCTCGCCCGCAGCGAGCGCCTCCGCAAGGGTCGCCCCGCCGGCGGGCCAGGCCGCGGCGATGTCGCGGGCGAGGCCGTCGTCGGCGGCCGCGAGGACGAGGCATCGGCCCGAGGGCTGCGCCGCCTCCAGCGGCACGGGCGTGTAGGCCGGGCGCAGGATGCGCAAGGGCGGCTCGGCGGAAAGGGCCCGCGCCACGAAGCCGTTAACCGCGACCACCGGCTCGCCCGCGCCGTCGAGGAGGGAAAGGTCGAGCCGCACGAAGCCCGGCCCCGCCTCCCGCCGGATGCCGTAGGCCCAGGCCACCTCGCCGGGCGTTCCCCTCGCGGCGATGCGGTCGATGGAGAAGGGGGCGAGGCCGCCCGCCTCCGTCGCGAAGGCGAAGGTGAGCTGGAACAGGGCGTCGAGGAGGTTCGCCGGCCACTCGCCCGGGACGGCGCCGGGGCCGAGCGCGGCCAGCGCCTCCCCCTCCCCCCGCCGGACCCGGTCGAGGAGACGGTAGGCCGGCCCGTAGTCCGCGCCCCCCGCCGACAGCGCCCGGTAGATCGCCTCCCGGTCGATCGGCTCGCCGAGGCGGCGACGGACGGCGCCGAGGTCGAGGGCGGGAATCGCGGGCCCATCGGCGGTGACCGACAGGCGGCCGCTCGCGTGGGTGGTCCCGTCCACGGTGACGGCGAAGCGCCCGTCCGCCTCGACGGCCACCTGCGGCGCCATGGCGGGCTCCACGGGCCGCTCGAAGCGCACGTCGGCGAACGCGAGCGGCGGCGCGCCGAGCACAGCCGCCCCGCGGGCGGCCGCCGCCGACAGGAGGAACGCGCCCGCCTCCACCACCTC
>CAZJNX010000176.1:0-5247 GCA_964547415.1 uncultured Hyphomicrobiales bacterium
CGGAGCCGCATAAGCCCAAATCCCTGTCTCACCAAACCGTACACCGGGGGACCCGGAGATTACGCCGCCCTCAAATTTCCACCACTTCCAAGACACGACCCGCGGGGTTTCCGGACGTCTCAAGTCTTCACCATAGCTCGCTCCGGAAGATCCACCTTTCCATCGTCGTTCCGGGTTCTGGTGCAAGGCCCCGCAATCCGAGCCCCTTCCGAAGACCGGCGGTTGCCGCCTCGCCGACACCGGCGGCAAGTGCGGCCGCGGCTCCTCCACCGCCCGCTGGGGGCGCGTTCCGGGCGTTCAGCCCTCGCCTGCCGCCTGGCACGGGTTCCGGGCGACCGATCCGCAAGGGTGCGCGCGGAAACTCCCGCGGCCACGCGTTCCATCGACGGCGGGAACCGTCGCACGGCCCGTGCGGGCGTGTGCCTTCGCGCCTCACGGAACGCCAGGTTCAGGAGACCGTGCGGGAATAGCCGGGGGCGGCGACGTCCGGGGCCACGGCATCGCCCCGTCTGACGAGGCGATGGACGAAGCGCAACTTGTCGAGCACCCGGCGCGTGAGGACGAAGGGATAGAGGGGCGGCTGTCCCATGGCCTCGTTCAGGCTGTTGACGGCCGCCGTCAGCGGAACCCAGGCTGCGATGAGGCGGTCGAAGGCGACTGCATCGTAGGCGGAAAAGCCGACGTTCGTGGCGATCGCCTCCCCCGTGCCCGCCCGCGGCCGCACGCGCATGCCGAACGCGTAGGCCGTGTCGAGCGTGTCGACGATGTGAAGGTAGTGGGCGAACGTCTCCGCGAAGTCCTCCCAGGGATGGGCGGAGGCGTAGAACGACACGAAATCTTCCGGCCAGTCGAACTTGTCGGTTCGCTCGTAATGTCGCGCAAGAGAGTCCGCGTAATCGCTCCGCTCGTCGCCGAAAAGGGCGCGGAAGGCTGCGAGGGAGGACGGGTCGCCGGCGATGAGCCGTTCCCAGTAATAATGCCCGATCTCGTGACGGAAATGGCCGATCAGGGTTCGGTAGGGCTCGGCCATCGACTGGCGCGCACGCTCCCGCTCGACGTCGTCGGCCTCGCGAATGTTGATGGTGATCACCCCCTCGGCGTGTCCGGTGACGACGGACCCGCCTTCGCGGAAGGACGGTTCGGGATCGGCGAGAAAATCGAAGGCGAGCCCGCGCTCTGGATCCTCTCCACGGGAGACGACCGGCAGGCCGAGCCGCAACAGGCTGTAGACGAGGCGATGCTTCGCATCCTCGATCTTCCTCCACAGGACGAGGTGCTCCTCGACCGACAGGTCCGGAATGGTCCGGTTGGGGCGGCACGCGACGCACAAGGTGACGGGACCCTCAGCGGGCAGCACCCAGTTGCACACGCCGTGGGCCGCGTTGCCGCAAAGCCGTTGCCGGGACCGGCCGTCCGGCAGGCGCCAGCCTCGGGCGCCGTCCGCCACGAGCGCGAACGGGGCGAGCGCCTCCGGATCGAACGCGAGGGCGGTCCCGCACCGCACGCATAGCGTGTTGCCGAAATGCAGAAGCTGCCCGCAGACGTCGCACTCGAAGACGTTCATGATCGCTTTCCGACGGATGGGCGACCGAGCCACGGGTCGGCGGCTTCGTTCCGTCGCCGGCAGGCGGCCCCGTTCCCCGTGGTCCGGGCGGCGCTCCGGCGGGACCATGACCGGCGTGCCGAATGGGACCGATCGACCGCCGTCACCCGTTTGCGCTCGACCGCCGACCATCGGTGGGCCGGGCTCGGAAGGGTTCGTTTCCTCCAGATCCAAGGCACGACACTCCTCGTCGGTTCCCGCTCCCGACCGCGGCAGGCCGGCGCGGGGCGAAGACCGCGTCGGCAAGAATCGTACCATCGGACGAGCGCTGACGCGCACAGTTTTCCCGACAGTGTCGCGGCGACGCAAGATGGCGGGGCACACCCTACACCGCCGTGCCCTCGACTGGCCGTCGCTCGCCCGTCGGACGCTCCATTTTCGCCCCAACCTTTCCGTCGCGATCCACGGCTGGGCGGGATGCGAGCTGTCCCCGGCTGACCGGGCTGGGACTCGGGGCCCGCCCGTCGCGACGATCCCCGCGGGTGCCTTTCCTCTCGGGGCGGCCCGGGGGTAGAGGTGGACGTCGATCAGATGCCCTTGCCGAAGCGGTCGGCGGCCACACGTCGAGCCGCTGGCCCCGGCTCGACGATGTCTCCGGCGTCCCGGACGTGCGCGGCGAGGTCGGTGAAGAGGGCGAGCGCGGCCGCATAGAAGATCGCGCCGCGATCGGAAGAACCCGACTCCTGCCACGGGTCGGGCTGCGGGGCGCAGGTCTTCGCTGGCGCCGCCCGGACGATTTCCGGTGCCCGGTCCCCGGCGGACGAGGCCGGTACCCCGTCCCGGCAGCTTCCGTCCTGCGGGCCTGGTGACTGCAGGCCCGGGCGTGGCAGGGACGGGCCGGGGCCCGCGATCGCCGGGTCGGGACCGCTCGCCGATATCGCCGGGTCGACGGCCTCCTCCCGGCACGCGACCTGCCGCGCGAGCGGTGCCTTTCCGTGGACCGAAGCCATGGCGTTTCTCCTCGCGACCTGTTCAGCGCGCCCGGCGGCGGAAGGGGGAGGGGCGCCGCCACCGGAGGGTCCGGCAGCATGGAAACACATCAGGCTTTTGCGAGGCTGTCCCGCATCCGCTGCGTGCGGGCGCATGGTTCGCCGAACGGCATTCTCCGGATTCCGGGGGAAGACCAGGCCGCCGGGGCGGCGGGCGCCGCGCGCTGGCCCTCACTGCCCGCATGGCCGGGGCTTCGGGCCCCGGCCGTCGAGGGCCGCGTGGTCTCGCCGCGGACCGGATCCGCGCTCGGAGGATCAGCTCTCCCGCCAGACCCGGTTGATCTGGTCGGTCAGCGGCTTGATCAGATAGCTCATCACCGTCTGCGCGCCGGTCTGCACGTAGACCTCCACGGGCATGCCCGGCACCAGGTCCGTACCCTCCGGCAGGCGGGCAAGCTGGTCCTCCGGCAAGGCGACGCGAACGGAATAGTAGCCCATGCCCGTCGCCTCGTCGGTGGACAGGTCGGCGGCGACGTGGGTCACGTAGCCGTGAAGCTTGGGGCTCGTGCGCATGTTGAGGGCGCTGAGGATCAGGTCCGCGTCCTGGCCGAGGCGCACCTGGTCGATGTCGGCGGGCGACACGCGGGCCTCGATCACGAGCTGGTCCTGCTGGGGCACGATCTGCATGATGGTCTGGCCGGGCTGGACGACGCCGCCCACGGTGTGGACCTGGAGCTCGTGGACGTAGCCCGAATCGGGCGCGCGGATGTCCATGCGCGCGAGCTGGAAGTCGGCCGCCGTGCGTCGCTCCACCAGGTTGGCGAGGTCGGGCACGAGGCGGGTGATCTCGTCGAAGGTCTGCTGGCGGTCGTCCTTGGTGAGCTGGAGGATCTCGAGCTCGGTCTCGCTAATGCGGCCCTCGGCCATCGCGATGCGGGAGGTGAGCTCGCCCTCCTGGCCCTCGAGGCGCGCCTGCTCGCGCTTCAGCGCCATGATCCGGTTCTGCGGCACGTGGCCCTTCTCGTAAAGGCCCTCGAGGACCGCGAGCTCCTCCTTGATGAGCTCGATCTCGCCCTGCTTGGCCGCCCGCTGGGACACGTGGCCCTCGATCTGCTCCTTCAGCTGGCTGATGCGCTCGTTGAGGCGGTTCACCTGGCCGGTGAGGGTGTCGTTGCGGGCGGCGAGCACCTTCTCCTCGGCCTCGATCGCCTCCTTCACCGACGGCTCGTCCATGCGCTCGGCGAGCTCGGGCGGGACCGTCAGGCTGTCCGCGTCGTCCCGCTGGGCCCTCAGCCGCGCGAGGCGTGCCTTGAGGGCGACCACCTGGGCGTCGAGGAGGCTGCGGTTCGCCTTCACCAGCGTCTCGTCGAGGCGGATCAGAAGGTCGCCGGGCTCGACCACGTCGCCGTTGGACACCTGGATCTCGCCGACGATGCCGCCGTCCGGGTGCTGGACCTGCTTCACGTTGGAGGACACGGTCAGCTGGCCCATGGCGATGACGGCGCTGTTGAGCTTGGCCGTCGCCGCCCAGCCGCCGACCCCGAACAGGAGGAGGCCGCACACCGCGACGCCGACGACGACGTAAAGGCGGATGGACCGGGAAAAGGCGACCTTCCTGGACGGCTCCCCTTGGCCGTCCTTGGTCTTCACGGGCAGGGTCTTGATCATGGTCTCTCGCTCACCTCGTCGCGCGGGGACCGTCGGCGAACCCGGGGCTGCCGCGGACCGCGCACCATGCGTGCCGGCCGGACCGCCGGCGTCAGGACGTCGTCACCTGCGGCGTCTTTTCCCCGGCGGCCGCCTCGCCGCCGCCCTCGCCCCGGGCGGCCGGCTGATCGCCCGCGGGCGCCTTGGGCCGCTCGATCTGGCCCACCTTGTCGCGCCGCATCACCTTCTTCAGCACCTCGTCGCGGGTGCCGTACTCGGCCATCCGGCCGTTCTCGATCATCAGGAGGAAGTCGGCCGAGGAGATGGCGCTCGGCCGGTGCGCCACGATGATGACGATGCCGCCGCGCGCCTTGACCCCCTGGATCGCCTTGTTGAGGGCGGCGTCGCCGAAGCCGTCGAGGTTCGAGTTGGGCTCGTCGAGCACCACCAGGAACGGGTCGTCGTAAAGGGCGCGGGCAAGGGCGATGCGCTGGCGCTGCCCGGCCGACAGGACCGTTCCGCGGTCGCCGATAAAGAGGCCGTAACCGCCCTCGAAGGACATGATGAGCTCGTGGACGCCGGCCGCCTTCGCCGCGGCGATGACCTTCTCGTCGTCCACCACCGGCTCGAAGCGGGAGATGTTCTGGGCGATCGTGCCCTCGAACAGCTCAACGTCCTGGGGCAGGTAGCCGATGTGCTTGCCGAGGTCCTCGTGGATCCACTGGTCGAGGGGCGCGCCGTCGAGGGCGACCGTCCCCCGGAACGGCTGCCAGACGCCCACGAGCGTGCGAACGAGGGTGGACTTGCCTCCGCCCGTGGGGCCGATCACGCCGAGGGCCTGGCCGGACTTCAGCTGGAAGCGGATGTCGACGAGGGTCGGCCGGCGCAGCCCCGGCGGGACCACCGTCACGGTGTCGACCTTCAACTCGTGAGTGGGGGCGGGCAGCTTGATCCGCTCCACCGCCGGCGGCTCGGCGAGCGCCTCCCCGAGGCGGCGGTAGGACTGGCGGGCGGCGAGCAGGGCGCGCCAGTTCTCATTGATGGCCTGGCGTTTGCCGGCCCAGCAGG
>CAZJNX010000176.1:5257-10332 GCA_964547415.1 uncultured Hyphomicrobiales bacterium
CGCCAGTTCTGGACCGCCATCTCCACCGGCTGGAGGCCGCGCGCCATGATGATGGAGGCGGCGATCATCGCACCGGGGGTGATGATGTCGAAGATGGCGAGGTAGGCGCCGAGGCCGAGCACCGCCGACTGCAGGAACAGGCGAATCACCTTGGTGAGCGCGGTCGACGTCTGGACGATGTCGGCCGCCCGGGCGCTCGAGGCGAGGAAGCGTTCGTTCACCTCGTTCCACACGCCGGAGATGCCCCCGGTCATGCTCATGCCCTGGATGACCTCGGCGTTGCGGCGGCTCTGGTCCACGATCTGGTTGCGCTTCACCGCGGCCTCGTTGGAGGCCTTCATCGCCGGACGCGCGGTGAGGTCCGTCACGACGGCGATCAGGAACAGGATCACCGCACCACCCATCGCCAGGTAGCCGAGCCACGGATGGATGAAATAGACGATCGCGATGTAGAACGGCATCCACGGCAGGTCGAAGATCGACGTCACGCCCGGGCCGCCGAAGAAGGAGCGCAGGGTGTCCACGTCCCGCACCGGCTCGTGCGTCGCCTGGCGGGCGCCGAGCTTGAGGGGAGAGAAGATCTGCGTGGTGAAGGCGAGGGAGCCGATCTGTTCGTCGAAGCGGTGGCCGACCCGCACGAGCACCCGCGTGCGGATCATGTCGATGAGGCCCATGAAGGCGTAAAGGCCGATCACCAGCACCACGAGGGCGATCAGCGTCGGCACGCTGCGGCTCGTCAGCACGCGGTCGTAGACCTGCAGCATGAAGATCGGGCCCGTCAGCATCAGGATGTTGACGAAGCAGCTGAACAGGGCGACCGCCCAGAACGTCTTCCGGGCGGAGCGCATGGCCCGGATCAGTTGCTCGCTGCGTACCATTCGTCGTCCTCCTTGCCGCGGCGCCCGTCCGGCCGTCCCGCGGGCCTCGGCGTCCGCTCGCGGCCGCCGTCCCCCTGTTCAAATGCCCGCGCCGCATCCGGCGGACGTGGCTGTGGACACGCCCGCCCGCCGCCGTGCGGCCGGGAGGCTCGCCCCTCGGGCCTTCCCGAGGCTTGCCCCGCGGCCGCAGGCGCGGGATCCTCACCCCGAGATAGGGACACGCGCCGCGGGCGAAGGTGACATTCGTCACACTTCGGGCGGAACCGTCCGGATCTCGCTTCCGCTTCGGCCCCCCGGCGCGGACCCTCACCGTCCGCGGCGGTTGCCCCGGCCCGGCGCTTGCATATCACACGGCCGGCGCGCGCGCACGCGCAAGGCGCCCTCAGGAGCGCTCCCCGTCCCCCGACGGCCGGTCGAGGACCGCGGACAGGCGGACCCGCACGTCCTCCGGTTCGTGCTCGATCGCCTCGAGGAGAGCGCGCATGCACGCGCGCACCCCGTGAAGCTGGTCGATCAGCGACAGCACCGGCGGGACCTGCTCGTCCGTCAGCTCCAGCTCTTCCGTCAGGTGGCAGACGAGTTCCACCCGCGCAAGATCCGTCTCGCTGAAGGACAGCCGCCCCTCGCGCCGCGCTGGCCGCACCCAGCCGCGGGCGGCGAAGGTGCGGATCCGTTCCACCCCGACGCGGCCGACCACGACCGCGACGTCGTTCTCGTCCATCACCGGTCTCCTCCGTCGGGCCGCGGGAGGGCGGCACCATGAGCCGGCCGCAGCCCTGTCATGCGGCGCGAGGCCTCACCCGCGCCGCGGATCGTAGCCGTGGCGGGTGCGCCAGTCCTTCAGGAACGCGGCGAGCTCCTCGTCCACCGTCGGCGGCATCGCCACCTCGAGGCGGACGAGCTGGTCGCCCGCGCCGCCGCCCGCCTTCGGCGCGCCCTTGCCGCGCAGGCGCAGGACGCGCCCCGTGGTGGCGCCCGCCGGCACCTTCACCCGCACGCGGCCCGACACCGTCGGCACCTCCACTTCCGCGCCGAGCGCCGCCTCGTCGATCGTCACCGGCAGGGCCACGTGGATGTCGTCTCCCTCCCGGCGGAAATACGGGTGGGAGAGGATCGAGACCTCCACGAGCGCGTCCCCCGGCGGCCCGCCCGCCCGCCCCGGCTCGCCCTGCCCCGACAGGCGAAGCACCTGTCCCTCGCGCAGGCCGGGCGGGATCGCGATGTCGAGCGTCTTGCCGTCCGGCATCGTCACCCGCGTCTTGCCGCCGTTGACGGCGTCGAGGAAGTCGACGTCGAGGTGGTAGCTGGCGTCCCGCCCGCGGCGGGGGCGGGGGCCGCGGCCCGCACCGCCGGCCTCGCCGCGGGAGAAGACGTCGCCGAACAGGTCCGACAGGTCGACGAAGTCCTCGAAGCCACGGCTCGAGCGGTACTGCCCGGCGTCGGCGCTCTCGGCGTAGTCCTTCCAGTAGCGGCGCTGCGTCTCGGCGCCCGTGGCGTCGATCTCGCCCGCGTCGAACTTCCTGCGCTTGTCCTCGTCGCCGAGGATGTCGTAGGCGGACGCGATATCCTTGAAGCGGTCGGCGGCGGCGGCGTCGCCCGGGTTGAGGTCCGGGTGGTAGGTCTTGGCGAGCGCGCGGTAGGCCTTGCGGATCTCGTCCTGGCTCGCGGATCTGTCGACGCCGAGCGTCGCGTACGGGTCCTGCATGGCGCCTCGCCGATCCTTCCCCGGGTTGCCGCCCCGACGGACAAAGCAGATCCCGCCGGGCCGATCAACGGCCCGCCCGCGCACTCGTCATGCGATTTCGGCCGCGAGGTCCAGCGTCTCGCGCACGCCGATGTCGGAAAAGTGCGCCTCGAGGAACGCGGCGGCCGCCTCCCGCCCCCGGTCGCGCAGGTGGGTGAGGAAGGCCCACTCGGCGTTGAACTTGGAGGAGGCGGGCAGCGGCGCGAGCCCCTCGGCCGCCGGAATGCGGTGGAGGCGCACCCGCATGTATTCCGCTTCGTCGAGCTTGCCCTCGTCGATGAGGCGGGTGACGAAGTGGACCGCGCGCAATTCGCGCAGGAGCGAGGAGTTGAAGGTGATCTCGTTGACGCGGTTCACGATGTCCCGCCCCGTGCGCGGCAGCTCGGCCCGCCAGACCGGGTTGATCTGGACGAGCACCAGGTCGGCCGTCCGCGTCTCGTAGAACAGGGGAAAGAGCGGCGGGTTGCCCATGAAGCCGCCGTCCCAGTAGGCCTCGCCGTCGATCTTGACGGGCTCGAACAGCTGCGGCAGGCAGGCCGAGGCCATGAGGGCCGCGCACGAGATCTCGCCGCGGCCGAACACGCGGACCTTGCCGCTCCGGACGTTGGTCGCCGCGACGAACAGGCCGATCGCCTCGCAGGCGTTGAGGGCCTCGAAGTCGATCGTCCGCTCCACCACGTCCCGCAGCGGATTGAGGCCGAGCGGGTTGAAGGCGCCGGGCGGCACGAAGCGGGTGAGGACGTCGAAGGCGAGGTAGGCGGGCGAGTGGTCGAGGCTCCACGAGCCCGACAGGACGTCGAAGGGCGAGCGGCGGATGGGGCTTTTCTCGGCCGCCTGGCTCACCGCCCGCCACAGCCGCTCCAGCATCTCCCGCGCGCCCTCTGCCCCGCCCTGCTGGTAGCCGCTGACGACGGCCGCCCCGTTCATGGCGCCCGCGCTGGTGCCGGCGATGGAATCGATCGCGATCCGCCCGTCCGACAGCAGCCCGTCGAGGACGCCCCAGGTGAAGGCGCCGTGGGCGCCGCCCCCCTGGAGCGCGAGGTTGACGGGCTTCGGCGCCCCCTCCGACACGGCCGGGCGCCTCAGGCGGCGGTCCAGCCGCCGTCCATCGGCAGGATGGCGCCGGTGATGGAGGCGGCCCCGTCCGAGCACAGGAAGACGGCGAGCGCGGCCACCTGCTCCACCGTCACGAACTCCTTGGTGGGCTGGGCGGCGAGCAACACGTCCCGCTTCACCTCTTCCTCGGTCATGCCGCGGGCCTTGGCCGTGTCGGGGATCTGGTGCTCCACGAGCGGCGTCCACACGTAGCCCGGGCAGATGGCGTTGACGGTGATCCCGTGGGTCGCCACCTCGAGGGCGACCACCTTGGTGAGGCCCGCGATCCCGTGCTTGGCCGACACGTAGGCCACCTTGCCGGGCGAGGCGACGAGGGCATGGGCCGAGGCGGTGTTGATGATCCGCCCCCAGCCAGCCTTCTTCATCAGCGGCACCGCGGCCTTGGTGGCGTGGAAGGCCGAGGACAGGTTGATGGCGATGATGGCGTCCCACTTCTCGTCCGGGAAGTCCTCGATCATCGCCACGTGCTGGATGCCGGCGTTGTTGACGAGGACGTCGACGCCGCCGAAGGTCGTCTCGGCGAGGGCGATCATCTCGCGGATCTCGGCGGGCTTCGACATGTCGGCGGGCGAATAGACGCATTTCACGCCGAAGTCGGCTTCGATCGCGGCCCGCTCCTTCTCGATGGCGTCCGTGTCGCCGAAGCCGTTGATGAGAATGTCGGCGCCCTTCTCCGCCATCGCCCGCGCGTAGGCGAGGCCGATGCCGGACGTGGAGCCGGTGACGACGGCGGTCTTGCCCTTCAGCATGGTGCTCTTCTCCCCGATCCGCGGAGCGCTCTCGCCCCCGGGGCGGGTGTGACCGCTTTCCGCCCGCGAGACAAGGGTCGATGCTGCGCCGCGTCATGGCCGGGCGAACGGGGTGCGCCCGCGCCGCGGCGGCGACGCGCCCCGGGGGTGCGCGCGGGCCCGGCTTGCCTTATGTTCCCCGCACGGGCGTCCGCGGCGCCCGCGAGAGGCGAGGCGATCAGGAGGGGCCCCATGACCGCGCCCGTGACGGCGTTCGGCGACAGCA
Source organism: uncultured Hyphomicrobiales bacterium (assembly GCA_964547415.1). Taxonomy (GTDB): domain Bacteria; phylum Pseudomonadota; class Alphaproteobacteria; order Rhizobiales; family Amorphaceae; genus CAZJNX01. The sequence goes on from CAZJNX010000176.1 coordinate 10,010, forward strand.
CCATCGACAGCGGCCCGGCGCGGCGGCGGCGGTCGATCCCGGTGGACGTGGGGGGCGTCACCGTCGGCGGCGACGCGCCGGTCGTGGTCCAGTCCATGACCAACACCGACACGGCGGACGTGGCGGCCACCATCGCCCAGGTGGCGGCCCTCGCCCGCGCGGGCTCGGAGGTGGTGCGCATCACCGTCGACCGGGACGAGGCGGCCGCCGCCGTGCCGAAGATCCGCGACGGGCTCCTCGCCATGGGCGTCAACGTGCCCCTCGTCGGCGATTTCCACTACATCGGCCACAAGCTCCTCGCCGACCACCCGGCCTGCGCCGAG
>CAZJNX010000177.1:0-10291 GCA_964547415.1 uncultured Hyphomicrobiales bacterium
TCCGGAGCCGCATAAGCCCAAATCCCTGTCTCACCAAACCGTACACCGGGGGAGCCACAGGCAAAAAACCGTTCTTGCTCGCGAGATCGCCACTGACAGACGGTTCTTGGGTAGAAGACGGTGGCCGACGTTCTTGGTGTTTCCCGGTCGAACCTGGTCGAGCGCCTGAAGGGGAACGACAAGCCGCGTCGGCGCCACCACAGGGCGCAAGACGCGGCGCTGCTGCCGCTCGTGAAGCCGCTGGTGGGGGAACGCCCGACCTATGGCTACCGCCGCATCACGGCGCTCGTGAACCGCGAACGCGTGACCCGGAAAGAGCCGCCCGCCAACCACAAGCGGATCTACCGGATCATGAAGATCCACGGCCTTCTCCTCGAGCGGCACTCCGGCGACCGGCCCGGGCGCGTCCACGACGGCAAGGTCGTCGTCATGCGCTCGGACCTCAGCTGGTGCGCCGACGGGCTGGAGGTCCCGTGCTGGAACGGCGAGATCGTCCGCGTCGCCTTCGTCATCGACGCGCACGACCGGGACATCATCGCCTGGCGCGCGGTCGCGGGCGCCGGGATCTCCGGCTCGGACGTACGGGACATGATGCTGGAGGCCGTCGAAACCCGGTTCGCCACCCCCGGGGCACCCCATCCGGTGGCATGGTTGTCGGACAACGGCTCGCCCTACACGGCGCGCGACACCCGACGCTTCGCCGCGCAGCTCGGTCTCGTGCCGTGCTTCACGCCGGTCGCCAGCCCCGAGAGCAACGGGCTCTGGGAGGCCTTCGTGAAGACCTTCAAGCGCGACTATGTTCGCGTGAACCCGCTGCCGGACGCCGCAACCGCCCTGCAGCAGATCGCCGGGTGGTTCGAGGACGACAACGAGAACCACCCTCACGCCGGGCTCCGGATGCGCTCGCCGCGCGCCTTCCGACGCCTCAACCAGACCGCCGAGGTGTACGCTTAACCGGGGGCAACACCACGACGTCATCGGCATCTTTCCGAATGACGACGCGATCGTCCGCCTCGTGGCGGCGCTGACGCTGGAGACCAACGACGAGTGGGCGGTGCCCCGGCGCTGCATGAGCCCTGAAACGCTCGCTCGCGTCACCGACAATCCCAGCGTCAGGCTGCCCGCCATGGCCCTGATCAAGCCCTGACCTCTCCGAGGGTCGGCGCTCCTGCACCACGCCGTCGGACACTATCGTGAAGCGCCAATTCTTCCGGTGGGAAGAACCGGCTGGAACAGGTCTCGAAGGCGTGCCAGGCTGACATTCGGCTGCTGCTGATCGTCGGGGCGATATCACGTCTGACGCGGGTCGCTCGCTTTACGATCGCAAAGGCCTCGTGGCGGGTTCAAATGATTGAGAAAAAGCCGGGAATGCTGGTTGCGGCCGCCCTGACCAACAAAATGGGGCGGATGATCTGGGCAACGCCGGCAAACAATTAAGATGCGTCGATCTCGTCGGTATTCGCATGGGGTGCGCGTTCGCCTCGACCTTCAGCGGTTTCGCGATCACCAACCGCGCCACCAAGGGCGACAGCACGCGCGGGACCACCATGCCGCTGCCCGTCGTCGCGATGACCACCTCATCCGTCGACTCGAGCGTCCTGCGGAAGTCTGTTGGCGCCGTCCAGGTCATCTCGACCCGATCTGCACGGCGAGGAACGCCGTCGTCCCAGATCACCACCCTCCCGAGAGGTTCTGTGACCGTCGGTGTCAATGATGGGTCGTATGCGCCTGCCTGTCGATCGCCACGACGGGAGCGGCGGGGGACAAGACACCTACGGATCGGCGGGCGCCGCGCGCCCGGGTCAGTGGCAGAGGCGGCCAGCGACGAACCCGAGCGCGCAGCTCGTCGTACGCACCGGCCGGCCCGCCTGTCCTCTTCGTGCTCACGGAGCCTCCGTCCCGGATGCTCGCGGCAGACGGCGCCAACACGAAGACAGGCCGCCGGACCGTCGGCCCCGCTCCCCTCATCGTGACAGACAACCCGTGGCGACACGCCGGCCGATGGAGCGGGACCGCTCATGCGGCACGCCCGCTTGCCACGGTCGCGTTGTCGTTGCCCGCGACGGTGAGCAGGAAACGCTCGCGCCGGTCGAGGGATTCCCGATCGAGGGAGAACTGGACCGTCGTGCGGCCGCCCGACACCTCCGCCACGCGACCGCGAATCTCGCCGAAGCCGTCCACCTCGAGGACGAGACGCTGGCCGGGCCTCGCCCCGCCGATGCCCTCCACGTCGGCCGTGGCGGGCGACATGGCGACGATGGTGCAGGCGCCGAGGCCGTCCGAGAGGCGCGTTCGGGCGGAGAGGCGGACGCGGCGCTTGTTGATCGTCTCGCGGATGGTGCGGTCGCCGATGCCTTCGAGGAAATTGCGAACCTCCGTCGCGAGAGTGGAGGCGTCTTCCGCAAGGCCGCTCGCGGCGGCGCGCACCTGTCCGGCCTGACCCTCCGTCCCGGCCGTCGCGGCGGAGACGGCCTCGACCTCGGTGCGAACGCCGCGCACCTCCCCGAGGGCCGCGGCGGCCGACCGCGCGATCTCCTCCGTTGCCGTGCGCTGCTCGAAGGCCGCCGCGGCGACCGCCTCGGCGATCTCGTCGAGGCCCGCGAGACCATCCTTCATCGAGCGAACGGCGGTGACGGCCCCCGAGGACAAGGTATCGATGCCGGTCAGGCTCTCGGTGATCCGGTCGGTCGCCTTCGCGGTCTGCTCGGCGAGTTGCTTGACCTCGGCGGCCACCACGGCGAAACCCTTGCCGGCCGCACCCGCGCGCGCCGATTCGATCGTGGCGTTGAGGGCGAGCAGGTTGGTCTGTTCGGAGATCTCGCGGATGAGGGTGATGATCTCGCCGATCCGGCGGGTCGCGGCGACGAGCTCCGTCACGTCGCGCTCCGCCCCCTCGGCCCCTTCGCGGACGGACTTGGACATGCGGCTCGCCCGCTCGGCCTGTTCGCCGATCTCGGCGATGGAGCTCGTCAGCTCCTCGGACGCGGAGGCGATGGCCTGGATGGAGCCTTCCATCCTCGCCGCGGCCTGTGCCACCGAGGAGGCCTTCCCGGCGGTGGCCCCCGCGGACGACCGCATGGCGTCGGAGGTCGCCGCCATCGCGTCGGCGGAGCCGTTGAAGCCCTTCAGCACGTGGTCCATGGACTTGCCGAACATGGCGACCATCTGGTCGATCTCGTCCTGGCGGTGCCGGTTCTCTTGGGCCGTCCTGAGGCGCGCGGCCTCGAGGGCCCGCCGCTCCTCCGCGTTGACGCGGAAGACCTCGACCGCCAAGGCCATCGCGCCGATCTCGTCCCCCCTGTCGGTGCCGGGCACCGCGGTGGCGAGCTCACCGGCCGCGATCGCGCGCATGGTGGCGGTCATGGAGCGGATCGGCCGGACGATCGAGGCAGACAGGAGGAAGGCGACGACGACGGCGAGGGCGAGGGCGACGCCGAGGACGACGGTCGCGAAACGGGTGCCACCCGCCTTGATGGCGAGGAGCCGCTCCGTCGCAGCCAGTTCCCGCGCCGTGGCCACGGCGACCATGCGGGCCGTCGCCCCCTCGAGGGCCGGGAGGGCCTCGTCGAAGAGGGTCCGCGTCGCCGACCGCTCCCGTTCGAGGGCCGCCGCGAGATCCGCGAGGCCCCCGGCGAAGGCGGCAAGGTGGGCGGTCACCGCCGGATCGGCTCCGGCAAGGCGTGCGTAGGCGTCGCGGGCGGCCGCGATCTCCCGTCTGGACCGCTCGATGTCGGCGGCCTCGAAGTCGTCGAGGTAGCGGTTGGCGTAGTCGCGGGCGAGCATGAGGCGCAGCGCCACCCCCATGAGCGCGACCGCACGGCCGCGCTCTCCGGCGGCAGCGGCGGCGGTGGCGGCGTCCTCTAGGCTTCTGCGGGCGGCGGTGCCTTCGCTGCGCAGATCCCCGTCCACCACGGCGTTGCGGATGGTGCGACGCTCGACCACCGTCCGGAAGGCGGTGGAGAAGCCGGCGAGGGCCTCGCCGGCGGCGCCGGCGGCGCGCCGGAAGGCCTCGTCCTGGGCCGTGCCGCGGGCGGAGGCGAGGGCAGCCGCCGCCTCCGCGAGGCGGGCGAGCGTCGCCTCCTGGCGCGCTTCGGTGTTGCGAGCGATGTACTCCTTCGCCGCTCCGACCGCAGTCGCGACGTCGACGCGCAGGGCCTCGGCCGTCTCGTGCCCGGTGGCGGCGGTGCGGTAGACGCCGAAGGCGTCGGTGATGGCGTCGAGGCTGCGGAGCGCCACGCCGCCCGTCGCGAGGATGAGGAGGCCGAGGAGCGCGAGCCCCGCCGCCACCCGCCGGCCGATGGGCCAGCCCGACAGGCACCCGCCGAGGCCGTTCACGGGCGGCCCCCGAGGAGGCCCGCCACGCTCCGGCGCAGGTCGTCGGTCTCGAACGGCTTGGCGAGCGTCGCGTCCGCCAGGTGCGTGGCAGCGGCGAGCGCGTCGCCCGCCTCCACCAGGGCACCGCCCCCGGAGATCGCGAGGATCGGGCAGGTGAGGCCGGCCTCGCGCAGCCGGTCGATGGTGTCGAGCCCGTCGAGGCGGGGCATCAGGAGGTCCGTGATGACGAGGTCGGGCGCGGTGCGGCGGGCGATCTCCACCCCTTCGACGCCGTCCGTCGCCTCGCTCACCTCGTGACCGTCCCGGGCGAGGACACCGCCGATGGAGCGGCGGACGCCGGCGACGTCGTCGATGACGAGAATCCTAGCCATGGTGGACCATCTCCGTTCGGCTCGCGGCCGGCGCCGCGGCGGCCGGCAGGCGGATCTCGAAGGCGGCGCCGCGGCCCGCGCCCCCGCCGTCGAGGAGGACGGCCGATCCCCCCGCCCGGCGCACGATGCCGGCCACGACGAACAGGCCGAGGCCGGTGCCCGCGCCGACGGGCTTGGTGCTGAAGAAGGGTTCGAAGACCTTGTCCCGGAAGGCGGCCGGCACACCCGGCCCGGTGTCGCGGACAACGATCGACGCCTCGGCGCGGGTCCGCGCCGGTTCCGGTGGCAGAAGGCGGGCCTCGACCGTCACGGTTCCCTTCCCCGCCATGGCGTCGGCGGCGTTGACGATGAGGTTGATGAGGACCTGGCGCAGCTCCGTCGCCGACAGGGCCACCAGGATCGGCCCCACGTCGACCCGCGCGGACAGGCGGACGTCCGGCGGCAGCACGCAGGTCGCCGAGGCGAGCGCGGCGTCGAGGGCCGGGGCGAGGGCGGCGGGCCCGCCCCCGTCCGCCGGCTCGCGGCCAAAGTCGAGGATGCGGCGCACGATGGAGCGGGCGTCCCGAGCGCTGGTGCGGATCATCTCGAGGTCGCCGCGGGCGGCCGACGCCTCGGGCGGGAGCGCCTCCTCCACCAGGTCGGGGAGGGTGAGGACCGGCTGGAGGAGGTTGTTGAGCTCGTGCGCCACCTGGCCGGCGATGCGGCCGAGGGCGGCCATCTTGTCCCGCCGGCGGGCTTCCTCCTCCCGCTCGCGGATCTCCGTCACGTCGCGCTGGATGCCGAGGTAGCCGGCGAGGCGGCCCGCCCCGTCGTGGAGCGGCGTGAGACACAGGGCGTTCCAGAAGGGCTCGCCGGTGACGCGGTAGTTGAGGACGTCGATCTCGATCGGGCGGGCGGCGGCGATGGCCGCGCGGATGGCGTCGATCGCCTCCGGGCTTGTGCCGGGGCCCTGCAGGAAGCGGCAGTTGCGGCCGACGGAATCGGCGCGGGAGAAGCCCGTCGTCCGCTCGAACGCCGGGTTCACGTAGACGAGGGGCTGGTCGGGCCGGCGGGTGTCCACGATGGTGAAGGACACGTCCGAGGCCTCCACCGCCGCGCGGATCAGCCCGTCGAGGGCGCTGACCGGCCGGGCGGCACTGGCCTCGCCCGGGGAGGCGGGGAGAACCGCCGACAGGTCGCCCGCGACGGGGGCTGCGGGGGGCGGGGGCGGCCCGACGAGGCGGTGGACTGTCATCGGCGGCTCCGGGTCGGGCCCGCCGGCGTTCCGGCGGGACGCCGGCGACGCGGCCGGCTCGCTCCGCAGCCTTCACCATCGTTCTTGCGCGGAGCTTGCGCTCACGAGGCGGCGCCCCCGCCGTGCACAGCGACCCACGCGGGCTTCGGATCGCCCGGCAGCGGGCTCGCGAGGAAGACGGCCCGCGCGATCGCGCGGGCGAGGGCGGCGCTCGCCGCCGCCGTCAGCGCGGCGCCCGCCGCCGGCGTGCGCGGCAGGGGGCGCGCGGCGGTGGCGAGGACGAACACGGTGTCCCCGTCGAGGGGGGTGTGGGCGGGGAAGATCGACAGGGCGATCCCGTCGTGGGCCGCCGCCGCGAGCCGCGCCGCCTCGGCCTTCGACAGGTCCGCGTCCGTCGCCACCACCGCGATCGTCGTGTTCGCGCTCGGCCCGAGGGCGTCCAGCTTGGTCCGCGGCAGGCGAGCCTCGGGAGGAAGGCGCGGCGGCAGGCCGAGGTCGCCGAACTCCCCGTCCGTCTCGAAGGCGGCGGCCCGGAAATGCGGCAGCGGCGAGAAGGTGACCGTACCGACGGGGTTGACCGCCGCGAGGGCCGCCACCGTGACCCCGCCCGCGGCTCCGACCACCGCCGAGGCGCTGCCGAGCCCGCCCTTGAGGTCGGCCGTGGTGGCGCCGGTCCCCGCGCCCACGGTGCCGAGGGAAAGCCGGTCCTCGCCGCCGCCCGCGAGCGCCCGCCCGGCCGCCGCCTCGCCGAGGCGCCGGTGGAGGGCGCCGCGGTCCGCCACCGGCACGCCACCCGCCGAAAGGTCCGCGATCACGGCCGCGGGCACGATCGGGATGCGATGGGGACCGAGGGCGAAGCCGCGGCCCGCCCGGTGAAGCGCGGCCATCGCCCCGTCCGCCGCCGAAAGGCCGAACGCTGAGCCGCCCGACAGGACGAGCGCGTCCACCCGCTCCACCGTCCTGTCGGGGGCGAGGAGGTCCGTTTCCCGGGTGCCGGGCCCGCCGCCGGTGACCGCCACCGAGGCGACGGCGGGCACCTCCGGCAGGACCACCGTCACCCCGGTGCGGGCGTCCCCGTCGCCGGCGTGCCCGAGGGACAGGCCGGCGACGTCGAGGAGGTGGTTGAGCGGCCCGGGCGCCAGCGGGGGCCGCGACGGGCCGCCCACGGGCTACCGGTTCGCCCGGACCGTGACGCCGAGGACGGTCGGGATCGTCTGGGGCGCCATCATCGCCGTCCCCACGATCTGGGAGACCGGCAGCGGCTGTTGCGGGTCCGCCGAGACCGTCAGCGTGCCGGGGTTGCCGAGGAACGACGTGACCGCCTCCGTCACCTCCCGGATGAACGCCTGGTCCTCGATCGCCGACAGCATCATCGGCATCGCCTGGCCCATCTGGGTGGCGAACTCGGCCGGCGTCGCGCCCTGGGCCGCCGCCGTCTGGGCGATCACCCGCTCGGCGAGCCCCTCGTCCCGGTACTCGACGGTGATCGCGCTCACGAGGACCTCGTTGAGGACGGCGAGCGCCTCGTTCGGGTCCTGGTCCTCGGTGCCGAGCTTGTCGAGCACCTCCTCGGTGAGGCCCGACAGGTCGCCCGTCAGGGTGAGGACACCCATGTCGACCGCCTCGAGGGCCACCCGCGACAGGTCGAGCCGGCCATCCTCGGCCTGCCAGCTGCCCTCGCCCTCCACGTTGAGGGTGATGCCGCTGTAGCCGAGGCCGGCGAGCTGGGCGGCGAGGTCCTCGTCGTCGAGCGCCTCGGGCGGCAGGGCGAGGCCGACCAGCGAGAACGAGCCGGTGCGCGGGCCCGAAGCGGACGGATCGGAGCCCGAAAGGGCGATCCGCTCGATGGGCACGGGCACGCCGTCCTCCGTCACGAGGCTGATGGAGCTGAGCGTGAGCTCCCCGTAATGGGCCTCCTCGCTGGCGAGCCCCTCCTCGCTCACCACGGCGGGCGGCGGCAGGCGAACGTCGGAGGCGGCGATCTCCGCCACGGTGATGGAGCCCTCGTCCGGCATGGAGGTGACGGACAGGTCCTGAAAGCCCATGGCGTCCGCCGTGAGGCCGCCCCCGTCCGTCACCGCGCCGTTGTCGACGGTGATGGTGGCGATCCTCAGCGTCGAGGTGCCCCCGTCCTCGGTGGTGACGGCCTGGAAGCCCTCGATCGCGGTCACGCCGTCGCTGGTGGAGGCGCCGCCAACCGTCACCTCGCCGCCCTGGGCCTCGAGGATCGACAGGAGGGCGTCGGCGACCGGATCGCCCGTCGCCTCGAACGCCGCGGCCGGCAGGGCGGCGAGGAGGGTGGCGGCGAGCGCGAGCGCCGGCGCCGTCGAACAGTGTCTCATGGAGTTGATCCTCTCAACGTCGGTGGGCCGGGGGCGCGGGGCCTCGCCGGGTGTCCGATGCGCCGGCACAATGGTGCAGGGGGCACCGGGGCGCAACCGCCCTCCGCTCGCCTTGCGCCGGCTTGCCAGCGCCCGCGCCGTCTGCAAAAGCGGGCGGCGGGGGCCGGGCCGCGGCGCGGCGCCGCGTGCCCCGCCGGGCGGCGCGGGAGGCGGCCGGAACGGGACGCGGAGGTCGGCGTGGGCGAACGGGATCTGGCGGTGGTGCTGGCGGCGGGCGAGGGCACGCGGATGCGCTCGCGCCTTCCGAAGGTGCTGCACCCGGTGGGCGGGCTGCCGATGGTGGCCCACGTCCTCGCAAGCGTGGCGGCGGCCGGCATCGCGCGCACGGCCCTCGTCGTCGGCAGCGGCGGGGAGGCGGTGGCCGAGGCCGCGCGGCGGGTGACGCCGGAGGCGGCCGTCTTCGTCCAGGCCGAGCGGCTCGGCACGGCCCACGCCGTCCTCGCCGCGCGGGAGGCCATCGCAGGCGGCACGGCCTCGGTCGTCGTCCTCTACGGGGACACGCCGCTCGTCACCCCCGCGACCATCCGCGCCATGGCCGACCGGGCGCGCGCCGCGCCCGGCGTCGCGGTCCTCGGCTTCCGCCCGGCCGACCCGGCCGGGTACGGGCGCATCCTCGCCGAAGGGGACAGGGTCGCCGCGATCCGCGAGGAGCGGGAGGCGAGCGCGGCAGAGCGCGCCGTCACCCTGTGCAACTCCGGCATCATGGCCCTCTCGGGCGCCGAGGCGCTTTCCCTCCTCGAGGCGATTTCCAACGACAACGCCAAGGGCGAGTACTACCTGACGGACGCCGTCGAGATCGCCGTGGGGCGGGGCCTTGCCGCCTCCCTCGCCCTCGCCGCGGAGGAGGAGGTGACCGGTGTCAACGACCGCGTCCAGCTCGCCGCCGCGGAAGGGGTCTTCCAGCGCCGCGCCCGGGAGGCGGCGATGCGCGCGGGCGCGACCCTCGAGGCGCCCGAAACGGTCCACTTCTGCCACGACACGGTCCTCGAGGAGGACGTGAGGGTGGAGCCCAACGTGGTGTTCGGGCCGCAGGTCGTCGTGCGGCGAGGCGCGGTCGTGCGCGCCTTCTCCCACCTCGAGGGCGCGGAGGTGGCCGAAGGCGCCGTCGTCGGTCCGTTCGCGCGGCTGAGGCCGAAGAGCCGGATCGGCGAGAAGGCGCGGGTCGGCAACTTCGTGGAGATCAAGAACGCCGACCTCGGCGAGGGGGCCAAGGCGAACCACCTCGCCTACGTGGGCGACGCCACCGTGGGCGCGGGCGCCAACCTCGGCGCGGGCACCATCACCTGCAACTACGACGGCCGCGCCAAGCATCCGACGCAGATCGGCGCGGGCGCCTTCGTCGGCTCCAACAGCGCGCTCGTCGCGCCGGTCTCCATCGGACGGAACGCGCTGGTGGCGGCCGGCAGCACCATCGTGGAGGACGTGCCGGACGGGGCCCTCGCGCTCGCCCGCGGCCGGCAGGCGACGAAGCCCGGCCGCTCGCCCTTTTCGGGCGGCGAGGACGGGGACGGGGGGAGCGGCCGGAACACGCCGTAAGGAAGCGTGTTTTAACGCCCGCCCGTCAGGATGCTATCGCCTCGGCCGGCGCGCCCTTCGCCGGCGCGCGGGACGGGAGACACGCCATGTGCGGGATCGTGGGCGTCATCGGGCGGTCCGAAGCGGCCCCCCTCATCCTAGACGCCCTGAAGCGGCTCGAGTACCGCGGCTACGATTCGGCCGGGATCGCCACCCTGTCGGCCTCGGGCAAGCTCGACCGGCGGCGGGCGAGCGGCAAGCTGCGCAACCTCGAACGGCGCCTCGGGGAGGAGCCGCTGCCGGGCGTCATCGGCATCGGCCACACCCGCTGGGCGACCCACGGCGCGCCGACGGAGCGCAACGCCCACCCGCACGTCTGGGGCCCGGTGGCCGTCGTCCACAACGGCATCATCGAGAACTACCGCGCCCTGCGC
>CAZJNX010000178.1:0-10210 GCA_964547415.1 uncultured Hyphomicrobiales bacterium
GACACCCGCCACGCCGGAACGACAGCGTCAGATCAAGTCCATACTTCTACACATGACGCGGATCGGGTAAACGGCTCGGGTAGCGCGCTCATGAACCGGTAGACCCGTTCGGGTTCGCCCTCATCTCCCGCGCGAACCCCGCCGCCGCGTTTGCCAGGATGTCGCACTCCTGGCGCACGGCCTTCAGGTCGCGGCGGAGACGGACGAGTTCCTCGCGCTCGGCGCTGGTCGTACCGTCCACGCGCCGTCCGGCGTCACGATCGGCCTGGCGAACCCGAGTTCGACACGGACTGTGCGCTCGGCTCGAACGCGCGGGACAGCGCCTCCGGCGTACGGCCGGATCGGACGCGATCGACCACCTGCCACCGGAACTCCGGCGGATAGGGAGATCGCGTTCCGGGCAGGCGGGACACCGCTTCTTCGAAAGCTTCAGGGTGTCCACCGAACCGGGGCAACTCCACTGCGAAACCTGGCGTCCGGACCCGCCGCTCCCACGCCCGAGCGCTGGTGCGATCGAGGCCGCGCCGCGGGCAGGCCACGACCACGCTCACCACCCCTTCGCGCGTTACAGGACGCTCAGGCGCTGCTCGGCGGGATTCGTTCCGGCGCCCCCTCTCACCGACGCGTTGCCCGTCGATCCTCTCGCCATGCCGCCCTCCTTCCTTGCGGGATGAAACGGGAAGAAGCTCAAGAGGGCCGCCATGGCGTGAGAGCCCCCCACCCGCCGGCGACGGCCAGCCTCAAGATCCGCGCCTCGAAGCCGCCTCGCTCGCCATCCCATGGCGAGGGCGGCGCCCGGGTGTCGATCGACCTCGCCCTCGTGAGCCCGCGCGCCGACACCAAGGTTGCCCGCTCGAGGATGTCGCGACGGGGGCGGCTCGGCCGAACGCGCTCGGCCGAGCGCGGTTCGGTCGCCGCCCCCCCGGCCCGGCGGTCGTTCGGCCGGCGCGGGTCCGCTGCGAAGGCATCTCGGCAGACGCAAGCTCCGTGCGAGCGTGTGCCGCTACAGATCCGGGCGTGGGGAGGCCTTGCAAGGCCGCCCGACACCCGTCCCGTCGAGAGTGCGAGCACGCCGATGTCCTCCATCACCAGCAGCAGCCCGGCGCCGGCCGCCTTCACGCCGCCCCGCGGCCTCCCGCACCACGCGGAACGGGGCGGCGAGCCGCTGCCGCCCGAGGGATCCGCCAGCGGGCGGCAGCGGCCGCCCGCCGCGCCCGTTCCGCGGGAGAGCGCCGTCGATGCCGGCCTCGCCGCCACCGGCCGCGGGCTCGCCCGAGGGCGAGCGCTGGCCGAGGCGCTGGAGGACGGGCTGACCGCCCTGCGCTCCGGCCTCGACCGGTTCGGTGCGCTCCTCGAGGAGGCGTCCGGCCCGAAGCCGGACCTGCCGTCGATCCAGCGGCGGGTCGAGGCCGTCCTCGCGACCGTGCGGGACGCGTCGGCCCCGGCCCGGGCGCTGCTCTCGCGCGGCGCGGACCTGTCGCTCGAGGACCCGGTGCTGCCAGCGCCGCTGGCCGAGCGCCCGGCCCCCGTGCCGAGGGAGCCGCCGGGAACGACGGGAGACGGGCTCATGGAGGGGGGCGCGATCCTGCCGGGTGGCACGGGGCTCGAAAGGACGGCTCTCACGATTCTGGATCGCCCCCGTGCGGCGGGTGCCTCCACCATCGTCCTGTCGCGGCTCGACGTGTCGTCTGGCGAAAGGCCGGGAGCGGCCCTCCTCGGCGCTTATCGGTCCGCCGTGGTCGCAGCGGCCGCCGAGACGGAGGACGCCATCGCCCGCGTGCGCCGGATCCAGTCGCGCATCGACGGACGGTTGGCCCTCGTGGAGGCCCTCGGCGCGGCACGGCGGGTCGAGGCGGGCGCGACCCCCGTGGACGTGTCCGACGCGGCGGTCCTCGAGCGGGCACTGGCGGTGCGGGACGCCCTCCTGGCATCGGGCGTGCCGCTGACGGGTGCGATCGGCGCGGCCAGCGCGGTGCTGCCGGCCCTTCGTCGCCCCGCCGCCCATGCAACCCCGGCGCAAGCCCCATCGGCGACTGTCGGCGCCGACGGCACGGGCGGCGCGAACGCGCGGTGACCGCGGGCGGCGGAACGGCCGCGTCGGCGGGCGAGGCCCATCCTCGCCCGTGGCGCGAGCACCCGCGCTGGCCGTGGCCAGGCGCGACGCAAGGGAGGGGCGCCCGGCGGCGCCCGCGTAGTCCACTCAATATTGGCGCCCGGGGGGACGACCCCGCCGGCGGGGCCCCCCGCGGAACCGCCCCGGGGCGGACGGGTGCCGGAAGGACGGATCGCAAGGCATGACCGGACGGGAGCAAGCAGAACGCCTCTGGACGAGTGTGCGGGAGCTGGGGCTGAAGCGCCTCGCCGCGCTGGCCGCCATCGGCCTTACGGTCATCCTGTTCGTGGGCGCGAGCACCTGGTACCTGTCCCGGCCCGAGCGGCAGGTGCTCTATGCCGGGCTCGAGCCGCAGGACGTGACGCGCATCGGCAGCGTCCTCAAGGAAAGCGGGATCCCCTTCGACGTGAACCCGGACGGGACGGCCGTTCTCGTCGCCCACGGCGACACGGCCACCGCCCGCATGCTCCTCGCCGAAAGGGGCCTGCCCCAGTCGGAGACGGCGGGGTACGAGCTGTTCGACGAGCTCGGCTCCTTCGGTCTCACCTCCTTCATGCAGGAGGTGACGCGGGTCCGCGCCCTCGAGGGGGAGCTCGCCCGCACCATCCAGACCATGGACGGGGTCAAGGCCGCGCGCGTCCACATCGTCATGAGCGAGCGCGGGTCCTTCCGCCGTGCCGAGCAGCCCGCCTCCGCTTCCGTGGTGATCCGGACCGAGCGGGTGGACGACGATTCCGCCGCCCAGGCGATCCGCCTGCTCGTGGCTGCCGCCATCCCCGGCATGCAGGTGGATAACGTCACGGTCCTCAACACCGAAGGGGTCGTGCTCGCCTCTGGCGAGGACGCGGCGAGCGCCGCCACCGGGCGCCTCGCCCGCCTGCAGACCCAGGTGGAGGGCGAGATCGAGGAGAACGTGCGCAAGACGCTGATCCCCTACCTCGGGATCGACAACTTCACCGTCAGCGTCGCCTCCGACCTCAACACCGACCGCACGACGGAAAGCGCCACCATCTTCGATCCGGACGGGCGGGTGGAGCGTTCTTTCCGCACGATCCGCGAGACGGAGGAGAGCCGCAACCGCTCCGCGGAGGTACCGACGACGGTCCAGCAGAACATCCCCCAGGAGGAGCTCCCGGCCGACGGCGGCGCCGATTCCCTCGAGAAGAGCGAGCGGCGGGAGGAACTCACCAACTTCGAGATCTCCTCGCGCACGGTGGAGACGCGCAGCGAGGGCTTCTCGGTGGAGCGACTGTCCATCGCCGTCCTCGTCAACCAGGCGCGCCTCCTCGCCAACGCGGCCGACGAGGCGACGGGCATCCCGGTGGAGCAGCAACTGCTCGACATCGAGCGCCTGGTCCAGGCGGCGGCGGGCTTCGACGCGGCGCGCGGCGACGAGGTGACCCTCGCCGCGGTCGCCTTTGCCCGTGGCGCTGGCGATCTGGAGCCGGTGCCGCCGCCCGGTCTCTGGGAGATCGTGCTGCGCCAGCTCGGGACCATCGTCAACGCGTTCGCCATACTCGTCCTCGCGGTCCTGCTGATCTGGTTCGGCCTTCGTCCCGCCCTGCGGACGGTCCTCGAGCGGCCCCGCACAGAGGAGACCCTGCCGGAGGTCGTGGACGCCGCGCCGATCGCGCCGGAACTGGAGGGCGACGGGACCGGGGCCATCCCGGCCGATGCCGAGGTCAACCTGATCGAGGACCTGACCCAGCAGATGGATCGGCGGGCCCAGAAGCGTCTCGAGCAGCTCGTCGAGTACGACGAGGAGCAGGCCGCCAAGGTCCTGCGCCAGTGGCTCCTCGAAGATCACCGCGCCTGAACGCCATGGCAGACCTGTCCCGCGTGATCCCGTCGCTGCCGGCCCTCGCCGAACCCGACCCCGCCCCGCGCGAGGGGGAGGCGGACCCCTTCGCCCCGGTCCCGCGCCTGCGACGCCCCCGGCCGGAGCGGGTCCTGCGGCTCCTCGCCGCCATCGACCCGGGCGCGGGCCCGGGCCGCCCGCAGCCCGGGCCGTCCTCCCCGCCCGGGGCGGACGCCGGGGTCGGCGATCCCCTCGCGGCGGCGTTCGCCGCTGGCGAGCGGGCCGCCGAGGACCGGTTCGCCGAAGAACGCGCCCGCCTCGAGGCCCGCCATGCCGCCGCCCTCGAGGTCGCCCGCACCGCGGCGTACGAGGAGACGGGCGCGGCCCTCGCCGAAGCCCACGCCGCCGCCGTGCGCACCCTCGCCGACGGTCTCGACGCCGCCCTGTCCGCCGCCCTCGCGCCCATCCTCGTGGAGGCGGCGCGACGGCGGGCGGTCGATGCGCTCCTGCTCGAGGTCCATCGGCTCCTGGCGCACCGCCCGGAGACGTGGCTGGAGCTGACGGGGCCATCGGCCCTCCTCGCGGCCTTCCGCGAGCGGCTCGGCCCTGCCGCGGCAGCCGTCGACATCATCGAGGACGAGGAGCAAACGGACCTGCGGCTCGTCGCCGACAATACGATCTTCACCACGACGATCGCCGCCTTCGCGGCCGAGGTCGAGGCGGCCGCGCGCCCGTTGCCGACCGGCGAACCGGGCTTCGCCCCGGAAGGCCGCCAAGGCACATCGGCCGTCGCGGGCGAGGCCGCCCCGCTCGTCTCTACCCCGCGTGTCGTACCGGATCGCGATGGGAAGAGGGAGCCGACGGCGGGCGCGGACGCTGCGCACGGGTCCGCGCGCGACCGCGCCGGGGGGAGGGACCGGGCACGCGCGGCGTCCGGGGCCCTGGCGGCCGCCGATCCCCCTGCGGCGGTTGCCGCCGAGCTTGCGGGAGCCCCGTCCACCGAAGGAGACCCGGCCGCCGAAGGAGACCCGTCCGCCGAAGGAGAGGAGCATGTCTGAGAACGCGCAGCCCGAGATCCTCATCATCAATCGACGCATCGGCGACGCCGACGAGGACGCCCACGGCGGTGTCTGGAAGATCGCGCTCGCCGACTTCATGACGGCGCTCATGGCCTTCTTCCTCATCATGTGGCTGGTGAACGCCACCGACGAGGAAACCAAGAAGGCGATCGCCACCTACTTCAATCCGATCCTCCTCGCCGAGAGCACCACCGACCGCAAGGGGCTCCAGGATCCCGAGACGTCCGAGGGGCCGGACGGCCCCCACGAGGGGGAGCCCGGCTTCGAGCATCGCACGCGCACGGCGCCCGACGACCCGGCGCGGGCCGCGGCGGCGCAAGCCGCGCAGCGGATCGCGGCGCTCGAACGGGCCGCCTACCAGGATCCCTACGCCATCCTCGCCGAACTCTCGCGCCTCATCGACCCGCGCCTGCCCACGCGGCCCGACGTCCAGCTCAACGAACCGGGGGTGTCCGGGGAAACGGCGGGCGACGACGTCCGCGACCCCTTCGACCCGGTCTACTGGCAAACGGTCACCACCCATCCCCAGGTCACGCTGCGCCCGGGCGAGCCCGGCACCGTCGGCCGGGAGCCGGAGGACCTGCCCGTCGATGCCGCGGCGCCGAGCCCGACCGGCGAAGGCCGGCAGGCGCCGGGGGCCGTCGCCGCCGTGTCGTCCTCCCCAACCGGCGGCGCGGACGCGCTCCCGGCATCCGCCGCGGCCGCCGACGCCGGCGGAATGACGGCCGGGGCGGCCGCGGCGATGGACGGAAGTGAGGAGGACGGGGAGGCGCGTCTGCGCCGCTTCCGCGAGATCGCCGAACGGCTGTCGCAGGCCCTCGCGGCCGACGGCATCGCCAACCTCGAGGTGGTCGCGACGCCCGAGGGCGTCCTGATCTCCCTCACCGACGAGGCCGACTACTCCATGTTCCCGATCGGCTCGGCCGTTCCCCGTCGGCGGGTGCTCGAGCTGATGGAGCGGATCGCGGGCGCCCTCGGCGAGGTTCCGGGCGAGGTGATCGTCCGCGGCCACACCGACGGACGCCCCTTCCGCTCCGAGACCTACGACAACTGGCGTCTTTCCACCGCGCGCGCCCACATGGCGCAGTACATGCTCGTCCGCGGCGGCCTTCCGCCCGCCCGCGTCGCGAGTGTCGAAGGTTACGCGGACCGGCGCCTCAAGGATCCGCAGGATCCCTACGCCGCGGTGAACCGAAGGATCGAGATCCTCCTGCAGCCGGACGCCGCGGCGGTGGAGGCACGTCCGTGAGCCCGTCGTACCGGGCGAGCCCGAAGTCGCCCCCCGGGTCCGGCCGGGGCGTCCGCGCAGGGGGGCCGGGCGGATCGGGCGCCAGGGGAACCGGCTCCGCCCGGTGGGCCGGACGCCTCGCGACGTGCAACGCCATCGCCGCGTCGCTTCTCCTTCTCGCCCAGGCAACGGCGTCGGCCGAACCGGAGGCGGCCATCGACGGGGACGTCGTGCGCGCCGAGACGCGCGGCATCATCGCCCGCTGGCTCCTCGGCGCCTTTCCCTCCGAGGCTCCCGCCGCCCCGCGCGGGCAACCGCTCGCCAGCCCGTCCGAGCCCGCGCTCCCCGCCTTCCCGATCGCCCCCGACGTGCCGGTGCCCGCCGTGTCGGGGCAGGTTCCGGAAGACCACGACGTGGAAGCGACCGGCGCGGCGACATCGGCCCGGACCGTGCGGCCGCCTGCGCGCGCCGCCACCGTACCGTTCCCACGGCCACGCCCCGCCGCTGCCCGCACCGCCACCGCCACGGGCGCGGACCGCCCGAGCGCGCCCGCGACCGCCGGCCGCCCCGGTTCGCCGGCGGCGACACCGGCGAGCGCGACGACGGTGGCGCCGGCCTCCGATGCGCCCGGGGCCGTGGCGGTCCTGCCGCGCGCGCGGCCCGCTCCAGCGCCTCCCCCCGAGGCGGAACCATCCGGGCGGGAGTCCGTGGCGGCGGGGCCTGCCACGCCGGAGAATACGGTCGAGGGCGACCCGCCGCCGGACGGGCGGACGCCGCGGATCGCCGCGGGCGAAGCCGGGGGCGCCGGTGCGGGCGGGATCCCGCCCTCGACCGCGCTTCCGCCCGCCGGAAGCAGGCCCGGGCGACCGCCGGATCCGCCACCGCAGCGATCCGCCGGGCCGCCCCACCTCGAGGACGAAACCGACCCACCGGCCGTCGATCTGGTCCTCGGCGATGCCGCGGCGGCGCGCGAGCCCGCACGGGAGCGGGCGCTCGCGATCCTCGGCCTCGTGCGGAGCGCGGACCTGCGGCCCTCCGTGCCGGGGGACGCCGCGGTCTCCGCGCCGGCCTCCCCCGCCGTCGACGGGACGGCGCTCCGCGACCCGGTCCCGATCCTCTTTGCGGCCGGTCCGGGAGGGGAGAGCGGTGCGGAAGATCCGCTCACGCCCCCCATCGCTCCCGATCTGCCCGAGGGTGCCCTCCTGGCCGATCCGGACGGGCCCGTCCAAGTCGTGCGCACGCTGCGCGGCCTGCAGGACGACATCGCACGCGGGGCCGCCAACGCGCTCGCCGCCCAGGACGTGCTTCTCGCTCGGATCGACGCGGTCTTCGCCGCGGCCCCTCCCGAGACCTGGCGCGCGCCGCGCAATGCCCGGGCGCTCGCAGTGTGGGCCCTTTCCGGCGGCAATCCCGTGACCCTGCGCCGGATCCTCGGCGAGGCGCCGATCCGTGCCGAGGACGCACCGGTCCTCCTCGGAGCGCTGGCCTTCCTCGAGGGCCGCGAAGCGGACGCGCGGCGACACTTCGAGAATGTCGAGGCCGGGCGCCTCGCGCCGACCCTCGCTGGTCCCGTGGCCCTCGCCAAGGCGGCCCTTGCGGTCGGCGATGACCCGCGAACGGCCGAGCGTCTCCTCGACGTGGCCCGCCTGTCGGCGCCGGGAACGCTCGTCGACGAGGCCGCCTTGCGCCGCGCCATCTTGATCGCGGCCGATGCCGGGGAACTCGACCGGTTCGAACGGCTGGTCGGGCAGTACCTGCGGCGATTCCGCCATTCCGTCTACGCCGGCAACTTCCGCCGTCGCTTCGTCTCCGCCCTCACCCGCATGCCCTATGCGCGCGACCCCGCGTCCTTCGACCGGCTGGAGCGACTCATGGGGTTCCTCGACGCGGGGGCACGGCGGGAGCTGCATCTCGCCATCGCCCGCGCGGCGATCGAGAGCGGGCGGACGGATGTGGCGGAGCGTGCGGCAAGCGAGGCTCTCGTGGACGCACCGGCCGGTGGGCTCGATCGCCTGAGGGGTGAACTCTACCTGGCGGCCGCGCTGACCGTCGATCTGCGCAGGCTCTCGCAGGCGGCCGGGATGCTCGCGGCCATCGATCCGGAGAGGCTGCCGGCCCCCGACCGGGCCTTGCACCGGGCGGCCCTCTCGGTCGTCGATCGTGTCGGCGCCATGCCCGAGGTTCTCTCCGACGCGGGCGCCACGCCCACCGCGGGGACCGCCGCGTCCGAAAGCGGGACAAGCCCGACGCCAGCCCCTGACGCTAGTGGTGGGGCGGGCGGCAGGGATGCTCCCACGCTGCCCGTCGCGGAGGCCCCACGGTCCGCCGGTCGGCCGCCCGCGACCGTGGACGGGGCGAGCGGCCAGCGGGCCGATGGCGCCGCATCCCCTTCCGAGGATGCTGGCGAGGCGCAGGCGGATCCCGCCTCGCCGGTGATCGACAGGGCGCGGTCCGTGCTGCGCTCCGTGGACGAGATGCTTTCGCGGCCCTGACCCTTTTTTCCGGGCGGCGGGCGGAAGAGGCCCCTGCGCGGCCCTGGCCGGTTTCCACCGGACGCGGCAGGCGCAGGACGATGAGCCCAGGATGGCGACGTCAGATGAACTTCATCGATCTTGATCCAGGGGCGTCCGGCAACGGTGCGATCGGCCGCCGCAACGGCTTTGGACGTGCCGAGCCTGCCGTCTCCGCTGCCACCTTCGGTCAGCTGATGGAACGTGCGGTCCAGTCCCGCTCCGCACCGCACGGCGAGCGGCAGGAGGCACAGGCGCCGGGCAAGGCATCGCCCTCCACCGCGGCGGAGGGTCGGGCGACGGTGCCTGCTGCGGCTGGCGAGGATGACCGGCCGCTGGCGATGGACCGCGACGGAGGCGATCGAGGGGGCTTTGCGGACGACGACGCGCCGTCCGTTCCGGGCCTGGCGCAACGGCGGCATGGTCGGGCGGACGCCGGTTCGGAGCCGCGTTCCGGGCTTGCGGCCCGATCGCCGACCGATCCGGGTCAGCCTCGACTGCGATCCGACCCCGTCGACGGCCCGCGCCCGGCTGCGGCCGCCATGCCGCAGACGGTTCCGTCGCGATACGAAGGGATCGCGACCACGACGGAGGGGCGATCGCACCAGCCATGGTCGCCCCGAACCGCCCGGCACCCGGACCAGCCGTCCGAGACGCCGGGTGCGCCGGCCCGGCGAGATGCCTTCGCGGGCATCCAGTCTCGCCCGGCGACGTCGCGGTTCGCCCGGTCTCCGACCGAAGACGGGGCCGATGGTCCGGCCGCCGCCCCTCTCCAGCTGTCGACCCGTGGCCATGAGGCGTCGTCGATGGGCGGTGCCTTGCCGATCCCCGCGGTCCGACCGGACGCGATCGACCGGCTCGTGCCGCCGGGTCCATCGGCCACCGCCATGGCCGGACCCCGCGACCTGCCGTCGGGACGCCCCTTGATGGGCACGCCGTCGGAGGCATCGCGGGGATTTGCGGCAATGGAGCCCGACGCCCCCCTCGTGGTCGGCCGGGAGCACCGTGGGCGGGAGGCCCATCCGGGCGCCCGGCCGACGACGGCGGGCGCCCGCCCGGAGTCGAGGCCGGCCCGCATCGCGGCCGACGGCCCCGTCCCCGGCGATGCGCGCCAGCGCTCGGCAAGCGCGAGCGGCGGCCAAGGTGCCGCCGGGGCGCCGGTCGCCGTATCTTCGGAAGGGATCGGACCGAAGGGCACCGCTTCGATCGTGCGCCCCAACCTGCCGCCGGCTCCCCCGTCGCCTTGGAACGGCGACAGCGCGCGCGGGCACGCCGATCCCGCGAACGCCCACCGACTGAGCAGCTCCGTCCTTGCAATGCGCGATCGTCCTGGCGCGATCACGTCGGACGATGGGGCCGCGGTGCGCTTCGCTCCGCCTTCGTCCGCGGCTGCGGGAACCGTCGGCCCTCCCGCACGTGCGGCGGGGCCGGGTGGCGGCGCCATCATCGGGAGTGGCGCCGCAACGGTGCTCAGCGGCGATC
>CAZJNX010000179.1:0-10138 GCA_964547415.1 uncultured Hyphomicrobiales bacterium
CCGCGCTCGACCGGCTGATCGCGGCGGGCGGCGTTCCGGCCGCGCCCGGCTTCACACCGGACGAGGCGGCCTGGTGCCGCTACGGCGGCCTCGTGGAGACGACGATCCGCACCGTCGCCGAGGCCGCGGCGGCGCTTGCGCCCGACCTCGACCCCCGTCCGCTCGCCCCGCCCGGGCCGGCCGCACCCGGCCCTCGGGCCGGCTACGGACCCCGCGGCTGGGGCGACCTTGCGGACCTGGTGGCGCAGCTCTCCGCCGGCGAGGTGCGCCCATCGGAGCTGGTGGAGGCCTCGATCGCCGCCGTGGAACGCCGCGACGGGACGCTCAAGGCCGTCGTCGCCCTCGAGGCGGAGCGGGCGCGGGAGGAGGCGCGGCACCTGGACGAGACGGACCCCGCCGACCGCGGCCCCCTCGCCGGCGCCCCCTACGCCCGCAAGGATCTCTTCTACCGGGCGGGCGAGCCCGCGCCCTGCGGGGCGAAGGTGCTGTCGGGGCACGTCCCGGACACCAGCGCCTCCGTCATCGAGTGGCTTGACGCGGCGGGCGGCATCGACATGGGCCGCCTCGCCATGGCCGAGCTCGCCATGAGCCCGACAGGCTTCAACGCCCACGAGCCCCACCCGCGCAACCCGTGGAACACGGACCACGTGCCGGGCGGCTCCTCCTCCGGGTCGGGGGTGGCGGTGGCGGCGGGCTACGTTCCCTTTGCCCTCGGCACCGACACGGGCGGGTCGGTGCGCCATCCCGCCGCCGCCTGCGGCCTCACCGGGCTGAAGCCGACGCGGGGGCGGGTGAGCCGGGCCGGTGCCTGGCCACTCGCCTGGACGCTCGATTCCATCGGCCCCCTCGCCCGCACCGCCCGGGACTGCGCCCTCGTCATGGAGGTGATCGCCCGGCCCGACCCGCGGGACCCGACCGTGCCCGCGTCCGCCGGCTTCCTCGCCCCGCCCCTCGAGGGGGACCTTTCCGGCGTGCGCATCGCCGTCCCGGGCGGCTACTACGCCGAGGAGACGACGCCGGCGGTGGCGGAGGGGCTCGCGCGCGTGCGGCGCACCCTCGAGGACCTCGGCGCCGTCACCGTGGACACGACGCCGCCGGACATGGGCCTCACCAACACCCTCGCCCACCTCGTCCTGTCGGTGGAGGCCTCGGCCCAGCTGCGCCACCACCTCGTCTCGTCCGACTGCCCGATCGGCCGCCAGGTGCGCGACCGGGTGGAGCCGGGCCTGTTCTATCCCGCCACCCACTACGCCAACGCGCTGCGCTTCATCGCGCCCTTGAGGGCGGGCTGGCTGTCGGCGACGATGGCGGGGGCGGACGCGGTGCTGATGCCCACGATCCCCCGGGAGGTGCCGACCATCGCCGAGACGACGGGGCCGGACCTCGCCAGGACGGCCGGCGTCATCGCCCACCTGACGCGGGCGACGCGGGCGATCAACTATCTCGGCCTGCCCGCCCTGTCGGCCCCGTGCGGCTTCGATGCCAACGGCTGCCCCCTCTCCTTCCAGCTCGTCGGCCACCCGTTCGACGAGGCGCTCCTCGTCAGGATCGCCGACGCCTACCAGCGGGCGACGGACTGGCACACGCGGCGCCCCTTCGAGGCCTGACCGCCCCGCCTGCTTGACGGCCCGCGCCCGAGGCCGAACAAAGGCGGGAGAACAAGGGGCCCGGGACGAGACCGGGGGCCGTCGAGGGGGAGCGCCATGAAGGCAGCCGACGAATTCGACCGTCTCGTGCGCGGTGCGGGCCGCTACACCGCGGACCTGCCGCGGGCGGGCGCGCTCCACGCCGCCTTCGTGCGCTCCCCCCTCCCCCACGCCCGCATTCGCGGAATCGACGCCTCGGCCGCCCTCGCGATCCCGGGCGTCGTCGCCGTCCTCACCGGCGAGGACACGGCGGACCTGTCGGGCTTTCCGGCGGTCGCCAAGCACCCGCTCCTGCCCGACGGCGCTCTCAAGGCGCCCGCGCGCCCCGCGATCCCGGCCGACCGGGCGCGCTACGTGGGCGAGGCGATCGCCCTCGTGGTCGCCGAGACGGCCGCCGCCGCCGCCGACGGAGCGGAGGCGGTGGACGTCGACTACGAGCCGCTCGCGCCCGTCATCGGCCCGCTGGAGGGGCCCGGCTTCTCCGCCGCCCCGCCCCTCCACGAGGCGTGCCCGGACAACCTCGTCATGGACGCCGCGATGGGCGACCCCGCCGCCTCGGAGCGGGCGCTCGCGGCGAGCGCCCACGTGGCGGAGGTCACAATCGACCTGCCGCGGGTCCTGCCGAGCCCCATGGAGCCCATGTGCGCCCGCGCCGAGTACGACGCGGCGAGCGCTACCTGGGACCTTTGGACGCCCCATCAGGGCCACCCGGAGGTGCAGGGCCCGCTCGCGGCCGTGTTCGGCGTGGCGCCCGCCACCATCCGCGTCCACGCCATCGACGTGGGCGGCGGCTTCGGCGCGCGGGTGCCCGCCTACCCGGAGCACGCGGCCCTGATGGTGGCGGCGAAGCGCACGGGCAAGCCCGTGTGGTGGCAGGGCACGCGGTCGGAGACCTTCCAGACCGAGGCCCACGGCCGGGGCAACCGCCTCGTCGGCCGCCTCGGCCTCGACGCGGAGGGCCGCTTCACCGCCATCGACGTCGCCTTCACCGCCGACCTCGGCGCCTGGGTCACCCCCGTCGGCGCCCATATCCACGTGAAGAACGCGCCGCCCTGCCTCACCGGCTGCTACCGCATCCCGAGCGCGTGCGTGAAGGTCACGCAAGGCCTGTCGAGCGCCGTGCCCACCGGGCCCTACCGGGGCGCGGGACGGCCGGACATCGCCTGCCTCATCGAGCGACTGGTGGACGAAGCGGCGCGGGTCGCCCGCATCGACCGGATCGAGCTGCGCCGCCGCAACATCCTCAAGGCGGCGGACTTTCCCTTCGAGACCCCGCTCGGCGGGCGCTACGACAGCGGCGACTTCGGCGGCATCCTGGAAGCGGGCCTGAAGGCGGTGGACTGGGAGGGCTTTTCCGCCCGCCGCGCCGCGTCGGAGGCCGCGGGCCGCTACCGGGGCATCGGGCTCGGCACCTTCGTCGAGATCGCGGGCGGCGGCGCGGCGCCGAAGGACGAGACGCGGATCGCCCTGTCGGCCGCCGACGGGGCGCTCACCGTCCGCGCCGTCGTCACCGGCCACTCCACGGGGCAGGGGCAGGCGAGCGTCTTCTCCGCGATCCTGGCGAAGGCCCTCGGCTGCCGCCAGGCGGACGTGTCGGTGGAGGCGAGCGACGGCTCGGAGGGCCTCGTCGGCTCGGGCGCGTTCGGCTCGCGCGCCACCGTCGCCATGGGCTGGGCGCTGACGGCCGCGGGCGGGGAGGCGAAGGCCGCCCTCGTCCGCCAGGCGGCCGAGCAGTTCGGCGTCGACCCCGAGGGCGTCTCGATCGAGGACGGGGAGGTGCGCGCCGCCGGGCAGCGCCTCGCCTCGCTCGCCGACGTGGTGGCGACCGCCACGCAGGGCGCCGCCGTCATGGAGTTCACCGGCGAGGCGCCCCAGTCGGAGAGCTTCCCGTCCGGCTGCCACGTGGCGGAGGTGGAGATCGACCCGGATACGGGCGTCGTCACCCTCCTCGACTACGTGGCGGTGGACGATGCGGGCACCATCCTCGACGAGCGGCTCGCCCACGCCCAGGTCCACGGCGCCGTCGCCCAGGGGATCGGCGAGGCCCTGTCGGAGCGGATCGTCCACTCCACGGACGGGCAGATCGTCACGTCGAGCTTCCTCGACTACGCCATGCCCCGGGCCGACATGCTGCCCGCCTTCCGCCTCGCCTTCGCGGGCACCCCGTCCGCCAACAACCCGTTCGGCGCCAAGGGGGTCGGCGAGGCGGGGGTCGCGGGAGCGCTCGTGGCCGTCACCAACGCCGTCCTCGACGCCCTGCCCGCAGGCGTCGACCGGCGGGCGGTGCAGATGCCCTTCACCCCCGACCGGGTCTGGACCGCCCTCTCCGCCGCCGCCTGAGGCGACCCGGGCGAGGCTTGCCCTCGCCTGCCGCCTTTCCCGAACGCGAACCCGCAGCGTCGTTTTTCGGCCAGCCTGTCGCACCCTCCCGCGCTAGGACAAGGGTGTCGAGGGCGGCGTGCGGCCGGACGGGGCCGCACGCCGCGATCGCAACCGAGGGACCGTCCGGACGGGCACGCACACGGGGGATCTCGCCGCCCGTGCCGGGGCCGTTCGTGCGTACCCCCTCGTTCCGTGGCTTGTCGGTGCGGAGCGACACGATGGACGCGCGCGATACCCTTCTGGACGGCCTCGCGAAGAGGCGGACCGGCTACAGCCTCCCGCGGGACTTCTACGTCTCGCCGGACGTCTTCCGCCTCGACCTCGAGACGGTTTTCTACCGGGAGTGGCTGTTTGCCGGCCACGCCTGCGAGCTGCCGAAGGCCGGCAGCTACATGACCGTGAAGGTGGGCGCGTACGACGTCCTCATCGTGCGTGACGCCGAGGGCGGGATCCGCGCCTTCCACAACATGTGCCGCCACCGCGGCTCGCACATCTGCCTCGCCGAGAAGGGGGTGACCGCCAAGCTCGTCTGCCCCTATCACCAGTGGACCTACGATCTCGACGGCCGCCTCCTGTGGGCCCGCGACATGGGCCCCGCCTTCGACGCCACGGCCCACGGGCTGAAGCCGGTCCACTGCGAGACGGTGGCCGGCTTCGTGTTCATCTGCGTGTGCCCGGTCGCCCCGCCGTTCGAGCCCGTGCGCGCCATGGTGGAGCCCTACCACGCGCCCCACCGCCTCGAGGACGCGAAGGTCGCCCACGAGACCACCATCGTCGAGAAGGGCAACTGGAAGCTCGTGTGGGAGAACAACCGCGAGTGCTACCACTGCGCGGGCACCCATCCGGAGCTGTGCCGGAGCTACCCGGATTCCCCGTCCGCCCAGCTGTCCGACGAGGTGGGAGAGGACCCCGCGTTCGCCGCCCTTTGGGACCGCTGCCGGACGCTGGGCCTGCCGGCGGGCTTCGAGATCGCCGACGACGCCCAGTACCGCGTCACCCGCCTGCCGCTCTCCCGCGGGGCCGAAAGCATGACCATGACCGGCAGGCCCGCGGTTCGCCGGCCCCTGTCGCCGCGGATCACCGGCGGGATCGGGGATCTGCCCTTCTACCACTATCCGAGCATCTGGAACCACGTGGTCGTCGACCACGCGATCTCCTTCCGCGTGACGCCGATCGGCCCGCAGGAGACCGCCGTCACCACGAAGTGGCTCGTCCACAAGGACGCGGTGGAGGGCGTCGACTACGACGTGGAGGACCTGACGCGGGTGTGGATCGCCACCAACGACCAGGACCGGCGGATCATCGAGGACAACCAGCGCGGGGTGAACTCGCCCGCCTATGAGCCCGGCCCCTACTCGCCCCGCCACGAGGCGGCGGTGATGGAGTTCGTGGAATGGTACTGCGGCGTCATGGAACGGCGGCTGTCGGCCGACGCGGGCGGCCTCGACAAGGTGGCCTGACGGACCGATGACCCAACTGCCCCGTCTGCCGGAGCCCATGGAGGCTCCGCGCTGGAACGCGCTCACCGAGCCGCTCGAGTGCGTGTCGATCCTGCCGGAGACCGAGAACGTCCGCACGTTCTGCTTCCAGTCGCCGAACCGGGGCTGGTTCCACTACCACCCGGGGCAGTTCGTCACGCTCGAGCTGCCCGTCGGCCCGCGGCCGATCCATCGCACCTATACCCTGTCCTCCAGCCCGTCCCGGCCGTTCCTGCTGATGGTGACGGTCAAGGTGCAGGAGGACAGCGTCGGCGGCCGCTGGCTGTTCGACAACGTGGTGCCGGGGACCACGCTGCGCGCCTCCGCGCCCGCGGGGATCTTCACCCCGGACCTCCACCCGGCCGACAAGTACCTGTTCGTGTCGGCGGGCTCGGGCATAACCCCGATGATGTCCATGACCCGCTGGTTCTACGACACCGGCCGCTGCTCGGACATCACCTTCATCAACTGCGCGCGCCGTCCGTCCGAGATCATCTTCCGCGACGAGCTGGAGCGGATGGCCGCCCGCGTCCCGGACTTCCGCCTCGGATGGGTGGTGAGCCAGCCCGACCCCTACAAGGTGTGGACCGGCTTCCGCGGCCGCCTCAACGGGCTGATGCTGGAGCTCATCTGCCCCGACTACTTCGAGCGTGAGATTTTCTGCTGCGGCCCGGATGGCTTCATGCAGAACATGCGGGACGTCCTCAATCTGGCGGGCTTCGACATGACCCGCTATCACGAGGAAAGCTTCCACGCACCGATCACCCACCCCGAGGCCGCGCCCGAGCCCGACGACGTCATCCCCGACGAGAGCCGCCTGTCCACCGTCGCCTTCGCGCGCTCGGGCGTGGAGGTGCGCTGCCGCGAGACCGACACCCTCCTAGAGGTGGCGCGGGAGGCGGGGCTCAACATCCCCTCGGGCTGCCAGTTCGGCGTGTGCGGCACCTGCAAGGTCCGCCGCCTGTCGGGCGAGACCCACATGGTCCACAACGGCGGCATCCGCGAGGAGGAGGCGGACGAGGGCTTCGTGCTGGCCTGCTGCACCAAGCCCCTCGGCCGCGTCGAACTCGACGTCTGAGGACGGCGGGGCGCGGCATCCCCGGGTGGCGGCCGCTGGCTGAGTTCCGGGGGCAAGTCGTTGCCGTACCGGACGGTTCGGGCCCGCGCCGAGTGCCGCGGGGGCTTGCGTTCCGGTCCGTGGAATGGGACGGTCCGGCCGTCGGCGCGGCGCGACGGCCACCCGGCAGCCCCCTTTCGGGGCCACCTGCGGACAGTTCGAGGCCTTTTCCATCATGTGCGTCTATTGCTCCGTCGCCTCCGGTGCAGGCGATTACGTCGATGATTTCACTGCCCTCCTCGCCGCCGACTGGGCGACCCACAACGCCGACGGCCCGCGCGGCCGCCCCGTCGTCGTCACCTACGAGGTCCTCGAGGCGGACGAGCTTCCGACGATCGAGGAGTACGACCCGCGGGACGCGTCCACCTACATCGCCATGAGCGCGGAGGACCGCGCCAACGTGCGCCTCGCCCTCGACGCCTTCGAGGACGCGGCCGGCGTGCGCTTCGTGGAGGTGGAGGACGGCGCGAAGATGCGCTTCATGCGCTCCGACGACGCGGTGGGGCGCTCCTGGGCCCAGTACCCGTCGGACGACCGGGACTTCAGCTACAACCAGGACTACGTGGTGATGAACGCCGGGATCCCGAGCTTCGATCCCGGGACCATCGGCTTCGAGGTGCTCCTCCACGAGATCGGCCACGCGATGGGCCTGAAGCACCCGTTCGACGGCGACATCCAGCTGCGGCCCGAGCTCGACAACCGCGACAACACGGTGATGTCCTACACCCTCGGGGCGGCGCCGAACGAATCCCTCGCGCCCCTCGACGTGGACGCCCTCGTCCACCACTACGGCCCCGCCGCGGTGGCCGCCGCCTTCGGCGTCGACTGGGACGAGCGGCGGGATCGGCTGACCATCGACGGCACGGCCGCGGACGACGCCATCCTCGCGGGCGACGCCGACACGGTCGTGAAGGGACGCCGCGGCGACGACGAGATCGACGGGCGTCTGTTCGACGACCGCCTCATCGGCAACGGCGGGAACGACACCATCGACGGATGGGCGGGCGACGACAACCTCAAGGGCGGCGGCGGCAACGACCTGATCAAGGGCAACCTCGGCGACGACCGCCTGGTGGGCGGCGGCGGCGACGACCACCTGATCGGCTCCCAGGAGTTCAACTACGAGGGCTACAGCGAGAACGACATCCTGATCGGCGGGGCCGGCAACGACACCCTCGACACCGGCCTCGGCGACGACCTGGCGAGGGGCAACAGGGGCGACGACGTGATCACCGGGGACTGGGGGGACGACCGGTTCCGGGGCGATGATGGCGACGACAGCCTGTCGGGCGGCTACGGCAACGACCTCGTCCTCGGCGACGCGGGCGACGACTCCATCGACGGCGGCTCCGGGGCGGACACCCTGCGGGCGGGCGACGGGTCGGATTCCGTCGTGGGCGACTGGGGCGACGACAAGATCCTCGGCGAGGGCGGCGACGACAACCTGTCGGGCGGCGAGGGCGCCGACCGCATCCGCGGGGGCAACGGCAACGACACCATCGACGGCGGGACCTGGGACGACGAGATCGACGGCGGCCGGGGCGCCGACGCGATCGCCGGCGGCTTCGGGAACGACATGATCGACGGCGGCGCCGACCGGGACAGGCTGTCGGGTGACGAGAACGCCGACACCCTCTCGGGCGGCGCGGGGCGAGACACCCTGGACGGCGGGAGCTGGCACGACCTGCTCCTCGGCGGCGACGGCAACGACGTCCTGGTGGGCGGCAGCGGCTTCGACACGCTGGAGGGCGGGGCGGGGCGGGACCGGCTGCGCGGCGGGGAGAACGGGGACGTGTTCGTCTTCGGCCGGGGCGACGGGACGGACGGGGTGTTCGACTTCGAGTTCTTCGACCGGTTCGACATCGACGTGGACGGCCTTTCCACCGACGCCATCATGGCGCTCGCCGAGGACCGCAAGAACGCGGTCCTGTTCGACTTCGGCGGCGGCGACCGGCTGTTCGTGACGGGGATCTCCGTCGACGAGCTGCAGCCCTGGCTGTTCATCTGAGCCCCGCGGGGGCCGTCAGCGCCAGTCGATCTCGAAGCGGCAGGCGGAGGCGCCCGCCGCGCAGCAGGCCGTCTCCCGCGCGACGGCGCGCGGGTGGACGAGGGCGGCGAAGAGGGTCGTGAAGACGGCCGCGTGCCAGGCGCAGATCGGCTCGTCCGCCCGCTCGCCCCTGACGACCGGGTTGTCCGCGATCGTCGCGACCACCGGCCGGCCCGGCACGACGCGAAAGGCGCCCGAGCCCGCGAAGGTCCAGGCGTGTCGGGCGATGGCGCCCGACAACGCCCTCGCGGCGAGGGGCGCGGGCAGCACCTTCAGGATCGCCTTCGCGGGGCCCGGGATCCGGTTGGCCAGGATGTAGAGACCCGTGAGGCGGCCGGCCGCGGCGGCGATGCCCGGCGCCTCCGCCGGATGGAGACGCCGAAGCGCCTGGTGGAGGGCCGCGACCGGGCGCTCGTCCGTCATCTCCTCGGGCGGATGGTCGAGCCAGGACGGCACGCCCGCCGCCGCGAAGAGGGCCGCCGCGCCCGCCCGCCCCAGCTGCGCCTGCGCGGCCGGCACGAGCTGGATCACCGCGTTCGGCCCGATCCGGGCCACCGGCGCCGCCGCGGCGGGCGCGTCGTGGACGGGGAGGACGACGTTCATGGCGCGGCTCCCGCCCGGGTGGTCAGGCCCGCTCCGGCGCCCGGTCCTCGGCCGCCCGGCCCTCGGCCGCCTGGCCCTCGGCCGCCCGGCCGACGATCACGGTCCGGCGCACGGCGTCGGCCGTCTGCGCGTCCTCGACGAGCTGCTCCGTCCCGCCGCCGCAGGCCATGACGGCCGCCTGCTCCTGGCGCCGCTCCTCGGCGCGGGCCTTCTGCTGGGCGCGCAGGGCCTCCTTGCGTTCCTTCGCCTTGCGCGAGCGCTCGGCGACGGCCTCCCAGTCGGCGAGCTGGGCGTCTGAAATCTGCCGCGTCTCGTCGAAGTGGAAGTCCACCTTCTTCTTCGACTGCGGCCCCCAGTAGCCGACCTTGCCGAGGTCGTAGAAGGTGCGCTGGAAGCCAGCCTTCATGAACGCCTTCAGGCAGCCGAGCAGGTAACGCCGCCGATAGCCCGAGCCGCGCCACGGGTAGTGGAACAGCGCCTTGATCATGTAGAAGCGGCGGTAGTTGTTCATCACCCGGTCGAGCAGCTCGCCGCGGTCCATCGCGTCCGGCTTCATGATCGGCGTGACGAAGTTGTACTTTTCGAAGTCGAAGACCTCCACCTTCTCGCCGAGCTCCTGGTAGAGGGGCGAGAACGGCCATGGCGTGTACATGGACCAGTTGGCGAGATCCGGGTTCCACTCGCGCGCGTAGCGGTAGGTCTCCTCCAGCGTTTCGGCGGTCTCGTTGTCGAGGCCGACGATGAACTGAGCCTCGGTGAAGATGTCCGCCTCACGCAGGAGCTCGATCGCGCGCTTGTTCTGCTCGACCTTGGTTTCCTTGTTGAACATGTCGAGCTTGAGCTGCGCCGCCGCCTCGGTGCCGAG
>CAZJNX010000180.1:0-2872 GCA_964547415.1 uncultured Hyphomicrobiales bacterium
GAATACGGCGGGAAGTCCGGGGGGACGGGCAGGGGGCGGGCGGGTCCGGAAAGGCCGCCGGTCCCGGCCGGGTAGAGGAGAAGCTCGGCCGCCCGCTCCACGGCGACGACGAAGTCGGACCCGCCGTCCCCCCGCGGCAGGACGGCGATGGCCTCCGCGTCGCTCTTCGCCTTGCCGGCGACCGGGGCGCCGTCCTCCCCCGCCCGCTGCCAGCCCCCGACGCCGGAAAGGGCGACGAGGCGGCCGCCGTGGTGGACGGGCTCTGCCTCCATCACCATGCCGAGGTCGCCGAGGGCGAGGAGGCGGGTGCCGTCCGGCGTCACCTCGAGGGCGGACAGGGCGCCGAGGCGGGAGAGCGGGCCGCGGCGGGCGGGCCGGACCTCCACCCCGCCACGGAAGGCGAAGGGGCCGAAGCGGCCCTCCCCGTCGCGGCCGAAGCGCTCGATGGGCTCGACCCTCACCGTCTCGCCGGCGAGGGCCGGCCCGGCGCAAAGCGCGACGGCGACGGCGACCGCAGCGACGGGCCGCACCACCTGGCGGATCAGGCGGCGCGCCGACGCCGCCGCTGGCGGGTCGCCTGCGGGGTGGAGCGGTCCTCCTCGAAGAGGGCGGCGAGCTGGTCGACCATGGCGCCCGCGAGCTCCTCCGCGTCCACGATGGTGACGGCGCGGCGGTAGTAGCGGGTCACGTCGTGGCCGATGCCGATGGCGATGAGCTCCACCGGCGAGCGGGTCTCGATGTCCTCGATCACCGCGCGCAGGTGGCGCTCGAGATAGTTGCCGTTGTTGACCGAGAGGGTCGAGTCGTCCACCGGCGCGCCGTCGGAGATCATCATCAGGATGCGCCGGCTCTCCGGGCGGCCGATCAGCCGCTGGTGGGCCCAGTGGAGCGCCTCCCCGTCGATGTTCTCCTTCAGAAGCCCCTCGCGCATCATGAGGCCGAGGTTGCGGCGGGCGCGGCGCCAGGGCGCGTCGGCCGACTTGTAGATGATGTGCCTGAGGTCGTTGAGGCGGCCCGGCACCGGCGGCTTGCCCCGCTGCAGCCACATCTCCCGGCTCTGCCCGCCCTTCCAGGCGCGCGTGGTGAAGCCCAGGATCTCCACCTTCACGCTGCACCGCTCCAGCGTGCGGGCGAGGATGTCCGCGCAGGTGGCCGCCACCGAGATGGGCCGGCCGCGCATGGACCCCGAGTTGTCGAGGAGGAGCGTCACCACCGTGTCGCGGAAGTCGGTGTCCGTCTCCCGCTTGAAGGCGAGGGGCTGCATCGGGTCGATGATGATGCGCGGCAGGCGCGCGGTGTCGAGCCAACCCTCCTCCTGGTCGAACTCCCAGGAGCGGTTCTGCTGGGCGAGGAGGCGGCGCTGCAGGCGGTTGGCGAGGCGCGCCACGACGCCCTGGAGGCTCGCGAGCTGCTTGTCGAGAAAGCCGCGCAGCCGGTCGAGCTCGGCCGGCTCGCACAGGTCCTCCGCGTTCACCACCTCGTCGAAGCGGCGGGTGAACACCTGGTAGTCGACGCCCGCCTGCGCCTTCTCCCAGGGGACATCGACGCGCATGGCGTCGCCCGCCTCCTGGGGATCGCCGAGCTCGTCGTCCTGCCGCTCCTCGGCGGTCATCTCCGCGTCCTCGGTCTCGGCGCTCTCCTCCTCGTCGCCCGAGACCTCGCTCTCCTGCGGACTCGCCGCGTCCTGGTCGTTGTCGTCGCCCGCGTCGCCGGTGGCCTCCTCGCGCTGGCTGTCGTCCTGTTCCGCGCCGTCGCTCTCCTCCGCCTCGTCGTTGTTCTCCGTGCCCATTTCCTCGGCGATGTCGAGGGCGGTGAGCACGTCGCGGATCGCCATGCCGAACGCCTTCTGGTCGTTCACCTGGCCGGCGAGGTCGTCGAGGTCGCGGCCGACGCGCTGCTCGATCCAGGGGCGCCAGGCCTCCACGATGTTGTTGGCGCTTTCGGGCGGCTTCATGCCGGTGAGGCGCTCGCGCACCATGAGGGCGAGGGCGTCCTCGAGCGGGGCGTCGGCCCGGTCGGTCACGTTCTCGTAGGGGCCGCGATGGTAGCGGTCCTCCAGCATGGCCGACAGGTTGTGGCGCATCCCGTCGAGGTGGAGGCAGCCGATGGCGTCGCACCGCGCCTGCTCCACCGCGTCGAAGATGCCGCGGGCGTCCCGGGCGAGGGGGCTGAGGCGCTGGTGGATCGAGGAATCGTGGAGGGCGAGCTTCAGCGCCATGGAGTCGCCGAGGCCGCGGGTGACCGCGATGTCCTGCGGGTTCATCTTGCGCGGCGGCTCCGGCAGGCGGGCCTTCTCGCCCGCCAGCGACGGGCGCTCTGAGGCGAACGTCACCTCGAGGCCGGGCCGCTGTGCGACGGCCCGCATGGTGGCGGTCACCGCCCGCTTGAACGGGTCGTTGCGCGCCTGGGCGGGCGGATTGCTCTTGGAGTTGCTCGGGTTCGCCATCAAACCCCCTTGCGGTGCGCGGCCCCCGTCAGGACAGGACCACGTTCGCCGACGTCTCCGGCAGGTCGTGACCGAAGCAGCGCTGGTAGAACTCGGCCACGATGGACTGCTCCATCTCGTCGCACTTGTTCAGGAACGTCAGGCGGAACGCGAAGCCGAGGTCCCCGCCGAAGATCTCGCTGTTCTCCGCCCAGGTGATGACCGTGCGCGGGCTTATCACGGTCGAGATGTCGCCGTTGATGAAGGCGTTGCGGGTGAGGTCCGCGACACGCACCATCTTCGACACCTTGTCCCGCCCCTCGTCCGTGCGGAAGTGCGGTGCCTTGGCGAGGACGATGTCCACCTCCTTGTCGTGGGGGAGGTAGTTGAGCGTGACGACGATCGACCAGCGGTCCATCTGACCCTGGTTGATCTGCTGGGTGCCGT
>CAZJNX010000180.1:2882-10012 GCA_964547415.1 uncultured Hyphomicrobiales bacterium
GAGGTGTCGCCGAGGCCCACCGTGTTCGCCGTCGCGAACAGGCGGAAGGCCGGGTGCGGCCGGATCACCCGGTTCTGGTCGAGGAGGGTGAGGCGGCCCGACAGCTCCAGCACCCGCTGGATCACGAACATCACGTCCGGGCGGCCCGCGTCGTACTCGTCGAACACGAGCGCGGTGTTGGTCTGCAGCGCCCACGGCAGGATGCCGTCGCGGAACTCGGTCACCTGGTGGCCGTCGCGGATGACGATGGCGTCCTTGCCGACGAGGTCGATGCGGGAGATGTGGCTGTCGAGGTTGACGCGCACGCACGGCCAGTTGAGGCGGGCGGCCACCTGCTCGATGTGGGTGGACTTCCCGGTGCCGTGGTAGCCCGTCACCATCACGCGGCGGTTGTGGGCGAAGCCCGCGAGGATCGCCCGGGTGGTCGGCGGGTCGAACAGGTAGTCGGGGTCCACGTCTGGCACGTACTCGTTCGGCTCGGCGTAGGCCGGGACCTGCATGTCGCTGTCGATCCCGAACACCTGCCGCACGGAGACCTTCATGTCCGGCGTGCCGGGGGTGGTTTCGGTGGCTTGCATGATTCCTCCGTCGCCGTGGCGCACCCCTCCCTCGGGCGGGGCCGGATCGCCCTCAGCAGTAGCCGGCGCGCCGGAGCACGTTGTAGGCGTGGATCACGTTGCGAAGGCGCGTCTCGGAACTGCGGTTCCCATTGTTTGCGTCAGGGTGGTGCCGCTTTACAAGCGCCTTGTAGCGCGCCTTGATGCCCTCGCCCGGCGCATCCTCGGCGAGACCGAGCGTCTCGAAGGCCCGCGCTTCCGCCAGTGCGATGCGCCGTCCGCCGCCGTTCGCCTCCGCCTCCGCCGCGTCCTGCGGCCGCTCCGACCGTGACGACGCGCCGCGGAACAGGCCGAACGGATCCTCGTAGAGGCCGCTCCATTCCGGCGAGAAACGCTCGGCGCCCGCCGTGTCCTTGGCGCCGCGCAGGCCCATGGGCCGCGTCGGCCGGTGGCCGGTGAGCGCGTCCTTCTGGAAGGCGGCCACGGCCTCGTCGCTCATCCCCTCGAAGTAGTTGTAGGAGCGGTTGTACTCCTTCACGTGCTCGAGGCACAGGCGCGTGTACTCCCCCTCCCGGCCGCGGCCGAGGGGCGCCTTGTGCGTCCCCTTCTCCTCGCACCCCGGCCATGCACAGCCCGGCGTCTCCTCCTCCCTCTCCGGGGGGCGGGCGCCACGGGGCCGGCTGCGGACGCAATCGAAATACTTCGAGTCGAGCTTCATGCGCGCATTATGGGCCCCGCCCCGGGACCGAACAAGAACTTGACATCCACCGCCTCCCGCCACATCGGGGCACGGCGTGCGGATACGCGCCATGCGCCCGCCCCCGCCGGGTTCACCCTTGCGCCGCCGGGCTTGCCTGGGGCGTGCGACGGACGAACGCGCGGGGTCCGCCGCCGTTCGGCGGCGACACGCGGCGCGAACCTCGACCGGCGGTGCGCCGCCGCCAGAACGGGACGACCATGCAGCCGACCGATACCGTCTCCAAGGTGGTGCTCGCCTACTCCGGCGGGCTCGACACGTCGATCATCCTCAAGTGGCTGAAGGAAACCTACCGCTGCGAGGTGGTCGCCTTCACCGCCGACCTCGGCCAGGGCGAGGAGCTGGAACCCGCCCGCAAGAAGGCGGAGATGCTCGGCGCCAGCGAGATCTACGTCGAGGACCTGCGCGAGACGTTCGTGAAGGACTACGTCTTTCCGATGATGCGGGCGAACGCGCTCTACGAGGGCGTCTACCTTCTCGGCACCTCGATCGCCCGGCCGCTGATCGCCAAGCGCCAGATCGAGATCGCCCACGAGACGGGGGCCGACGCGGTCGCCCACGGCGCCACCGGCAAGGGCAACGACCAGGTCCGCTTCGAGCTCGGCTACTACGCCCTCGACCCGGACATCCGCGTCATCGCCCCCTGGCGGGACTGGGCGTTCCGCTCCCGCTCCGACCTCATCGCCTTCGCCGAGAGCCACCAGATCCCGGTCTCGAAGGACAAGCGGGGCGAGGCGCCCTTCTCGGTGGACGCCAACCTCCTCCACTCCTCCTCGGAGGGGAAGGTGCTGGAGGACCCGGGCGAGGCGCCGCCCGAGTACGTCTTCCAGCGCACCCTCTCGCCGGAGGAGGCGCCCGACCGGCCCACCGAGATCGCGATCCGCTTCGAGGCGGGCGATCCGGTCGCCATCGACGGGGAGGCGCTCACGCCCGCGGCGCTGCTCGCCCGCCTCAACGACCTCGGGCGGGACAACGGCATCGGCCGCGTCGACCTCGTGGAGAACCGCTTCGTCGGCATGAAGAGCCGCGGCATCTACGAGACGCCGGGGGGCACGATCCTCCACGTCGCCCACCGGGCGATCGAGTCGATCACGCTCGACCGGGGAGCGGCGCACCTCAAGGACGAGCTCATGCCGCGCTATGCCGAGCTCGTCTACAACGGCTTCTGGTTCTCGCCGGAGCGGGAGATGCTGCAGGCGGCGATCGACCACTCCCAGCGGACCGTGAGCGGCACCGTGCGGCTGAAGCTCTACAAGGGCAACGTCATCGTGACGGGGCGGGAGAGCCCGCTGTCCCTCTACTCCGACGCCATCGTGACGTTCGAGGACGACCGCGGCGCCTACGACCAGAAGGACGCGGCCGGCTTCATCCGCCTCAACGCCCTCAGGCTGAAGCTCGCCCGCGGCCAGGCCCTGAAGGCGGAGCGGGACGGCGGCGGCGAAGGGCGGTAGGCCGCTTCGTCCGGTCGCGCGCGGATCGGCGCGGTCGAACGGCGGGGGCGGCCCGCTCATTCTCGGGAACGGCACGGGCGCTTGCCGGGAGCGAGGCGATGATGACGGACGAGACCAGCGGCACCACGGCCCCGACCGGCGAGGCGGTGGCGGAGGGCCCCTCCCCTCCCCCCTCGCTCCGGCTCGAGGACCTGCCCAACTGGCGCTACCTCCTCAACGAGTTCTACGCCCTGTACCGCTTCGGTCCGGCGGGCGGCAGCGCGCCCATCCGCACCCACCTCAAGACGGTGCGCGAGCGCCTCAGCCGCGCCGCCGCCGCCAACCCGCGGATGCACTTCGACCCGCCGGAGAGGAAGCCGGTGGTCGTCCACCTCACCCGCGCCATCGACAACGGCAAGCGGGACCGCCTGTCCTCCCTCGTGCGCACCATCGAGACGGTGGAGGGCGACCTCGTGTGGCGCCACGGCTACGACCGGATGCCGCCCGCCCTCGAGAAGCGCTTCGCCTACGCGGAGATCATGGGCCCGCGCGGGCCGGTGGTGTGCGACGACCTCGTCCTCGGCCTCGTCCTGTTCGCGCCGAAGACCACCTACCCCGCCCACGCCCACAAGGGGATCGTGGAGAGCTACGTGTGCCTTTCGGGCGCCACCAGCGAGAACAACATGGGCGTGTCGGTGCCGGGCTCCGTCATCTTCAATTCGCCCGACTACGAGCATCGCATCACCACGTCCGACCGGGAGCCCGTCCTCCTCGCCTACGCCTGGGTGGGAACGGCGGAGGCGCTCGCGGGACAGAAGCTCGTCTTCTCGCCCCGCAAGCGGCCCGCGCCGAAGTCGCCGGCCGTCGGCACCCTCAAGTGACCGGGCGGCCGGCGCGCCCGGCCTAGCGCAGGACGTCGTCGAAGAAGGCGAGCATCGCCTCCCACGACTTGCGGTCGGCCTCGGCGTTGTACTCCGACGAGCCACCGGACGCGCCCCAGACGGTGAAGGAGTGCTTCACGCCCGAGTAGAGGCGGATCTCGAAGTCGACCCCGCCCGCGTTCATGTCCTCGGCCATGGCGGCGACGTCGCTCATGGGGGCCACCGGGTCGGCGGTGCCGTGGAGGACGAGGATCGGCCCCTCCACGTCGTCGTAGTCCTGCCCGTCGGGCGTGCCGAGGCCGCCGTGGAAGGACACGAACCCGTCGAGGTCCGCCCCCGCCCGGGCGAACTCGAGGACCGAGGCCCCGCCGAAGCAATAGCCGAGGATCGCCACGTCGTCCCCGTCGACGCCCGCCTGTCCGCGGGCCGCCTCGAGGGCGCCGAACAGGCGCGCGCGAAGCGCCTCCCGGTCCTGGTAGAGGGCGCCCGAGGCCGCGCGCTTGTCCGCCGTCGTGGTCGGGCGGTTGCCCTTGCCGTAGACGTCCACCGCGAAGGCGGCGAAGCCCATGCGGGCGAGCATGTCGGCGCGGGTGCGCTCGTAGTCGGTGAGGCCGTCCCAGTCGTGGACGATGAGGACGAGCGGAAGGTCGTCCACGTCCGCGTTGCGGGCGTAGTAGCCCTCGTAGGTGGCCCCGTCGACCGCGTAGTCGACGGCATCGCCGACGATCCCCTGCGCCGCCGCGGGGGCGGCGAGCATGGTCGCGGTGAGCGCCGTGAGGGCGGCGCGCGTCGCGTGTCTCGCTGTCATGGATGGGTGTCCCGTCCGGTTGCGGCGGCGGGTGCCGCCCCTCGGGAAGCCGCAGGCGTCGACCCGCGGCGGCTGTGGGCTGGGCCCTTCCCACGATCCGGGCCGACGGCCCGTGCGTCAAGCCCTCCCGGCCCGCGCGCTCGCCCCCGGCCCTGTCGGTTCCGGTGGCGGCACATCATCCCCGCCGGCATTCCGGCGGAGCCGACCCGTCCGGAACGGCGGCGGGCGCGGGCCTCGCGCATCCGCCGGTCGGCCGGCGCCGACGCGCGGGGGGCCGGCGATCAGTCGGAGACGATCTTCACGACGCTTCCCGGCGTGAGGGAGGCGCCCGGCGGCAGGCCGTTGAGGGCGTTGAAGAGGGCGAGGCGCCGGTCCGGCTCGACGCCGCGCATGCGGGTGGCGAGGCGTTCGGGCGTGTCGCCGGGCCGCACCTCGTAGATCCTGAGGCGCAGGGGCCGGAGCGCGGCGCGCTCGGACGGCGGCAGGACGCGGAAGCTGCCCACCGTCTCCTCGAAGGCGGCCTCGAGCGGGGCCTGCGCCCCTGAGCTCGCGAAGATGAACCGATACGCCTTCGGCCCCACCCGCACCGCCGCGATCCGGAACGACCAGCCCTCCACGGACGCGGAGGCGACCGCCCCGTCCTCGCCACCGAGGCGCACCGGGCGGATGCTGCCGGGCTCCAGCCCGTTCACCCACCCGGAGGCGAGGTAGTCGGTCATGGGGACGCCGGGCGGGACCGCGACGCCATCGAAGCGGATCGCCGTGCGCGCCCCGTCGGTCGCGAGGACGG
This sequence comes from uncultured Hyphomicrobiales bacterium, assembly GCA_964547415.1. Taxonomy (GTDB): domain Bacteria; phylum Pseudomonadota; class Alphaproteobacteria; order Rhizobiales; family Amorphaceae; genus CAZJNX01. The sequence continues at coordinate 8,106 of CAZJNX010000180.1, forward strand.
CCGCGCGGGTGTTGCGCAGGCGGTAGCCCCGCGGCACCGTGAAGGCGATGCCGAGGTCGGCGTGGAGGTAGCTGCGACCGCGCACGAAGCCCTCGCGCGGGTCGTCGCCGAACAGGAGGCCGTCGATGCTCTTGAGGTAGCGCTCGCGGTTGCGCTCGCCGGTGCCGGGCGGCGCGTAGCGGGCGGCGGTGCGGCGGGCGACGTCGATGCGCGCGGGCGTGGTGGGGTGAGAGGACAGGAAGTCCGGGTTCTCCGCCGCGCCGGGGTTGTCCTCCGGCAGGCTCGCGAAGCGGTTCATGCCCTCGAGGAAGCGGGCGGCGGCGTAGGGGTCGAAGCCGGCCTCGGCGAGGGTCCTGACGCCGATCGCGTCGGCCTCGAGCTCCTGGGCCTGGGAGAAGCGGGCGATGGACAGCTCCGTCGTCTCCCGGGCGAGGCGGGCGGCCTCCCGCTCGTCCACCATGTTGCCGACGACGCGGCTCGCCACCGCCACCGCCTGGGCCTGGCGCTCGCGGGCGGCGGCGTGCTGGGCCGTGACGTGGGCGATCTCGTGGGCGATGACGGCGGCGAGCTCCGCCTCGTCGCTGGCGAGCGCCACGAGACCGCGGGTGACGAACAGGTCCCCCGACGGCAGGGCGAAGGCGTTGACCGCGGGGGAGTTCAGGATGGTGACGCGGTAGGAGCGGGAGGGGTCGTCCGAGGCGGCGACGAGGCGGCCGACCACGCGGGCGACGGCGCGCTCGGTCGCGCGGTTCTCGTAGATGCCGCCGTAGGAGGCGATGAGCTTGGCGTGCTCCGGGCCGGAGCGCGACAGCGCCTCCATCGGCACCGGGCGGTTGCCGACCGAGGCGCTGGAGGTGATGAGCGGCTCCTCGCTGATCGCCGTGCAGGCGGCGAGCGCGAGGGCGAGGGCGGCCGTGGCGACCGCCCTGAGGGCGCCGCCCGTCAGCCGTCGCCGTCCAGCACCTCGATCTGGGCCGGATGCTCCACGCGGATCATGCCGCCGTTCCACGCTTCCAGAAGCCCCCTCACCCTGACGGTCCGGCCCGCGAGGCGCTCGAGCGACCGCTCCGCCTCGGGCCAGCGTTTCTGGTCCCCCTTGTGGACGAGGACCGTGAAGTCGGTGGCGTAGACGGTACCGAAGTTAAGGAAAACGATCCGTCGCGACTCGCCCGTCGATTCGATCCGCCCGGTCACGATCCCGTAGGCGCCCGCGGCCTGCGGGATCGCCGGGTCGTTGGCGACGAAGGACGGCACCGTGCCCGCCCAGACGCCGCGGCGGGCGGCGCGGGCCTCCGCCTCAGCCGGCAGGAGCCGCGCCGCGCAGCCGGTCGAGAGCGCGTCGGGCGCCACCACCGCGAGCCCCCGCCGCACGAGGTCCGCCTGGAGCCAGGCCGCGCTCCCGTCCGGCGCCACCCGTTCCACGTGGGCGGGCACGCGCCCGTACCGGTCCGCCTCCCCGGCCGGGTGGGCGCGCAACGCGCCCCCTTCCCCGTCCGGACCGACCGGCACCGGCCCGTCCGGCGAGAACACGTCCGCCAGCGCGACGGCGGAGCCGCCCGGGACGCTCAAGCTATCGGTGTCCGGCCCCGTGACCGGCAGCGGCTCCCGGACCGCGCAGGCGGGCGGCACCCCCTCCGCGATGGCGGGCCCTGCTGCGAGAAGAGCCGCGAGCGCGACCGGGCTGACGGCCATCCGCGCCACCGCTCGCCTCAGCGGGTCGGGACCGGTTTCTCGCCGCGGTAGTCGTAGAAGCCGCGGCCCACCTTTCGGCCGAGCCAGCCCGCCTCGACATATTTCACGAGCAGCGGGCAGGGGCGGTACTTGGTGTCGGCCAGGCCGTCGTGCAGCACCTGCATGACCGAAAGGCAGGTGTCGAGGCCGATGAAGTCGGCGAGCTGCAGCGGGCC
>CAZJNX010000181.1:0-9948 GCA_964547415.1 uncultured Hyphomicrobiales bacterium
TCGGCCGCCCTGCCCCGTCGCTTCAGGCCGCGGGCGCCGCCGCGACCGGCGCGGCGAGGGACAGGAGGCGGTCCACGTCCACCGACATCTCGAGATGGTCGGCGAGGCCGTCGAGGGCCGCCTCCACCGTCGCCTCGTAGGCGAGCGCGCTGTCGGCGCCGAAGCCGCGGAGGAAGGCGGCGCGGAAGCCGTCCGAGCCGAACAGCCCGTGGAAGTAGGTGCCCGCGACGCGCCCGTCCGGGGAGACGGCGCCGTCCGTCCCGCCGCAGGCCCGGGCGATGAAGGGGCGGGCCCGGTCCGGCCCGTCCGTCCTCCCCATGTGGATCTCGTAGCCCGAGACGGGTTCGTCCGTCGCAAGGTGCCGGCCCGCGGCGGGGGCGGTGGTCTTCGGCCCGGCGAGCACCGTCGCGACGTCGAGGAGGGACAGCCCCTCCTCCGTCGCGGGGGCGCCCTCCACCCCGTCCGGGTCCGCGACCGTCCGCCCGAGCATCTGGTAGCCGCCGCACAGGCCGAGGACGCGGCCGCCGCGCCTCAGGTGCGACAGGATGTCGGCCGTCCACCCCGCGGCCTTGAGCGCGCGAAGGTCCGCGATCGTCGCCTTCGAGCCCGGCAGCAGCACGAGGTCGGCGGCGGGCGGCAGCGGCCGGTCGAGGTCCACGATCTCCACCGACACGGCCGGCTCGAGGCGCAGGGGGTCGAGGTCGTCGAAGTTGGCGATCCGCGGCAGGCGCGGGACGACGACGTTCACCCGCGCCCCGTCCCGCACCGCCCCGTCGAGGCCGAGGACGTCTTCCGCCGGCAGGTGCCGCGCCCCGTCGAACCAGGGCACCACCCCGAGGGGCGCCCAGCCCGTGCGCTCGGCGATCGCCGCGACGCCCCCGTCGAACAGGGAGACGTCCCCCCGGAACCGGTTGACGAGGAAGCCGGCCACCTGCCGCCGCTCCGCCTCGGGCAGGACCGCATGGGTGCCGACGAGGGAGGCGATCACCCCGCCGCGCTCGATGTCGGCGACGAGCACCACCGGCACGCGGGCGGCGAGGGAAAAGCCCATGTTGGCGATGTCGTCCGCCCGGAGGTTGATCTCGGCGGCGCTTCCCGCCCCTTCCACGATCACGACGTCGGCTTCGGCGGCGAGGCGGGCGAAGCTGTCGAGGACGGGCGCCATCAGGCGGGGCTTGAGGGCGGCGTAGTCCCGCGCCCTGACGGAGGCGAGGCGGCGGCCCTGGACGATCACCTGGGAGCCGGTGTCGGTCTCCGGCTTCAGGAGCACCGGGTTCATGTGGACGGTGGGCGCCACCCGCGCCGCCCGCGCCTGGAGCGCCTGGGCGCGGCCGATCTCGCCCCCGTCGGCGGTGACGGCGGCGTTGTTCGACATGTTCTGCGGCTTGAACGGACGGACGGCGAGCCCCCGCCGGCCGAGGAGCCGCGCGAGCCCCGCCGCGAGCACCGACTTGCCGACGTCCGACCCCGTCCCCTGCAGCATGATCGCCCGTGCAGCCACGCCCGTCCTCCTTCGCTCGACGTCCCCGAAACATAGGGCACGAGGAGGCGGGTCGTGTCTCGCCCGCGCTTGACGACGGCGGCGATCGGCCGGAATGAGGAGGTCGCGGGTCCCGCGCCCGTGGGCGAGGCGACCGCGGGGCGGACCGATGAACCGCTGGCTGACGATGGCGAGGGACGAGACGATGAAGAAGCTACTGATCGCGGGCGTCGCGGCGCTGGCCCTCGCTGGCTGCAGCGCGGACTCCCAGCGCGACCGGGCGCTCGTGGGCGGCGGCCTCGGCGCGGCGGCCGGCGCCATCACGGGCGCGGCGATCACCGGCGACGCGGGCGGCGCGCTCGTGGGCGGCGTGATCGGCGCGGCCGGGGGCGCCATGGCGGGCGCGGCGACGACGCCGCGCAACTGCGTGGACCGCTTCGGCCGCCGCGTCCCCTGCCCGTGACGGCGGCGGCCGGCCCCGCGCCCGCGGCACCGGCCGTCCATCGGCAGGCTGAGGCTCACGCCGGGCACGGGCCGCGTCGAGGCACGCCTTCGCGGCCTTGACCCGGCCCGCGCCCGACGCGGTCCTACCCCTCTCGGCTCCACCGGAATGCCGGCGGGTTCGTCCGGCCGTCGGAACGGCCCGGCACGGGCCTTCCGGAGCGTCGTCACGCCGCGCGCCGCTGCCGGTGGCAACTGCGGGCAGCCGCGACGGCAGCCCGTCGGCGAGACCCGCCGAGACGGCATGCCCGGGACGCACTTGCGGACGTCGCGCGGGACTTGCCGGGCCACGCGGCGCCCGGGCCGGCCCGCCGGGGCGTCAGCTCCGCCCGGCGGTGATCCGGTCGATCTCGTGGCGGACCATCCGCTCGGCGATCTCCGGCAGGTTGCCGTCCAGCCACTCGCGCAGCATCGGCCGCATCATGTCCCGCAGCAGGTCCTCCACCGTGCGCGGGTTCGCCGCCAGCAGCGTGCGCGACAGGCTCGCGAACGACTGGTCCACCGCCGCCCGCGTGCGGTCCGACATCAGCGGCTCGCCCGCCGCCATGCCCTTCCGCCGCTGGGGCTCCCGGGCCGGCTCGGGCCGCTCGGCCACCGCGTCCTCTTCCCCGTTGTCCGCCGTCATGGGCAGTCCGGCATCGTCCATCATCTCGTCCTCCGTTTCCTTCGCGTCGGCCCCGGGCGCAGCGGCCGCCTCGCCTTCCGCCCCGGTCAGGGGGGGCTCCCGCGCCCCCTCGGGCTCCATGTGCCAGCCCGTCCGGTCTCCCCGGATCACCGCCTCGAGCCGCTCGTACTGATCCGGACCGGGCGGGTCCGGCTCGGGCTCCGGCTCCCGGGTCTTGAGACGCAGGGCGATGCTCCACCGCTCCCGATCGCCGTCCGTCGTCCGTGCCATTCCACTCGCCGGAGCGATCAAGGCTTCATCGTCCTTCATCATCCGCCGGATGGAGCCGAGGACGTCGCTCATGGTGCTTTCCTCTCCGCATGCCGCCTCCGTGGTCGCGGTCACTCCAGTCTATGGCGGCGTTTTCCGTCGAATCGGCCCGCCACGCCGCCATTCTACGGAAGGCTGCCTCCAGCCGAAGGACAACCTGAAATTGCTTTCGGGTTTTCCACCGCCGAGGCGGCGCCGGGGGTTGCGCCGCGCGGCGTTGACCCGCGCCCCCGGGTTGCCCCCAATCGGCGGCGGACGGCGTGCGGGCCGGACCGCCAGCGGCGAAGGAAAAGGAGAGGCGCGATGGACGAAGGGCATGCGCAGGCGGCCGGCGTCGGCGCGGACGGGGCGTTCGACGTCGCCCTCGGGGGGCTGCCGCCCGAGGCGCGCTACCGCCTCCTGTCCGGCCTCGTGGTGCCGCGGCCGATCGCCCTCGTGACCACGCTGGGGCCGGACGGGGTCGTCAACGCCGCGCCCTACTCCTTCTTCAACGCCTTCTCGGAAGACCCGCCGCTGGTGATCCTGGGGATCCAGGCACGCCCGGACGGGGGGCGAAAGGACACGGCGGCGAACGCCGGCCTTGCGGGCGAGTTCGTGGTGAACCTCGTGTCCGAGGCGATCGCCGGGCCCATGAACGTGTGCGCCACGGACTTCCCGCCTCACATGGGCGAGCTCGGCCCCGCCGGCCTCACGCCGGTGCCGTCGGCGCGCGTCGCGCCGCCCGCCATCGCCGAGGCGCCGGTCGCCCTCGAGTGCCGCCGCTTCATGTCGGTGAGCGTGACGGCCACCCGCGAGCTCCTGTTCGGCGAGGTCCTGTCGATCCGCGCCGCCCCGGGCATCGTCGACCCCGCCACGCTGAAGGTCGACCTCGGGGTCTACCGACCGGTCGGCCGCCTGTCCGGCAACCTCTACGCGCGGCTTTCCGACACCTTCACGCTGGTGCGCGAGCCGTACGACCCCGATCGCCACGGCCGCTGACGGCCGGGGCGTCGACGACGGCCGACAGGGCGAGGGCGACCGCGGCGGTGGCGGGCTCGATCACGGGAACGGCGAGCGCCTCCTCCAGCGGGCGGCGGTGGGCCGCCATTCCCGCGCAGCCGAGGATCACCGCCCCCGCCCAGTCCTCCTCCACGAGGGCGCGGCCGACCGCGAGGAGGCGCTCGCGGATACCCGCCCCGGCGCTGTCCGCCACGCTCGCGCCGAGCGCCCGTTCGCCGGCGAGGCGCCCCGCCACGCCCGCCTCCCGGTGCGCCCTCAGGTGCCGCGCCACGGAGCCGGGCGACAGCGCCACGACACCGAAGCGGTCCGCCCGCGCGAGCGCCGCGGCGACGGCCGACGCGCCGATCCCGAGGACCGGCCGGCCCCTTGCGGCCTCCCGCGAGGCGTGGAGGCCGGGGTCGGAAAAGCAGGCGATCACGAAGGCCGCGCTCTCCCCGTCCGCCGCCACGCGGCCTGCGACGAGGGGCGCGACGGCCGCCACGTCCCGGTCCGTCTCGATGCCGAACGGGCCGGCCTCGAGGCCGATCACGTCCACGGCCGGCCCGCCGGGGAAGCGCAGCGGAGCGAGCGCCCCGTCGACGGCCGCCGTGACGGCCGGGTTGGAATTGGGGTTGATCACCAGGATCCGCCGACCGAACGATGCCATCCGTTCACCTCCCGCGCCCCGCCCGGAGACGCCCCATGAAAGACCTCGACCTCGTGATCCGCGGCGGCACCGTCGTCACCGCCACGGACGAGATGCGCGCCGACGTCGGCATCCGCGACGGGCGGATCGTCGCCGTCGCAGAGGACCTTCCCGACGGCGCCCGCACCATCGACGCCACGGGCCGCCTCGTCATGCCCGGCGGCCTCGACACCCACTGCCACATCGAGCAGCTGTCCGCCTCCGGGATCCGCAACGCCGACACCTTCGAGAGCGCCACGCGCGCCGCCGCCCTCGGCGGCACCACCACGGTGATCCCCTTCGCCTGCCAGCACCGCGGCGACGACCTCGCCGCCGTCGCGCGGGACTACCACGCCCTCGCGGCGCGCGGGGCGATGGTCGACTACGCCCTCCACCTCATCGTCACCGACCCGACGGACAAGACGATGGACGAGGACCTCCCCCGCCTCGTCGGCGAGGGCCACGCCTCCATCAAGGTGTTCATGACCTACCCGGCCATGCGGCTCGAGGACGAGGCGCTCCTCGACGTGCTCCTGAAGGCGCGCGCCCTGTCGGCCCTCGTGTGCGTCCACGCCGAGAACCACGGGATGATCGCCTGGCTCGCCTCGCGCCTCGCCGCCCGCGGCCACGACGCGCCCCGCTACCACGCCGTCGCCCACACCCGGGCGTCGGAGGCGGAGGCGATCTCCCGGATGATCGCGCTCGCCGAGCTCGTCGACCAGCCCGTCATGATCTTCCACGTCTCGACGGCGGAAGGCGCGGCGGCGATCCGCGCGGCCCGCGGGCGGGGGCTGAAGGTCTGGGGCGAGACGTGCCCCCAGTACCTGTTCCTGACCGAGGACGACCTCGACCGCCCGGGCGTGGAGGGCGCCAAGTGGTGCTGCAGCCCGCCGCCGCGAACCGTGGCCGACCAGGAGGCGCTCTGGCAGGCGCTCCGCCTCGGCGACCTCCAGACGGTGACGTCCGACCACGCCCCCTTCGCCTTCGACGGGACGGGCAAGCTGGTCGCCGGGCCCGAGCCGTCCTTCCGGCAGATCCCGAACGGTCTGCCCGGGCTGCAATTCCGCCTGCCGCTCCTGTTCGACGCGATGGTGTCGGAGGGGCGGATGGACGCGCGCGCCTTCGTGCGCCTCGTCGCGACGGACGCGGCCTTCCTCTACGGGCTCCACGATCGGAAGGGGTCCATCGCCGTCGGGCGGGACGCGGACGTCGCCATCTGGGACGCGGAGCGCACCGTCACCCTGTCCGACGACCTCGTCGCCGACCGCACCGGCTACACGCCCTACGCGGGCCGCACCGTCCGCGGCTGGCCGGAGACCGTCCTCGTCCGCGGGCAGCCGGTGGTGGAGAATGGGCGCCCAGTGGGAAGGCCCGGCGAGGGACGGTTCCTGCCCCGCGCCGCGGGGCCCGCGGCGCGCCCGACCGGACGCCCTTCGCCCGCCTTCGACCCCGGGCGGGCGTTCGGGGCGAGCCTCTCCTGACGGGATGCCCTCGCCACGCGGGACGATCGAGGGTCGCGCCGGGCACGAACCGCGTGAACCCGCGCCTTCGGCTCGTCGGGATCGACCCGGTCCGCACCCGGCGCGGTTCGCGTGGCCTCGGCACCGCTGGGCACCGGCCCGGCTCTGGCGGCGCAACGGCAATCGGCGACCGCCGGAGCACCCCGGGGCGGCGGGGCGGTCGCCGCAAGGCCGCTCCCTCGCCGCCCGCCTTCCGCTCGCCGTGGTCGCGCGCTCGACAGGGGTCCCGCAACCGCTTGTGGACCGACGGACGGGCCGGCGCGAGCGTGGTCTTGCCGCGCCCGAGCCTGGAGCGACACGTGCTGTCGGTCGCCGGCGATGCACGGGGAGGCGGCGGCCACGCTGGAGCCGTTCGTGCGCGAGGCCCTCTCGCCCCGCGCGGCTCCGCGGTGACGCCTGTGTGCGCCCCCGCCCTCGCCCCCCGCCCCGTGGCGTCTTCGCCGGGCGGATCCGGCGGCAGCCGTTCCGACATGTCCCGCGGCGAACGCCCGTCGCGACCGCGGGGGACGCCGGTCCGGGCCGTCACCCGGGACGCGCCCGTGCAGGGCCAGACCTTCACGCCTTCGTGCATCTCGCGGCGCGGGCCGGAGGATGACGGCGAGGACGGCCTGTCCTAGGGTCGCGCAGGGGAACGGGTGGAGTCGTGCACCCTGCGTCCCGCCCGGTTGCCCATGGGCCAGGACGTCTGCGGAGCGGCCTGACCGGACCCGCGGCGCCGGGCGGCCGGAAAGACGCCCTCGCCGCCCGTGCCCCGGGCTCGACACCCTCGTCCCGCGCCGGAGATGCTCGTCATGGTAGCCGCCCCCCTCCAGCCGTCCGCCGGTGCGATCCTCGCCCGGGCGAGTGCCGTTTCGCGGCCGGCCTAGGAGGAGGCGGGGCGATGCGCGGGGCCGACCTCATCGCGGCGAAGCTGGCGGCGGCGGGATGCCGCCACGCCTTCGGCATCCCGGGCGGGGAGGTGCTCGCCATCGTCGACGGGCTCGGCGCGGCGGGCATCGCCTTCCACCTCGCCCGCCACGAGAACGCGGCCGGCTTCATGGCCGAGGGCGTCTGGCACGCCACCGGGGCGCCGGGCGTCCTCGTCGCCACCATCGGGCCGGGGGTGGCGAACGCGGTCGACGTGGTCGCCAACGCCGGGCAGGACCGTGTGCCGCTCATCGTGCTGACGGGCTGCCTCGACGGGGCGGACGCGGACACCTACACCCACCAGGTCTTCGACCACCAGGCGGTGCTGCGCCCCCTCGTGAAGGCGACCTTCCGGGCGAGCGCGGGGAGCCTCGCCGCGGTGATGGACAAGGCCCTCGCCATCGCGCGCGGGGGCCAGCCCGGCCCCGTCCACCTCGACGTGCCGATCCCGGTCGCCGAGGGCGCGGTGGCTGCGCCCGCGCGCCTCGATCCGCCCGCGCCGCCGCTGCCCGTGGCGCCGGTCGACGGGCCCGGCCTCAGGGCCGCCCGCGCCGCCCTCGCCGCCGCCGAACGCCCCCTCGCGATCGCCGGCCTCGACGCCCTCGAGGGCGGTGCGGCCCCCGCCGTGGCGGACTTCTGCCGCCGCTTCCGCGTGCCCCTTCTCACCACCTACAAGGCCAAGGGGATCCTGGCCGAGGACGACCCGCTCGCCCTCGGCGGGGCGGGCCTGTCGCCCGCGGCCGACCGGATCCTCCTGCCCCTCGTGGAGGCGGCGGACCTCGTCCTCCTCCTCGGCTACGACCCGATCGAGATGCGGATCGGCTGGCGCGACCCGTGGCCCCCCGGCAAGCCCGTCGTGGAGATCGCGCCGGTGACGCGCACCCACGGCATGCACCGGGTGACGACCACCATCGAGGCCGACCTCGCCCCCACCCTCGCCGCCCTCGCGGAGGGCGGCGGCCCGCGCGCCAGCTGGCCGGACGGCGCACCGCGGACGGCCCGCGCCGCCCTCGCCGAACGCTTCGCGGCGGAGGCGGCGGGGTGGGGCCCGGCGGCCGCCGTCCACGCGCTCCGGCGGGTGCTCCCGCGGGAGGCTGTCGTCACGGTCGATTCGGGCGCCCACCGCATCCTTCTCAGCCAGGCGTGGCGCTGCCACGGGCCGCGAACCCTCCTCCAGTCGACCGCGCTGTGCACCATGGGCTGCGCCGTTCCGCTCGCCGCGGGCTACCGCCTCGCGCGGGCGGACGCGCCGGTGGTCGCGGTCGTCGGGGACGCGGGGCTCGAGATGGTGCTCGGCGAGCTCGCGACGGTGCGGGACCTCGGCCTCCCCATCATCGTGGTGGTGATGGTGGACGAGAGCCTCGCCCTCATCGAGATGAAGCAGCGGGCGAGCCAGCTCCCGAACCGGGGCGTCGACTTCGGCGGCACGGACTTTCCGGCCCTTGCCCGCGCGCTCGGCGGCCACGGCGCCTGGATCGACGATGCCGAGACGCTGGAGCGGGAGACGGCGGACGCCCTCGCCCGCGAGACGGGCTTCACCCTGCTCGCCGTGCGGATCGGCCGCCGCGCCTACGACGGCAAGTTCTGACGGTTCCGACGTTCCCCGCGGGGTCCGGCGTCAGGCCGCCCGCGGCGGGTCCATCCCGATGCGCTCGCGCAAAAGGACGCCCGCGAGCGTTCCGGCGAAGCCGAAGACGAGCCAGCCCCAGCCGTGGAGGCTCCCCGAGACGATGCCGCCCATCAGGCCGCCGATGTTGCAGCCGAAGGCGAGGCGCGCCCCGTAGCCCATCAGGAGCCCGCCCGCGATGGCCGTCGCCACCTCCCGTCCGGTGAGGCCGAGGGTCGGCGCGAAGCGGCCCTGGTAGGCGGCCGCCATCAGCGCCCCCACGACGATGCCGAGGTTCATGACCGAGGTGGGGTCGGCGAGGATCGTGCGCTCGACCGCGCCCATGGAGCCCGACCACCAGGGGATGGCGGCGACGTCGACGCCCGCGCCGTCGGCGATCTTCGCGCCCCACAGGGCGAACGCGGAAGTGATCCCCCAGGGCCGCCCGAGGGCGATCAGCGTGAGGACGCCCACGAGCGCGAGGACCGCGGCGCCGAGGGCGGGCGACCAGGGCCCGCGCACGAGGGAGCGGGTGCGGCGGACGGGCAGGAGCCGCCCGTGCCGCGCCCGCTCCGCGCGGGTGGCGGCCGCGGCGACGGCGGCGAGGAGGGCGAGGGTGAGGGCGAGGCCGCCCCACGTCCCGAGGCCCAGGCCGGGGAGGGAGGCGGCCGGCAGGTACGGCAGGGCGAACCAGAAGGGCAGGTGGAAGGTGGCGAGGAAGGAGCCCGCCACGAAGGCGGCGAGGGTGACGGTCATCCGCGTCGACCCGCCGCCCACGGTGAACAGGGTTCCCGAGCCGCAGCCGCCGCCGAGCTGCATGCCGAGGCCGAACAGGAAGGCGCCGACGGCGGTCGCGATGCCGAGGGGAAAGACGAAGCCGTGGACCGGGAGGCCGAAGTCCCGCCCGAAGGCGATGAGGGGGAAGGCGAAAAGGGCGGTGAGGCCGATCGCGAGGCACTGGGCGCGGATGCCGTCGGCCTGCCGCTCGCGCACGAAGCGCCGCCAGCCGCCCGTGAAGCCGAAGGCGGCGTGGTAGAGGGCGAAGCCCGCGAGCGCTCCGATGACCGCCGCGCGCGAGGGCGCCTCGCCGCCCGCCTCGAACGCGGCGACCGACAGCGCCATCAGGAGCGCCGCCCCCACGAAGGCGACGAGGCGCTGCGGTTCGCCCCCGTTCGCCGTGCCGGCCGTGTCCTCGCCCCCCATGATCCCGCGCCTCTCCTTCCCCTTCGCCCCGGGGCTCGCCCGGCTCCGGCATCGCTGGACGCCGTCGGCACGGCGGCACCGCGCCCCCCCCCTGTCTGTTGGCGTGATGGTAGCTTGGGAGGTGCGGAAGGGAGC
>CAZJNX010000182.1:0-9783 GCA_964547415.1 uncultured Hyphomicrobiales bacterium
GCGCTGTCGGCGATGCGCAAGGCCGCCATGGCGTTCTGCTCGACGATGATGGTGGTGATGCCGAGCTCCTTGATCTCGAACATCACCGTCTCGATCTCCTCCACGATCGTCGGCGCCAGGCCCTCGTAGGGCTCGTCGAGGAGGAGGAGCTTGAGGTCCCGCGCGAGCGCCCGGCCGATCGCCAGCATCTGCTGCTCGCCGCCCGAAAGCGTCACCGCCTCCTGCTTGCGCCGCTCCCCGAGGCGCGGGAAGGTGTCGTACACCTTCTCGATCGGCCAGCCCTTCGGCTCGGTGATCTGGGCGAGGATGAGGTTCTCCTCCACCGTGATCCCGGCGATGATGCGCCGGTCCTCCGGCACCAGCTGCACGCCCGCCCGGGCGGCCTGGTAGGCCTTCATGGCGTGGAGTGCCTGACCGGCGAGCCAGATCTCCCCCTTGACGAGGTGCGGCTCATCGGCCCGGGCGATGGTCTTGAGGGTGGACGTCTTGCCGGCGCCGTTGCGCCCGAGGAGCGCCACGATCTCCTTTTCGCGCACGTCGAACGACACGCCCTGCACGATGTAGCTCTCGCCGTAGTAGCTCTCCACGCCCTTCGCGGAGAAGAACGGGGCGGCATCGGCGCCTGCCGCGCCAGCCTCCGGCCTGTCGAGGACGTCGGTCATCAGTGGCTGCTCCCGAGATAGGCTTCCCGGACCTTCGGGTTGCCGCGGACGTCTTCCGGGGCACCGCCGGCGATGACGGTGCCCTGGGCGAGGACGGTGATGGTCTTCGCGAGGGTGAAGACGACGTGCATGTCGTGCTCGATGACGACCATGGTGATGCCGGTCTTCGAGATCTCCGCGAGGAGGTCGATGGTCCGGTTGGTGTCGTGGCGGCTCATGCCGGCCGTCGGCTCGTCGAGGAGCATGAGGCGCGGCTTGCAGGCCATGCAGATGCCGAGCTCGAGGCGCCGCTTGTCGCCCCGCGACAGGTGCTCGGCATCCGACTCGGCCATGGCGAGGAGGCCGACGCGGCGCAGGATCTCCGCCGCCTCGTCCATGGCCGGGTGGCTGGAATCGAGCGTCTCGTGGGGGTTCAGCCGGAACTGGCCGTCGCGCTTGGCAAGGGCCGCGATGGCGATGTTCTCGAGGAGCGACATGCCGGGGAAGATCTGCGGGGTCTGGAACACCCGGGCGATCCCCCGCTGCATGATGTTGTGCGGCGACAGGCCGCCGAGCGGCTCGCCGTCGAAGATCACCTTGCCGGTGTCGGCGTGGATGAGGCCGATCATGCAGTTGAGGAGCGTGGACTTGCCCGCCCCGTTCGGCCCGATGATGGCGTGGATGGTGCCCTCGGCCACCTGGAGGTTGACGTCGTTGAGGGCCTGCAGGCCCCCGAAACGCTTCGACACGCCCTCGATCCTCAGGATGGGCGCGCCCGACACGGCCGGGCTCGGCGGGTGGGTGGCGGCGGGGACCGCTTGTTCGGCGACGGACATCTCTTCGTCCCTTGTCTTCGGGGTGATCGACCGGGCGGACGGGCGGGGGGCGGCGCGGGGCGCCGCCTTCCCGCCTCAGCCGAACCGGTCCCCGTGGCGCTTTTCGGTCATCTCCATGTCCGGCACGTTGTGGCGGCGGTAGGCGACCTTGTGGCCCGTCGCCTTCCAGATCACCCGGCCGAGCTGCATGAAGCCGCCCGGCAGGAAGATCACCACCAGCACGAACACGAGGCCCATCCACAGTTTCCACTGCTCGCCGATCGAGGCCTGCACCACGTTCTCGAAGTACATGACGAAGCCAGCGCCCAGCATCGGCCCGACGAGTGTGCCGACGCCGCCGATCACCGACATGATGACGACCTCGCCCGACGTCGACCAGTGCAGGAACTTGGTGGCGACATACGGCTCATAGACCACCATCAGGAAGCCCGCGACGCCGGCGAAGTGGGCGGAGATTATGAACGCCATCATCTTGTAGGCCCAAACGTTGACGCCGGTGTACTCGAGCCGCATCGGGTTCTCCTTGATCGACCGCAACATCAGGCCGAAGGGAGAGTGCTTGATCTTCCGGGCGACGAAGAAGCCGAAGATCAGCATCAGCGCTCCCATGTAGAAGACGTTGAGGCCCGTCATCGGGATGCCGAGGAGCACCGGCGAGGTGGCCATGGTCAGCCCGTCGTAGCCGCCCGTCCAGGGCGCGAAGATGGCGAGCGCGGCGGCGAACAGCATCGACGCGAAGGCGAGCGTCAGGATCGAAAAGTAGATGCCGGTGCGCCTGAGCGACAGGAAGCCGATGAAGACGGCGAGCACCAGCGTACCGAGCTGGGAGACGATGAAGGCCGGGATGATGTCGGCGGACACGTCGCGCAGCATGAAGCCGGTGATGTAGGCGGCCCCGCCAAAGAAGGCCGCATGGCCGAACGACAGGAAGCCGGTGAAGCCGAGCAGGATGTCGAAGCCGAGGGCGAAGATGGCCCACACGATGATCTTGGTGGCGAGGCCCTCGTAGCCGCCGATCTGCACGATCCAGAACGGCATGGACAGGACGACGGCGGCGAACAGCGCGATGACGATGCTCTCGCGCAGGGTGGAGCGGCGCACCCCGCCGACGGCCGCGCCGCCCCCGACGGCGGCGGGGCCGCGGCCCGGATCGGTGGCGACGGTCATTCGAACACTCCCTTCTTGCCGAGGAGGCCGCGGGGCCGGATGAGCAGGACCACGACGGCGATGAGGTAGACGATCACCTGCTGCAGGTTGGCGTTCTCCGCCGAGAACGACAGGGAGAGCCCGATGATGAGCGAGGCGATGAGCGCCCCCGAGAGCGATCCCATCCCGCCGATGACGACGACGAGGAACGACGGCACGAGGAGCATCATGCCCACGCCCGGCGTCACCTGGGTGATCGGCCCGCCGAACACGCCCGCGATCCCGGCGATCGCGGCGCCGAGGCCGAACACGATGGCGAACTTCTGCATCACGTTGACGCCGAGGAACTTCACCATCTGCGGGTCGCGCATCCCGGCGCGCACCGTCAGGCCGAAGTTGGTGAACTGGAGGAGGCAGAAGAGCGCCGCGATGGTGACCGCGGCCACGATCACGAGGATGACCCGCCACAGCTGGTAGGTGACGAAGCCGTCGATGAACGGCACCCACAGCTTCGGCGCCGCCTCGAACACCGGCGCGGGCGGGATCGCCTCGATGGCCCCGTAGAAGATGAAGAGGCCCGACCCCCAGTCGGGCAGGTTGAAGGGGATGTTGTTGGCGCCGAACATCCACTTCATCAGTTCCTCGATCACGATGGCGAGGCCGAAGGTGACGAGGATCTGGTCGGTGTGCGGGCGGTTGTAGAACCACTTGATGAGCCCCCGCTCCATCACCACGCCGATGAGGAACAGGAACAGCGGCACCACGACGATCGCCACCAGGAAGTTGGTGTGGGAGGCGATCACCACCGCCGAATAGATGGCGACGAGGTAGAGCGCACCGTGGGCGAAGTTGACGACGCCGAGCGTGCCGAAGATCAGCGTCAGGCCGAGCGCGATCAGCGCGTAGATGGCGCCGAGCTGGAGGCCGGTGACGACCTGGAGAAAGACTGCATTGACATCCATGGGCCCGCACTCCTCAGCGGTTCGAGCGGCCGGCGGCGGCGGCCGGCCGGCCGCCCGTGTCCCGCGTGGAACGGCCGGCGACGGCGCGGGGCCGCCGCCGGCGATGGCGGATCAGGTCCGGACCGGTCCGGATCAGGTCTCCGGGCAGTAGGGGCCGAGCTCGCCGGGGAAGTAGTCGGCCGGATAGGTGATCTGCTCCCGCGGCACGGTCTTGACCACCTCGAGGAGGTCGAACTCGCTCTGCCGCTCGGACGGCGCCTTGCCGCGCACGAGGAAGATGTCGTGGAAGGACTGGTGGTCGCCGCCGCGATACAGCGAGGGGCTGTCGTAGCCGTCGCCCTCGTACTCGAAGTCCTCGAGCGCGCGGATCACCTCCGGCGCGTAGAAGGTGCCGGCCTTCTCCGCCGCGTTGGCGTACAGGATCACCTGGACGTAGCAGGTGTGGGCAGCCTGGGACGGCGGGAAGCCGTACTCCTCGGTGAAGGCGTCGACGAAGGCCTTTGCGCCGGCGTTGTCGAGCGTCCAGTTCCAGTTGGTGGTGCCGAACACGCCCTCGACGTTGTCGCCCGCGCCCTGGGCCATCAGGCGCGAGTAGAGCGGCACGACGATCTCCACGTTCCTGCCGTTCTTGGTGAGGTCGCGGATGCCGAATTGCACCGCCTGCGTCACCGAGTTCACCATGTCGTTGCCGTAGTGGTTGAGCACCAGGACGTCGGCATCGGAGTTGAGGAACGCGGTGAGGAACTGGGAGTAGTCGGTGGAGCCGAGCGGCGTCGCGACCCGGTTCACCGTCGTCCAGCCCTGGCCCTCCGTGGCGTCCTTGATGGAGCCGGACATGGAGTGGCCCCAGTTGTAGTCCGCCGTCAGGTGGAAGGCGCCGCGGTCGGTGCCGTAGGCCTCCGCGAGCACCGGGCCGAGGGCGAGGCCCGTCATGTGGGTGTTGAAGAACTGGCGGAAGCCGAAGCGGCGCCGGTCCTTGCCCGTCGTCTCGTTGGCGTGGGTGAGGCCGTTCATGAACACCACGCCCAGCTCCTGGGCGAGATACTGGGAGGCCACCGCCGTCGCCGAGGAGGAGCCGCCGTTCCACATGATGACGCCGTCGCGCTCGATCATGCGGCGGGCGGACTGGCGCGCCGCGTCCGGGTTGGTCTGGTCGTCGCCGGTGACGTACGTGACCTTCTTGCCGAGGATGCCCTGGCCGGTGAGCGACAGGGGCTTCAGCGTGTTCAGGATGCCGCCGCCCTCGTTGATGTGCTTCACGGCGAGGCGCTGGGCGCGCAGCTCGTCCGCGCCCTCGTCGGCGTAGGCGCCGGTCTGCGGCACGTTGAAGCCGAACACGACCTCCGGGCCGTTCACGGGGAAGTTCGCCAGCGTCGCGCACTCCTGCGCATAGGCGCCGCGCACGAAGATGTGGGGCGTGGCGAGGGCGGTGCCCGCGAGCGCCGTGCCCTTCAGGAATCCGCGGCGGCTCGGCCGCTTGCCGGTGAGATCCATTCTCTTTCCTCCCAGGGATATCCGGAAAGGGCCCATTCCCGGCCCTTCCCCTGCGAGCGCTAGGCAAGCCCCCCGGGGGGCGCAACCGGCAAGCCCGGGGCCTGATAACTTTTGTAAAATGGCTGTGCGACGCGGGAATTTTGCGTAAAGTCGTTTACCGGCGACGGTGGGCCCCGGCCCGCCGGACGACCGAGAAGGCCCCGGCGCCCGGCGCACGGGGCCCGTGCCCGCGGCAGGCCGCGGGCGGGAGGCGACCGCGAACGGGAGGAGGCGATGGCGCGCATTCCCATCGGCGACCGGATCCGCACCGAGCGCAAGCGGCGCGGCATGAGCCAGGGCGAACTCGCCCGCCGGCTGTCGGTCTCGCCGGGCTACCTGTCGCTGATCGAGAACGACAAGCGGCAGATCGGGGGCGCGCTCCTGAAGCGGATCGCCGCCATCCTGGAGGTGGACCCGCGGGCGCTTTCGGCCACCAACGAGGGCCGCCTCGCAAAGGACCTCGGCGAGCTCGCCCGCGCCCTCGCCCTGCCCGGCCTCGACGAGAAGGCGGCGGCCACCCTCGTCGGCCTGTCGCCCGCCTGGGGCCACGCCTTCGTCCGCCTCTACCGGGAGCTCCAGGACACCCGCGCGCAGGTGGAGGCGCTCGGCGAGCGGCTCTCGCGCGACCCGGAGGTGCTCTCCCTCACCCACCGCATCTTCACCCAGATCACCGCGATCCGCTCGTTCGCCGAGATCCTGTCGGACTGCGACAACCTGTCGGCCGGGGAGCGCAAGCGCTTCGCCGACATCATCGCCGCCCAGGCGGGGGAACTGTCCGCCTCGGCGAAGGACATGATGGGCTGCCTCGAGACGACGCCGGAGGCGCCCGTCACCGTCTCGCCCGCCCACGAGGTGGACGACTTCCTGATGGACCACGGCAACTACTTCGCCGCCATCGAGGAGGCGGCCGAGCGGCTCCTGCCCCAGCTCCTCGCCAGCGGCCTGCCGCTCGAGGTGGCGATTGCCGCCCGCCTCGAGGAGGACCACGGCGTGCGCGTCCTGCGCGCCGACGGGGCCGCGCCGGCAGCCTGCGCGGCGGGCCGGCGCGACCTCGTCCTGCCGCCCGCGATGCCGCCCGCCACCGTGCGCTTCCGCCTCGCGCGCGAGCTCGCCGCCCGCGCCTTCGCCCGCACCGTGGAGCGGGTCCTCGCCGGGAGCCGCCTGTCCAGCGAGGAGGCCCGCGCCCGGGCGAGGAGCGCGCTCGCCCGCTACGGGGCGGGCTGCCTGGTCCTGCCCTACGACCGGGTGCTGGAGGAGGCCGGCCGCACCCGCTACGACATCGACGCCATGGCCGCCCGCCTCGGCGCCAGCTTCGAGCAGATCGCCCACCGCCTCGTGACGCTGCGCCGGCCGGACGCGGAAGGCATCCCCTTCGCCTTCCTGCGCACCGACCCGGCCGGCAACATCTCCAAGCGCTTCTCGAGCCACGAGATCCGCATGCCCCACGTCACCGGCGCCTGCCCGCTGTGGATCGTCTACGCCGCCTTCCAGACCCCGGGCATCACCCGCACCCAGATGGTGGAGATGCCCGACGGGGAGCGCTTCCTGTTCATCGCCCGCAAGGTGACGAAGGCGCCGACGGGCTACGGCCGCCCGCCGGTCCAGTTCTCCGTGATGCTCGGCTGCGACAGCGCCCACGCGGGCCGCACCGTCTACGGCGACGCCTTCGCGGCGGGCCACGACAGCCTCGTGATCCCGGCGGGCTACGACTGCCGCTCGTGCGGCCGCCCGACCTGCGAGCAGCGCGCCTTCCCGCCCGCCCTCACCCCCGCGGCCGCGGGCGAGCCCACGCCCGCATCCGCCGGGCCTGACGCCGCCGCGGGCGCCGGCGCGCCCGCCTTCGCCGGATGAGGGGGCCCATGGGAAGCGGCGGCGGCGAGAAGGGGGCGGCGGGCCGCGACGTGGTGATCGCGGAGGACGAGCCCTTCATCGTGGAGAGCCTCACCTTCCTCCTCGAACGGGAAGGCCACCGGGTGCGCGCCTACGGCGACGGAGACCGGGCGCTCCACGCCATCGCCTCGGCGCGGCCCGACCTCGTCATCCTCGACGCCATGATGCCCGGGATCGACGGTTTCGACGTCCTGAAGCGCATCCGGACGATGCCCGCCCGCGAGACCGTGCCGGTGCTCGTCCTGACGGCGAAGGGCCAGGCCGGCGACCGGGCGCGCATGATGGCCCTCGGCGCCGACGCCTTCGTGACCAAGCCCTTCTCCAACCGCGCGCTCATGGAGGAGGTGGCGCGGCTCCTCGGGACCGACGAGGCGGCGGCCGGCGGCCGGGCGACCGGCGGGGGCGGGACCGATGCGGCTTCCGGTCCCTGACGCGGACCGGCGCGGGGCGCTCCACCGCGTCCTGCCGGTGGGCGGGCTCGTGCTGTTCAGCCCGCTCGCCCTCGTCCTGTTCGACCGGCCCGGGACCGTCCTCGGCATCCCCGTCCTCCTCGCCTTCGTGTTCGGCGCCTGGCTGTTCGGGATCGCCCTCACCCTGTGGCTCGCCCAGGCCGAGGCGAGGCGGAGCGACCGGCCGAACACGCGCCCCGGCGAGGACGAGGGGCTCGGGCGGCGCGGCGGGGCGGGCGCGCCGTGACCCTGTCTCCTTCCCTCATCTTCGCGGTGGGGGGCGCCTACCTCGGCGGCCTCTTCCTCATCGCCTTCCTGACGGACCGGCTCGCCCGGGCCGGCCGCGCCCGCTTCATCGCCTCCCCCGTCGTCTACACCCTGTCGCTCGCCGTCTACTGCACGTCCTGGACGTTCTACGGCGCGGTCGGGACGGCGGTGCGCTCGGGCCTCGAGTTCGTGACCATCTACCTCGGGCCGACCCTCGTCTTCATGGCGTGGTGGCTGATCCTGCGGAAGCTGGTCCGGATCGCCCGGGCCGAGCGCATCACCTCCATCGCCGACTTCCTGTCGGCCCGCTACGGCAAGTCGGGCGCGGTGTCGGCCCTCGTCACCCTCGTCGCCATCGTGGCGAGCACGCCGTACATCGCCCTGCAGCTGAAAGCCGTCGCCACCTCCTTCGAGGCCCTCGCCGCCGCCTCGGGCAGCCACTGGCCGGCCCTCGGCGGCCTCGCGGGCGGGGCCCTCGGCGAGGGGGCGGCCGTCCTGTCCGACACCGGCCTGTGGACGGCGGTCCTGATGGCCGTCTTCGTCATCCTGTTCGGCACCCGCCACGTGACGGCCGACGAGAGCCACCCGGGCGTCGTCGCCGCCATCGCGTTCGAATCCATCGTCAAGCTGGTGGCGCTGCTCGCGGTCGGGCTGTTCGTCGTGTTCGGCCTCAACGGGGGGATCGGGGCCACCTTCGCGCGGGCGGAGTGGAGCGCGGAAGGCACGCGCATCCTCGCCCTCGAGGAGGACTTCTCCACCCGCTGGCTCGCCATCACCTTCCTGTCGGCGGCCGCCATCGTGTGCCTGCCCCGCCAGTTCCAGGTGACGGTGATCGAGAACCGGGACGAGCGGCACCTCGCCACGGCCGCCTGGGCGTTCCCGCTCTACCTGTTCCTCATCTCCCTGTTCGTGGTGCCCATCGCCCTCACCGGCGTCACCACCAGCGCCGAGCACGCCAACCCGGACCTTTACGTCCTCACCGTGCCCCTCGGCGCGGGGCAGGAGCTCCTCGCCCTCCTCGCCTTCATCGGCGGGCTTTCGGCGGCGACCTCCATGGTCATCGTCGCCTCCATCGCGCTGTCCATCATGATCTCCAACCACCTGCTCGCGCCGGTGCTCTTCCGCCTGCCGGACCGGTTCGCGGGCGGGGACGTGGGCCTGCGCCCGGCGCTCCTCGCCATGCGGCGGGTGTCGATCCTCCTCATCCTCGCCCTCGGCTACGGCTACTATCGCCTCGCCGCGCCCGCGAGCGGGCTGTCCTCCATCGGCCTCATCTCCTTCGCGGGGGTCGCCCAGTTCCTGCCCGCCCTCCTCGGCGGCCTGTTCTGGCGCGGCGGCACGAGGGGCGGGGCGATCGCGGGGCTCCTCGCAGGCTTCCTCGTGTGGCTCGCCACCCTCTTCCTGCCGAGCTTCGCGGGGCTGCCGGGCTCCACCGCCCTCCTCCTCGAGCTGCGCGCCGTCCTCCTGCCGCCGCGGCTCGAGGGCGCGGACCCGCTCGTCTTCGCCCTTTGCCTTTCGCTCGGGGCGAACGTCCTCGCCTACGTCCTCGTTTCGCTGGCCGTGCGGCAGGATGCGGTGGAGCGGCTGCAGGCGACCCTGTTCGTGGACGTCTTCCGCCGCCCCGACGGCAACTTCGAGCCCGCCCTCCCGCGCTCGGCCAACCTCGGGGACCTCTACCGCCTGGTGGAGCGCATCCTCGGCCGCGAGCGCGCCGACGCCCTGTTCGCCGAGCGCTACGGCCGCCACCCGCGCTCGGCCGTCGCCGACGAGCGCTTCATCGCCCACGTGGAGCGGGAACTCGGCAACGCCATCGGCGCCGCGTCCGCCCGCCTCGTGATCTCGCGCATCGCCAAAGGGGAGGCGGTGAGTCTTGAGGCGGCCATCGCCCTTCTCGACGAGACCCACCAGGCGATCCGCACCTCCCGTGCCCTCGAGAAGAAGTCGGCCGAGCTCGCCGCCACCGCCGCGGAGCTGCGCGCGGCCAACGAGAAGCTGCAGCAGATCGACCGCCTGAAGGACGAGTTCCTGTCCCAGGTCTCCCACGAGCTCAGGACGCCCA
>CAZJNX010000183.1:0-9753 GCA_964547415.1 uncultured Hyphomicrobiales bacterium
TCGCCGCGGGTCTGCACCTGCATGTCGCGGAAATCCTTCGGGGGCAGGTAGCTCGAGTGCGGGTCGAGGGAGGTGAGCATCCCGTTGATCGCGGCCTCGATGAGGCTGGCGTCCTCGGGGGCCTCCACGTAGTCGCTGCGCACCCGCTCGAACACGTCGCCGAACAGGTTGAGCTGACGGTACGTGTCGGAGGAGGCCGCGTTCGCGCTGATGGACGGCAGCACGCCCGGCTGGGTGACGGCGATCCCCGCGACGGCACCGATGACGGCGCCCGCCAGGACGAGTGAGAAGCGACGCATCATTCGATTACCTCTTCATTCGACGGGTCGCCCCGCCCACCAGCGCTCCGGATCGAGCGGCTCCCCGTGGCGTCTCACCTCGACATAGAGCACCGGACCCGACGCGGCGAGATCGATCGCGACGGCGCTCGCCGAGCGTGTGGTGCCCATCTGTCCCACGGGTTGGCCGGCTGAAACCGCTTCGCCGGCAGCGACGTCGATCCGCTCCATCCCCGCCAAGAGGACATGATAGTGGTCCCCGGCGTCTATGAGCAAGAGGGCCCCGTAGCTTCTGAACGGCCCCGCGTAAACCACCCGGCCACCGACAGGTGCAAGGACCGTGCCCCCGGGCAGCGTCGCGAAGGACTGGCCGGCCGCCCGCTCGCCCGAGGCGTCCGGCTCGCCGAAGCCGCGCACGAGGCGTCCCGTCGCCGGCCGCACCAGACCGCCCGGACGCGCGCCCGCCGCGCCCGCGCTGCCGGCGGCGGAAAGGCCGGCGGCTTCCACGAGGGCGGCGAGGTCGCTCGCCTGGCGCTCCAGCGTCGCCGCCCGGGCCTCGGCCGCCGCCAGGCGGCGTTCGGCCGCGGCGCGGTCCGACCGGCGGGCGGCGAGGAGGGCGTCGGCCCGTTCCCGCTCCGCGCGCAGGGCCGACAGGCTGCGTTCCAGGGTGCGCCACTCCGCCTCGGTCCCCTCGACGAGGCGGGCGAGCGCCTCGAGGTCCGCCGCCAGGGCCTCCGCCTCGACCGAGAGGTGGGGAAGCACGTCGCCGAGGAGGAGGGCGCCGCGCAGTGCCGCGAGTGCGTCGTCCGGCCGCGCCGCCACCGCGGGCGGCGGGTTGCGCCCGATGCGTTGCAGGGCGGCGAGGACGTCGGCGAGCACGCGGCGGCGCTCGGCGAGGCTGCGTCGCAGGAAATGCTCGTCTTCCTTGAGGTCGGCAAGGCGCGTCTCGGCGCCTGCCACCTCCCGCTCGATGGCGGCGATCCGCTCGCCCGTCAGCACCAGCTCCCGCTCGATCGCCGCCTCGTCCCGCTCGATGGCGTCGACCTCGCCCGCGAGCGCCCGTTCGCTGCCGCGGGCCGCCGCGATCTCCGCGCGCAGGCTGTCGATCCGCCGCGCGAGCTCGGCCCGCTCCTCCGCGAGGCTCGCCCGGTTCTCTTCCGCGGCCGTCGCGGGGAGCGGCCCGGCCCCGAGCGCGAGTGCGGCGCACAGGACGCTGGCGATAACGAACGCCCGAGCCGGCTTCCCTCGCGCCCCGTGCGGTCCCATGCCTGCCCCCATGCCCTCGGCTCCGACCGGCCCCGGCGCGCGCCCGGTCCCGCCCGCGCGCTGGTCCGGTGCGCGGCCCTTCCGCGGCGCACCGCCGGTCCCTTCCGGTGGCGTGACGCACCCGCCGACGGACCGGCGGCGCCACCCCTCCACAAGCGTTCGGCCCGGACCGGGTCAAGCCCGAAGAGCCGCAGGCGCGCGTCGACGCGGAGGGCAGCCCGGCGCGGCCCCGATCACGATCGCTCGAGCGGCCCGTCAGGCCCGGTGATAGGGATGGTGGGCGAGGATGGTCACCGCCCGGTAAAGCTGCTCGGCGAGGACGGCGCGCACCAGGAGGTGCGGCATGGTGTGCGCGCCGAGGGACCACACGAGGGCGCTGCGCGAGAGCACCGCCTCGCCGTGCCCGTCCGGCCCGCCGACGAGGAAGGCGACGTCCTGCCCGGCGAGGCGCCAGCCGTCGAGGCGCTCGGCGAAGGCCTCGCTGGCGAGGCCGCGGCCGGTGGCGTCGAGGGCGACGATCCTCGCCTCGCCCGTGCGCGACAGGAGGCGCTCCGCCTCGCCGCGGCGGCGGGTGTCGGGATCGCCCGCGCGGGCCTCGGGAAGCTCGAACACGTCGATCCCGCGGATGCCGAGGGAGCGACCGAGGGCGCGCGTGCGCTCCATGTAGCGCTCCACGAGGTCGCGCTCGGGCGCCTTCGCCGCGCGCCCGATGGCGCCGATCAGGAGCCGCACCGGGTGTCGCCCGCGGCGCGGCGCGGGCCGTCCGTCAGCTCACGACCTGGACGTTCTGGGGCGCGTCCACCGACCACATCTTCTCGAGGTTGTAGAACTCGCGCACCTCGGGGCGGAAGATGTGGACCACGACGTCGCCCGAATCGATCAGCACCCAGTCGCACGCCGACAGGCCCTCCGCCTTCACGCCGTCCACGTGACCCGTCTTGAGGTCCCGCAGGAGACGGTCGGCGACCGCGCCCACGTGGCGGTGGGAGCGTCCGGAGGCCACGACCATGTGATCGGCGAGGGGGGTCTTGCCCGTCACGTCGATGGCGACGACGTCCTCTGCCTTGGAGTCGGCAAGACTGTCGAGGACGATTTGGAGGGCGCGGGCGGCGTCGTCCGCCCCGGGCCCGGCGAGAGGTGCAGCCGGCGCGGCTGCCGTCTCATGGGAAAGCGGCATACTGGCGATGGATCCCCTTCCTGCGGTGGACGGGGCGATGCCATTGGTCCTTCCCCGTCACGTCCCCGAAGGTAGGGCGGCCGGCCGGACGATTTCAAGACGGTCGCCAGAAAACGCGGCGCCGGGCCGTCATGCAACCGTCACGGGCGCAAGAAAAGCGCCGCTGTGACCGTCGGTTCAACGGCCCCGGTTGTTGCGGATGGCAGTGGACGAGGACGGGTCGAGGGGCACGTGGAGGAAGGTCCAGGCGGGCGGCGGCATGGTGGGAAGGGCGAGCGCCTGCGATTCGGCGACGCGCGCGGCGGCGTAGGTCCGCGCGGCCGGGGAGGACAGCACCGTCATGGATGCGCCGGGCCGGTTCACCACCGCCACCGGCACGAGGCGCATGATGTCGTGCCACTTCTGCCAGCGGTGGAGGGAGCCGAGGTTGTCCGCCCCCATCAGCCACACGAAGCGCACGGTGGGGAAGCGGTGCTTCAAGAAGCGCACGGTGTCGGCGGTGTAGCGGGTGCCGATGGTGGCCTCGAAGGCGGTGACGACCATCCGGGGGTGGTCGGCGAGCGCCTTCGTGGCAGCGACCCGCTCCTCGAGGGGGGCGAGGTCGTCCATGCTCTTCAGCGGATTGCCGGGCGAGACGAGCCACCAAACCTCGTTGACGCCGAGGCGGGCGAGGCCGGTCAGCGCCACGTGCCGATGGCCCCGGTGCGGCGGATTGAACGAGCCGCCGAACAGGGCGATCTTCTGGCCGAGGACCGCCCGCGGCACGCGCAGCCAGTCGGGCGTCCCGCTCCCGTGCGTCCCCGTCATGGGCGGGTCTGCCCGGTCCCCCGGACGCGGTAGTTGAAGGTGACGAGCTGGTCGACGCCCACGGGCCCGCGGGCGTGGAGGCGGCCGGTGGCGATCCCGATCTCCGCGCCCATGCCGAACTCGCCACCGTCGGCGAACTGGGTGGAGGCGTTCACCATCACGATGGCCGAATCGACTTCCGCGAGGAAGCGCTCGGCGGCGGCCGCGTCCGCCGTCACGATGGCGTCGGTGTGGTGGGAGCCGAGGCGGTTGACGTGGTCGATCGCCGCCTCGAGCCCGTCCACCACGGCGACCGAGACGACGGCGTCGAGGTACTCGGTGGAAAAGTCCTCCTCGGTGGCCGGCAGCATCGCCGGCACGACCGCGCGGGCGGCCGTGTCGCCGCGCATCTCGCAGCCCGCCGCCGAAAGGCGCGCCGCGATCGGCGGCAGGTGGCTTTCCGCCACGGCCCGGTCGACGAGGATGGTCTCGGTGGCGCCGCAGATGCCGGGCCGGCGCATCTTGGCGTTGAGGCAGATGTCGGCGGCCATCTCCGGGTCGGCGGCGGCATGCACGTAGGTGTGGCAGATGCCCTCGAGGTGGGCGAAGACAGGAACGCGCGCCTCCGCCTCCACCCGCTCCACGAGGCCTTTGCCGCCCCGCGGCACGATGACGTCGAGGTTGCCGGCAAGGCCCTTCAGCATCTCGCCGACCGCCTCCCGGTCCGCCGCCGGCACGACCTGGACCGCGTCCTCCGGCAGCCCCGCACGCAAAAGCCCCGCCCGGAGCGCCTCGCCGACGGCTGCGGCCGTCTCCCGCGTCTCCGAGCCCGAGCGCAGGATCACGGCATTGCCCGCCTTCACGCACAGGGCCGCCGCGTCCGCCGTCACGTTCGGCCGGCTCTCGTAGATGACGCCGACGACGCCGAGGGGCACGGCTACGCGCTCGATCTTCAGCCCGTTCGGCCGCTCCCAGGCGGCGAGCACGCGGCCGACCGGGTCGGAAAGGGCGGCGACGGCGCGAAGGCCCGCCGCCATCGCCTCGATCCGGGCGGGGTCCAGGCGGGCGCGGTCCACGAAGGCGGCCGGGCGGCCGGCCGCCTCGAGCGCGGCCACCTCGCGGGCGTTCGCCCGCAGGACCGCGTCGGCGTTCTCGACGAGGCGGTCGGCCATGGCCCGCAGGCCGGCCTCGCGCGCGGCGGCCGGGCGGGTGGCGAGGCGCCGCTGGGCGGTGCGGGCGGCCCTGCCGAGGGCGTCCATCGTCTCGCGGATGGTGCCGGCGACGGCCGGCGCGGCCTCGATGACGCTCACGTCTCCTCCGGGAGTTTCTCGTTGATCGGCTGGCGGGCGCCGTCCGGACGGGCGGCGGGGGACAGGAGCACCAGGTCGTCCCGGTGCACCATGGCCGCGCGGGCGCGGTACCCGAGGGCCGCCGGGATCATTTGCGACCTCTTGCCCGCGATCAAGCGGGCGTCGGGCGCGTCGTAGCCCGACAGGCCGCGGGCGATCTCCCGCCCCTCCCGGTCGCGGATGCTCACCGCGTCGCCCCGGGAAAACGCCCCCTCCACCGCCGCGACCCCCGCGGGCAGGAGGCTCTTGCCGCGGGAGAGGGCCGCGGCGGCGCCCGCGTCCACCACGAGGCGGCCTGCGGGCTCCAGCGTTCCGAGGATCCACACCTTGCGGGCCTGGACCGGGGTCGTCCCCGCGCGGAACCAGGTGGCGCGGCCGGTGCGGTCCATGGCCGCGAGCGGGTGCTCCACGCGGCCCGAGGCGATCGCCATCGCCGTGCCGGCCGCGGTCGCGATCTTCGCCGCGTCGATCTTGGTGCGCATGCCCCCGCGGGAGAGGTCCGACCCCGCGTCCCCGGCCATCGCCTCGATCTCGTCGGTGATCCGCTCCACCACCGGGATGAAGCGGGCGTCCGGGTCCTTCGCGGGCGGGGCGGTGTAAAGGCCGTCGATGTCCGACAGGAGGACGAGGAGGTCCGCCCCCGCCATGGTGGCGACGCGGGCGGCGAGGCGGTCGTTGTCGCCGTAGCGGATCTCGGTGGTGGCGACCGTGTCGTTCTCGTTGACGACGGGCACGACCCCCGCCGCGATGAGTTCCGACAGGGTGGCGCGGGCGTTGAGGTAGCTGCGCCGCCGCTCCGTGTCGTGGAGGGTGAGGAGGACCTGGCCGGCCGTCAGCCCGTGCCGGCCGAGGGCCTCGGCCCACAGGGCCGCCAGCGCGATCTGGCCGACCGCCGCGGCCGCCTGGCTTTCCTCGAGGCGCGCGGGCGGGCGGTCGCCGCAGATCCGCCGACGCCCGAGGGCGATCGCCCCGGAGGAGACGACGATCACCTCCCGCCCGTCCGCGGCGAGGGCGGCGAGGTCCGTGGCGAGCGTGTCGAGCCAGGCCCGGCGGGGCTCGCCCGTCGCCCCGTCGACGATGAGCGCCGAGCCGAGCTTGACTACGATCCGCCGGGCGTCCGACAGGCGCGTCACGGCTGCCACGGCGCCTCTCCCGTCGCGGCGGCCTCCGCCTCCTTCTCGGCGGCCCGCGCCGCGTCGATCGCGTCGGCGAGCGCGGTGAGGAGGCCCTTCATGCCCGCGCCCGAGTGGGCCGACACGGTGAAGGGGCGCGCCCCCGCCGCCGCCTCGAGCGCGGCGAGCCGCTCGGCCCGCATCGCCTCGTCGAGGGCGTCGATCTTGGACAGGGCGATGAGCCGCGGCTTGTCGGGAAGGCCCGCCCCGTAGGCGGAGAGTTCGCCCTCCACGGTGCGAAGGTCCGCCGCCACGTCCTCGGCGGTGCCGTCGACGAGGTGGAGGAGCACCTTGCAGCGCTCCACGTGGCCGAGGAAGCGGTCGCCGATCCCCGCCCCCTCGTGGGCGCCCTCGATGAGGCCCGGGATGTCGGCGATCACGAAGCGCCGCCCGTCGGCCTGCGCGACGCCGAGGTTGGGATGGAGCGTGGTGAAGGGATAGTCCGCGATCTTCGGCTCGGCCGCCGACACGCGGGACAGGAACGTGGACTTGCCCGCGTTCGGCAGCCCCACGATCCCGGCGTCCGCGATCAGCTTCAGCCGCAGCCAGATCCACCGCTCCTCCCCCGGCAGGCCCGGGTTCGCCCGGCGCGGCGCCCGGTTGGTGGAGGACTTGAAACGGGCGTTGCCGAAGCCGCCGTTGCCGCCTGAAAGCATGAGGACCCGGTCGCCCACGCGGGCGAGGTCGGCGAGCACCTCCTCCTCGTCCTCGTCCATGACGACGGTGCCGGCCGGCACCTTGAGGACGACGTCCGCCCCGCCCGCGCCCGTGCGCTCCCGCCCCATGCCGTGGGTGCCGCGCCCGGCCTTGAAGTGCTGTTGGTAGCGGTAGTCGATGAGGGTGTTGAGGCCGTCGACGGCCTCGATCCACACGTCGCCCCCGCGGCCGCCGTCGCCCCCGTCGGGCCCGCCGAACTCGATGAACTTCTCCCGCCGGAACGACACGCAGCCGTTGCCGCCGTCGCCGGAGCGGACGTAGACCTTGGCCCTGTCGAGAAACTTCATCCGGGAAAGCCCGTCCTCGTCCCGCTGCCGGCCCGGCCGGCGAGGAATACCGCTCGACGGGCTCTAGGCCGAAAGGCGCGGCACATGCAACACGCGGTGCCGAAGGGCTGAACCGCGCGCGCGCCCGTCCCGTACATGTGCGCGGGGCAACGAGAACGGGAGGGGTCCCATGCTGCCGGGACGACGGACGGCGCTCGCACTCCTGGCGACGGGAGCGCTCGCGGGCGTGCTTGCGGCGTGCGCGCGCCCGCCCGCGGCGAACCCGCCGGCCGGGGTGCGGCCGGTTGTGCTCGAGCGGGACTTCGCGGGCACGCTGACGGGCACCGGGCGCTTCGAGAGCGGCATCGCGGGCGTCGACCGCGGCTTCCGCATCACCACCCACGGCCGGTGGGACGGAACGGTGCTGACCCTGCGCGAGGAGTTCCTGTTCGACGACGGCGAGCGGGACGTGAAGACCTGGCGCTTCCGCAAGGTGGCGGAGGGGCGCTACGTCGGCACCCGCGAGGACGTGATCGGCACGGCCGACGTCGTGGCGGAGAACGGGGTCGTGCGCCTCGAGTACGTGGCCGAGCTTGCGGGCGCGGACGGGGGCGGCGGCACGCGCGTGCGCTTCCGGGACGTCATCTACCGGTCGGGGCCGGGCACGATCCTCAACCGCGCGGTGGTGAGCCGCTTCGGCTTGCCGGTGGGAACGGTGGAGGTGTCCTTCCGGCGCCCGTGACGGCGCTCGCCCGGAAAGGGGCGACGGACGAGGGCCCGCCGCCGGGCGAGGGCCTCTCGCCGGCGGCCCGGTGGGACGGGGCCGGGGAGGGGAGGGCGGTGCCGCCGGGCGGACGGGGGCCGGGTCAGCCCGGAAACGGGTTCCGCTTCACGAAGTCGTCGGCCATCTCCTCCATGGTGACGAAGCGCACGCCCGGCTGGTTCATCATGTAGGCGATCAGCCGCTCCAGCATCATCAGGACCTGCGGCCGGCCCGACACGTCCGGGTGGATCGTCATGGCGAAGACCGCGTGGTCGTGCTCCCGGTAGACCCAGTCGAACGCGTCCCGCCACAGGCTCTCCATGTCGCGCGGATTGACGTAGCCGTGGCTGTTGGGGAAGGCCTTGACGAACATCATCGGCGGCAGGTCGTCGAGGTGCCAGCTCGCCGGGATCTCCACAAGCTTCGTCAGCTCGCCCCGGGTGAAGGGCTTCATCCACGTCTCGGCGGGCTGGGAATAGTCGATCTTGGTCCAGCCGTCGTTCACCCGCACATAGTAGCATTCGTGGTCGCGGTGCATCAGGCTATGGTCGTACTTGATGCCCTTGTCGAGAAGGATCTTGACCGAGTTCTCCGAGACCTCCCACCACGGTGCGACGTAGCCGACCGGCCTCTTGCCGCAAATCTTCTCGATCACCTCGATCGACTTGTCGAAGACGGCTTCCTCCTGCTCGTAGGTGAGGGCGAGCGGGTTCTCGTGGCTGTAGCCGTGGAGGCCGATCTCGTGGCCGGCCGCGGCCACCGCCTCGCACTCGGCCGGGAAGCTCTCCACCGTGTGGCCCGGGATGAAGAAGGACTGGCGAATGCCGAAGCGGGAGAAAAGCTTCGCGATCCGCGGGATGCCGAGCTCGCCCGCGAACACGCCGCGGGAGATGTCGCCCGGGCTGTCCTCGCCGCCGTAGGAGCCGAGCCAGCCCGCCACCGCGTCGCAGTGGACCGAAAACCCGCACAGGATGTCCTTGGCCATGGGATCCCTCCTCCGGCTCGCCGTCGCCCGCGCCCCTCGCGCGGGTCCCGTTCTTCCGCCCCGCCGCCGCCACCTGTCAAGCAGCCCGCCCCGCCGCCGCGAGGACGGGCAGGTGCCGCGATTTGCGGCAGCGCCGCGCCTGCGGAAGAGGCAGGCCATCACCCGTTCGCCGGCGCGTCACGGTGCGCCCCCGTCCGGCCACGGCGCCGCCGCCGACGCGAATGGCCCGGAGCTTGCATGGTTCGCCGCGGCAGCGCCGGCGACGCCCCGACCGGGGCGGCTGGAGCGCGATCCGCGCCGCCGGCCCGTGGCCAGACCCGACGAAACGAACGCCCCCGTTGACAATCACGGTGGGGGCCAGACGACAGAGGGACGACCAACGTGACCACCCTGCGCCGCACGACGGCCATTCTCACCGCACCGCTCGCCCTTGCGATCACCGCGGGCGCCGCCGCCGCCCAGGAGGCCGAGCCCTGCATCGGCGCCTCCTGGGAGCTCACCGGCGCGCTCGCCCACACGGGCCTGCAGATCCGCTACGGCGTCGAGACCGCCCTCGAGGAGATCAACGCCGCGGGCGGCATCCTCGGCGAACAGGTCGAGCTGCGCGCCTACGACGACCAGGGCGAGCCCGCCCGCGCCGTCGACAACGCGCTTCGGATCGGCGAGCAGGACAACTGCGTCGTCATGCTCGGCGGCTTCCGCACGCCGAACGCCATCGCGCTGCGCGAGCCGCTGCGCGAGATGGGCCTGCCCTGGGTCGGCGTGATCTCCGCGGGCACCCGTGTCATCGAGCACGAGGACGGCGAGAACGAGTGGCAGTTCCGCGTGTCCATGAAGGACCGCTGGGTGGCGCCCTTCCTCGTGGAGAACGCCCTCGCCCGCGCCCCGTCCGGCAAGATCGGCCTCCTCTACGAGGCGACCGGCTGGGGCCAGGGCGCGGTGCCGGACGTGCGCGCCGCCGCCGAGGCCGCGGGCATCGAGCTCGTCGGCGAGG
>CAZJNX010000184.1:0-9577 GCA_964547415.1 uncultured Hyphomicrobiales bacterium
CTGCAGGAGCGGGTTGAGGTCCTGCCCCTCGAGGGGGGCCGGCACGAGCCGCTCGAACGGGTTGGACGTGCCCAGGATAAACAGGAGGAAGGCGAGCTGGATCCAGCCCTGCACCGAGATCACGGTGGCGCGCAGGGTGGACGGGAGCGTGCGGCCCCAGATCGCGACCAGCATCCCGAACAGGGTGAGGACGAGCACCCACAGGAGGAGCGAGCCCTCGTGGTTTCCCCACACGCCGGTGATCTTGTAGACCATCGGCTTGTCGGAGTGGGAGTTCTGCCAGACGTTGAGAAGCGAGAAGTCCGAGCGGACGTAAGCGACCGTGAGCGCGACGAAGGACAGCGCCACGAGCAGGAAGGCGGTGATGGCGGCGGGCTGGCCGACGGCCATCAGCCGGTCGTCGCGGGCCCGCGCGCCCCAGAAGGGCACCGTCGACTGGATCACCGCGACGGCGAGCGCGAGCACAAGGGCGTAGTGTCCGAGTTCGTTGAGCATCCCGTTCCCGTTGTCGTCGTCCGGTGGGCCGTGCCGCGCGCTGGCGAGCCGCGCGCGCGGCGGCTCAGTCCTCCTTGCCGAGCGCGGCGCCCGCGCCCTTCCACACGCCCTGCTCCTTGAGGGCGTCGGCGACTTCCTTCGGCACGTAGTTCTCGTCGTGGCGGGCGAGCACGGTGTCGGCCATCAACGTGCCGTCCTCCCCGACGAGGCCCTCCACGACGACGCCCTGCCCCTCCCGGAAGAGGTCCGGCAGGATGCCGCCGTAGACGACCGGCACGGAGGACGCCGTATCTGTGACGCGGAAGTGGACCTTCACCGTGTCCGCGTCGCGCCGGACGCTCCCCTCCTCCACGAGGCCGCCCAGGCGCACCGCGTACCCCGGGCTCGCCTCGCTCACGAGTTCCGTCGGGGTCCGGGCGAAGACGATCCGGTCCTCCATCGCCACCAGCACGAGGGCGGCGGCGATGGTGAGGGCCACCCCGGCCGCGCCGACAAGACTAAGACGCCTTTGCTTCCTCGTCATCGCCGTCCGGTTCCGCTCCCCGTATCCGCTCGCGGGGGGCCTTCCCCGCGCTTCCCGTGCCTTGCCGCGGCGGCACCCGCTCCGACCGCGGCCATCCACTATGTCGTTCCGGACGATCCCGCCCGGAATGCGGCGAAATGGTCCCGCCCGGCGGTCACTGGCCGAGGCCGCCCGCGCCGTTTTCGTTCCCCGGCGCGATGCCGAGGGAGGCCGCGCCCGCCTTCAGCTCCGCCGCCGCCTCCGGGTCGTCCGCAAGGTCCTGCAGGCCCGCCATCAGCGCCTCGCCGGCGCGGGCCGGGCGGCCGAGGACGAGCTCGGAGCGGATCAGCTGGACCCATTCCTCCGCCGTGCCGCCGTTCTCGGCAAGGCGCGTCGCAAGGCGCGAGACCATCCCCTCGATCATGGCGTCCGTGGGCCCGCCCCCGGCGGGCGCGGCGCCGCCGGCACCGCCGGGCGCGCCGGCCATGGGCGCCGAAGCCATCGGGCCGGAGGCCGCCGGCGTCCCCTCCGGGACCGGCAGGAGGTCGGGGCGGCCGAGGGCGGCGAGCTCGCGCCGGGCGAGCGGCGCCCAGGGCTCGGTCCCGTCCGCCCCGTCGACGATCAGCTGCCAGCGGCCGAGAGCCTCGGCCGCGTCGCCGCGCTGGCGGGCGGCGATGGCGAGGAAGACCCGCGGCTTGAGGGCGTCGGGCTCGAGGGCGAGGGCCTTCTCGAAGGCGGCCTCGGCCCGGATTGAGATGTTGCCCCGGTCGGCGAGCGTCAGCGCCTCGCCGAGGCCGGTGAAGCGCACCGCGGTCGGCCCGTCGAGGTCGATCGCCTTCTCGAAGGCGGCCGCTGCCTCCTCGTAGCGGCCGGTGCCCAGGTAGATGGGGGCGATGACACCCCAGCCCACCCCGTCGTCCGGCGCCTCGGCGAGGCGGCCTTCCACCTGCTCGATCATCGCCTCCATGCTCATGGGCCCGGCCGGCCCCGTCTGGCGCAGCGCGAGCGGCTGGTCCCGGTAGGCGGGCTCGCCCAGCAGCGAGTAGGCGGAGAAGCCGAGGACCGGCACGGCGGCGGCGACGGCGAGGGCGGCCGCCTTGCGCCGCCAGGGAGCGCGGGACAGGCGCGTGTCCTGCTTCCTCGCGCGCAGGAGGCGGCGGGCGATCTCGCGCCGGGCCGTCTCGGCCTCCTCCGGCGGCAGGAGGCCGCGCTCGGCCTCCCGGTCGATCTCCGCGAGCTGGTCGGCGAAGACCGCGAGGGAGGGCTCCACCTCCTCCGTCGCGTCCGTGTCGGAACGGAACAGCGGCTGGAGCAGGGCGTAGGCGGCGGCGACGGTGAGAAGCGCGATGGCGATCCAGATCAACATGACACGATGAGGCCCGAAAAACGGGTCAGGTGTAAATCCCGCTTGACGCATGGGCAAGGGCGGAAGCCCCGCCCCCGACGCAGGTCAGGAGATCAGCTCCCACGTCCCGCCGGCGTCCCGGCAGGCGGTGGAGCGGCGGCTCCAGCGGGCGCCGTCCTTCTCCACGGCGTGGGTGAAGTCCCGGCAGCGCTGGACGTTCACGGCATAGAGGGGGCCGGGCACCACCTCCCCGCGGACCGCGTCGTCCGGCGTGCGCCAGCGGACCGACACGCCCGCGCCGGAGTCCTCGAGGGCCCGGTACTGGGCCTCGGCGGCGATCTGCCGCGCGCGCGGGCCCATGAGCGGGGCGAGGTCCGGGCTCACGGTGGTGCGGGCGGGCTCGAGGCCCCCGACGACGGCCTCGGCCGGCGTGCCGGCCGCGGGCGTGGCGATGCGGCCGTAGCCCGACAGGCCGGTGCCGCCGGTCGCCGTGCAGCCGGCGAGCGCGAGGAGGACGAGGGGAACGGCGATGGGCCTCATCGTGCGTGTCGTCATTCGCAAGAAGGATCAGGCGGCACACCATCGCACCGCCGCCAAGGCGTACCACGCGCAGGCCGTCCATCCCTCGCCCTTTCGTCCGCTGCGCGCCGCGCCCGGGGCACACGGTCAGCGCGTGGGGACAATCGGCAACACGAGACGGGCGGACAGGCCCCCGAGCGGCGAGCGGCCGAGCTCCAGCGCACCGCCGTAGAGATCGGCGAGCTCCTTCACGATCGCAAGGCCGAGACCGGTGCCCGGCTTCGTCTCGTCGAGCCGCAGGCCGCGGGAGAGCGCCGTCTCGGCCTCGGCGGGCGTCAGGCCCGGCCCGTCGTCCTCCACGTCGACGACGAGCGCGGCCCCGCCATCCGGCCCCTCGCCCTTGCGGGCGAGGACGCGGATCCGCGAGCGCGCCCACTTGGCCGCGTTCTCCACGAGGTTGCCGACCATCTCCTCGAAGTCCTGGGTCTCCCCGGCGAACTGGAGGCCGCCGGGGTCGACGAGCTCGATCGAGGCGTCGCGGCCCGCGGCGAGGCGGCCGACCGTGCGCACGATCCGCTCGAGGGAGGGGGACACGTCCGTGACGACGCCGATCAGGCGGCGGCGGGCGGCCATCTGCGCCCGGTTGAGGTGGTGGCGGACCTGCTCGTGCATGGCGGTCGCCTGCTCGCTGACGGTCGCGGCGAGGCGGCCGTCCTCCCCCCGCGCCTCGTTGAGGATCACCGACAGGGGCGTCTTGAGGGCATGGGCGAGGTTGCCGACGTGCTGGCGCGCCCGGTCGAGGACCGCCTGGTTCGAATCGATGAGCGTGTTGAACTCCCGGGCGAGGGGCGCGATCTCGCTCGGAAAGGCGCCTTCCAGGTGCCGCGTGCGGCCCGCGCGGATCGCCTGCAGCTGCTCGCGCATGCGCTCGAGCGGCTTGAGGCCGAATCGCACCTGCAGGACCGTCGCCGCCACCAGCACCACCGAGAAGAGGCCGAGATAGACCGTGACGGTCCGGCGGAAGGCGGCGACGTCCGCCTCCACCGTCTCCGGGTTCGCCGCCACCGCGAACAGGAGCTCGGCGCCCGCGTCGTAGAGGACCGGGCGGGCGACCATGCGCACCGGCTCGTTGCCAGGCCCCTCGGCGGCGAGGCGCACCACGTCGCCGGGCTCGGCCGTCTCCATCAGCTCGCCCACCGGCAGGCTGTCGCCCGCGAGGGAGCGGGAGGACAGGATCACCTCCCCCGTCTCGAGGTCGCGCACCACCCAGTACCACCCCGACAGGGGGAAGTCGAAGCGCGGCTCGCCCAGCACCTGGGACGGGATCTCGCGGAAGCCCGGCGTCTGGCGCGCGATCTCGGCGATGAGGGCCTTCACGTAGACGTTGAGCGTCTCGTCGAAGCGGGCCTCGATGGCGTCGCGGTAGGCCTGGGTGAGGAGGACGCCCGCGGCGAGCACGGTGAAGGCCGCCCAGGCGAGGGAGGTGACGAGGAGGCGCGCGCTCAAGGAGGGCGTCTCGCGGCGCATCGCCCTACCCGCCGATGCGGTAGCCGAGGCCGCGCACCGTCTCGATCACCTCGGGGGAAAGCTTCTTGCGAAGGCGCCCGATGAACACCTCGATGGTGTTGGAATCCCGGTCGAAGTCCTGGTCGTACAGGTGCTCGGTGAGCTCGGTCCGGGAGACCACGCGCCCCTGGTGCATCATCAGGTAGGCGAGCACCCGGTACTCGTGGGAGGTGAGGCGCACGGGCTCGCCGGCGAAGGTGACGCGGGAGGAGCGCACGTCGATGGCGACGTCGCCGCACACGATCTCGTTGGTGGCGTGGCCGGCCGCGCGGCGGATGACGGCACGCACGCGGGCGAGCAGCTCCTCCATGTGGAAGGGCTTCACCACGTAGTCGTCCGCCCCCGCGTCGATGCCGGCGACCTTGTCCGACCACCGGTCGCGGGCGGTGAGGATGATGACGGGCATCGTCCGCCCGCCCGCCCGCCAGCGGGCCAGCACCGACACCCCGTCCATCACCGGCAAGCCGAGGTCGAGGACGACCGCGTCGTAGGGCTCGGTGTCGCCGAGGTGGTGGCCCTCCTCCCCGTCGTGGGCGAGGTCGACGGCGTAGCCCGCCCCCTGGAGCGCGTCCTGGAGCTGGCGGCTGAGATCCCGGTCGTCCTCCACCACGAGAACGCGCATCGACGGCTCCCCTCGAGTTCCTGCGGGCCCGGCGTCGGGCGCCGCCATCCTCCCACGCGTTGGTTGCGATTTCCTGTCCGGGTGCGACCTTCGTCTTCCCGCCGCCGCCCATGAGCACGGATCGGGCCGCACGGCAACGGCCCGGTGCGCGGGGCTGGCGGGCGTCAGCGCATCAGGTCGCCGCTCGCCGCGTCGACCACGTGGCTCGACACCCGCCCGTCCCGGCGCAGGACCACGACACGGTAGACGAGCCGCCCGTTCGACCGGCACAGGCTGAGGCGCAGCACCTCCCCGCCGACGGTGCGCCGGACGGAGGCCGGCCGCACCGCCTCGCCCGAGCGGATGGCGGCGCGCTGCTCGGCCATCGTGAGGCACGCCTCGGTCGCCGCGGCCCCGCCGGGCGGGAACGCGAGGGCGAGCGCGACGAGGAACGCCGCGGCGAGGGATGGACTGGGGCCGGCCATGGGCGCACGGTATCTCCGGGGCGTGAACCGGTCCTGAAGGTCGGGCGCGGGCGCCCCGGGGGCAAGCCCCGCGTCGATGTCGGCGCGGGGGGCGCATGGTGACGCGCAGGGGAGAAGGGGGCGCATGGAAAGGAGCGGCGATGGCTGAGGGCGCGAACGGAACGGCCGTGATCGTGGGGGCGGGCCAGGGCCTGTCGGCCTCGCTGGCGCGGCTCGCGAGGGCGCGGGGATACCGGATCGCGCTCGCCGCGCGCAACCCGGACAAGCTCGCGGACCTGTGCGCGGCGGTGGACGGGCGCGCCTACGCCTGCGACGTGTCGGACGCGGCCGCGGTCGCGGCCCTGTTCGAGGCGACGGACCGGGACCTCGGCGCGCCGGACCTCGTGATGTTCAACCCCTCGGCGCGGGTGCGCGGGCGCTTCGTGGACCTCGACCCGGAGGAGGTGCGCCGGGCGGTGGAGGTCACGGGCTACGGCGGCTTCCTGGTGGCGCAGGAGGCGGTGCGGCGGATGCTCGCCCGCGGGAGCGGCAAGCTCCTGTTCACCGGCGCCTCGGCGAGCGTGAAGGGCTTTGCGGGCTCGGCGCCCTTCGCCATGGGCAAGTTCGCCCTGCGCGGCCTCGCCCAGTCGCTGGCGCGCGAACTCCACCCCCAGGGGATCCACGTTCTCCACGTGGTGGTGGACGGGGGAATCCGGAACCCGGGACGGGAGGAGCCGGCGGACCGGCCCGATTCCATGCTCGACCCGGACGGGATCGCCGCCACCTGCCTCGACCTCCTCCACCAGCCGCGCAGCGTCTGGACGTGGGAGGTGGAGGTGCGCCCCTGGGTGGAGCGCTTCTGAGGCGCCCCTCACGGCTCCTCCCGGGCGGCGACCCCGCCGGCGACCGCCGGCGCGCCCGCGGCGTACCAGGCCGAAAGGGCGCGGATCTGTCGGTCGGTGAGGCTGAAGGCGGCCTCGTGCATCACCGCGGCGTAGGGCCCGTCGCCGAGGGGCCGCTCGCGCCACAGCGTGAGCCACGTCGTCAGGAACGCCCGGTGCTGGCCGGCGATGTGCGGATACGCCGGGCGCCGGTCCGCCGCCGGGCCCGGGCCGTGACAGGCGACGCAGGCCGGCACGTCCCGGTCCGGATCGCCCGTCACGGCGATCCGCGCGCCCTCGGCGAGGAGCGTGTCGTCCGCCGCCGCCGTCTCCCCCTCCCCGTCCGCCATCGAAAGGTGCGCCTCGCCCGGCGCGGGCAGGCCCGCGTAGTGGGCGGCGAGGCGGTCGATCTCGGCCGGAGCGAGGGCGGCGGCGACGGGCTGCATGAAACCGCTCGGGCGCGCACCGGTGGCGTAGGCGGCCAGCACCGCGGCGAGGTAGGCCTCCGACTGGCCCGCGAGGCGGGGGGCGACGCCGCCACGGCCGAGCCCGTCATCGCCGTGGCAGCGGGCGCAGTCGGCGAGGGTTTCGTCGAACGCGGGCGTCAGGCGGCCGAAGGCGATGGACCGGGACCGGCCGAGGCTGCCCGGCGGCATCGACGGGCCGAAGGCGAGGGCCCGGTAGGCGGGGCCGTCGAGGTCCGGGTAACGCCGCAGGAAGGCGGCCATGGCCCAGGGCTCGCGCGGGCGGCCCGTCGCCGGCCAGGCGGGCATCCCGCTGTACTTGAGGCCGTTCTCGGCGATCCAGGCGAGCTCCCGGTCCGCGTATCGCGGGATCCGGTCCTTCAGGTCCGGCGGGGCCGGTCGCATGCCGAGGACGACGGGGCTGCGTGCCCGGCCCGGCGCGCCGTGGCAGGGGGCGCAGCCGGTCTCGAAGTGGCCCGCGCCGCGGGCGATCAGCGAGGGGTCGGACAGGTCGATCCCCTCCGGCCGCTCCATGCCGAGGGACCAGGTGCGGATCGCGTTGTCGAGGTAGCCCTTGAGGAGGGGGCGGACGCCGGGGAGATGGGGCACGCTCGCGGCGATGTTGTAGGGCGCCGCCGCGTAGAAGAGGACGCCCGCGATGGCGAGCGCGCCGAGCACCTGCAACCGCCGCCGCGTCCGCCGCCTCATCGCCGGCAGCCGTCCATGACGACGACGGGCAGCGCGTCGAACAGGATCGCGACCGCCGACAGGGCCGACAGGAGGAGCGCGGCGTGGCCGAGGAAGCTGGTCCGCTCCGCCTCCGTGTCCTCGACGAGGTCGTCGCTGATCCGAAGCTTGCCCTTGTAGCGCACCCGGGCGTGGTGGGCGAGCCAGCCGACGAGGGCGAGGGCGAGGACCGTGATGGCGCCGACGTAGACGCGCACGACCATGAAGGGCGCGGCCTCGAGGAACCGGGCGCAGTAGATCGCCGCCCCCCAGTAGGCGAGGAGGAAATGGGCCGCCCAGACCACGGGCGCGGCCACGAGGACCCAGAACGAGCCCTCCTCGAGGAGGCCCTCGAAGCGCATCTCACCCGCTCCCGGCAAGGCGCGGGAAGACCCCGAGCAGGAGGAAGGTGGTCGTCGCCGTAATCGCCATGAAGTCCCAATAAAGGGCGACGTTGGCGAGTTCCGCGTCGTAGCGCGGCGTCATCCGTCCGGCGAGGCTGCGCGCCACCACGTAGCCGTGCATGATGACGCCGACGGCGAAGTGGGCGGCGACCCACAGGACGATGACCCAGGCGGTCGCCCCGAAGGCGTGCTCCCGCGGCCAAAGGCCCTCCAGCCACAGCGCCCCCGCGAAGGCGAGCGGGGCGAGGAGCGCGGGCAACGCGGCGACCACCGGCCCGACGCGCCCCCAGGCGAGGGACCCCGCCTTGAACCTCGCCCAGGAGAGCTTGGTGAGCGCCCAGGCGGCGAGCGCGAGGCCGAGGCCCGTGCCGAGGAGGGGTATCCCCGGCAGCGGGAGGCCCGGCGGCGGGTACACCGGCGCGATGGTCCAGAAGAAGAACCAGGCGAAGACGAGTCCCGCGAACGCCGTGAGGTCCGCCGTCATGGTGATGAAGAGCGCCCACCACCCGACGGACGAGGAGCCCGAGCCGTAGACCGGCAGGACGAGGCCGAGCCCCGCGTCCTTCTCCGCCTTGTCCGGCGCGCCCTCCGTGCCGGTCCAAAGCCACCAGATGATCGCCGCGATGGCCCCGACCCCGAGGAGGCCGGCGATCCACCACCACTTGAAGGTGCCGGTGATGAAGGACCCGCCGAGGAGGGCCGCGGCCAGCAATGTCTTGTAGGTGGGCCCCGGCACGCGCTGGACCTGCATGGGGTCGGAGTCGAGGATGTCGGTGACGATGAACTCGCGCTTTCCCTCCTCGGCGTCCGGCAGGTAGAAGCGGCCCTCGTCGATGTCGCGGGTAAGGTTCTCCTGCTCCCAGATCGGATAGCGGGAACGGATGATGGGGATCGAGCGGGAGCCCCAGCTCTCGCCGGGCTGGCGGCTCGTCCACTCCATGCCCGGCGCGTTCCACGGGTTGCGCGGGGCGAGCGGCTCCCTCCCCTTGGGCCGAAGCACGTCCCAGACGATGACGGCGAAGCCGGCGGCGATCAGGAAGGCGGCCGAGGAGCTGACGAGGTTCGGAATGTCCCAGCCGAGGCCCTCGGGGTAGGTGAACACGCGCCGCGGCATCCCCATCAGCCCCGTCCAGTGCATCGTCATGAAGGTGATGTTGAAGCCCACGAACATCAGCCAGAAGCCGATGGTGCCGAGCCGGTCCGACAGCATCTTCCCGAACTGGAACGGGTACCAGTAGTAGAGCCCGGCGATCAGCGGAAAGACGACGCCGCCGATCAGGGTGTAGTGCAGGTGGGCGACGATGAAGTAGGTGTCGTGGGCCTGGAAATTGAACGGCACGATGGCGACCATCACGCCCGTCAGCCCGCCGATGACGAAGATCGCGAGCGCGCCCGCGGCATACAGCATCGGCACCGACAGGGTGACGCGGCCGACGAGGACCGTCGCGATGAAGCAGAAGATCTGCACGCCCGTCGGGATCGCGACGGCCTCCGAGGCGGCGGAGAAGAAGGCGAGCGAGATCTCCGGCAGCCCGGTCGTGAACATGTGGTGGTCCACAGCCCGAACGACAGGAAGGCGGTGCCGACGGCCGACAGCACGATCCAGGAGT
>CAZJNX010000185.1:0-9541 GCA_964547415.1 uncultured Hyphomicrobiales bacterium
CGGCGCCGTCGTGCACCTCACCGATCTTGTGCGACCGGCCGGTGTAGAACAGGATCCGCTCGGTCGTCGTCGTCTTTCCGGCATCGATGTGAGCCATGATGCCGAAATTGCGATAGTCTTCGATCTTGTGGGTGCGGGACATGACGCGCGCTCACTCGGGTTCGTGTTGGGCTTCCGCCGGCTTACCAGCGATAGTGGGAGAAAGCCCGGTTGGCTTCCGCCATCTTGTGCGTGTCCTCACGCTTCTTCACGGCCGTGCCACGGTTGTTGGCCGCGTCCAGCAGCTCGCCCGACAGGCGGTCGACCATGGTCTTCTCGTTCCGCTTGCGCGCCGCCGTGATGAGCCAGCGGATCGCCAGCGCCTGGCGCCGCTCCGGACGGACCTCCACCGGCACCTGGTAGGTGGCGCCACCGACACGGCGGGAGCGAACCTCCACCTGCGGCGCCACGTTGCCGAGCGCGTCGTGGAACAGCTGTACGGGATCCTGCCGCGCCTTGCGCTCGATCACGTCCAGCGCGCCGTACACGATCTTCTCGGCGGCAGACTTCTTGCCGTCGTACATGATCGAGTTCATGAACTTCGACAGGGTGATGTCGCCGAACTTCGCGTCCGGCAGGACCTCACGCTTTTCCGCCCGGTGGCGACGGGACATCGCGAACTCCTACTTCGGCCGCTTGGCGCCGTACTTGGACCGGCGCTGCTTGCGGTTCTTGACGCCCTGGGTGTCGAGGACGCCGCGGATGATGTGGTAGCGCACGCCCGGCAGGTCCTTCACCCGGCCGCCGCGGATCATGACCACCGAGTGCTCCTGGAGGTTGTGCCCTTCGCCCGGAATGTAGCCGATGACCTCGAAGCCGTTGGTCAACCGGATCTTCGCCACCTTGCGGAGCGCCGAGTTCGGCTTCTTCGGCGTCGTCGTGTAGACGCGGGTGCACACGCCGCGCTTCTGGGGGCAGGCCTCCATGGCCGGCACCTTGTTGCGCTTGGCCGGCGCCTTCCTCGGATGGCGGATCAGCTGGTTGATCGTCGGCATGAAGTCCGTCCGTTCGGTTCCTCTCGCGCACGCCACACGCCCGCTCAAGCATAAGCGGCACCGCGGCCTGCCCCCTTGGGCCTGGCCCGATGCCGGCGGCCAGAGGATCCCCGGCGGGATCATGGCAACGGGAATGTGTGGTGCGACCCCACGACCCCTGCCGGCGCTGCACGCGACCGTGCCGC
The DNA here is from genome assembly GCA_964547415.1 of uncultured Hyphomicrobiales bacterium. Classification (GTDB taxonomy): domain Bacteria; phylum Pseudomonadota; class Alphaproteobacteria; order Rhizobiales; family Amorphaceae; genus CAZJNX01. Next base: position 1,220 of record CAZJNX010000185.1, read on the forward strand.
GCCGATCACCGAGAAGTTGCCGTGGAGTGGCGGCGATATATTGGAAACCGCCGGGAGCGTCAACCCACCGCGTCGGGAAAATCCCCCGGGGCGCCGCGCGGCGCCGGGACGAAGCCATGCCGTCAGCGCAGGGCCCGCGGCACGACCCGATCCCGGCGACCGCGCGCCGCCGCCGGGAAGGCCGGCAGAGGCTGGCCGTCAGCGGGTGGAGGAGAAGTGGGTCGTGAGGTAGGAGAGGACCTGTTCCTCGAGCGCGGGCGGCAGCGGTGCCATGCCCTGCTCCTCGGTCATCCACTTCAGCGTGTAGTGCCAGCGCTCGTCCGTCATGCGCTGCTGCTTGACGATGTCGAGCCCGTGGCACCCGCTGCACAGGGTGTAGACGAGGACCGCGCCGTCCCCCTTCGGCAGGTTGCCGAACTCGGGCGCGAGTTCGACGCCCGCGTCGTCGCCGCCGGGCCGGGACGGCGTCCGGGCGAGCGGGTCGTAGCCGCCTGCGGGCGCCATCGGGTTGTAGCCGCCCGAGGCGGCGAGCGGGTCGTATCCGCCCCCCGCCATCGGATCGGCGGCGTCGCCCGCGGCGAGGCGGATCTCGCCGGCCGGCACCGGCACGGCGCATGCGAGAAGGGCGAGGATCGAGAACGCCCCGGCCGTCGCCGGGGATGGAAGGATCATTTCGTCGTCTCCGGAAACACGTCGGACAGGCCGGCCCCGCCGGTGGCGGGGCCGGAACAGCGGCGCACTCGCCCTCACGTGGCGAACAGGGCGATCCGGTGCTGCATGTTGTTGCCGTAGCCGCGGGGGTTCCAGCCCGGCACAATGGGCGGCTGCATCACGCCGTCCTTGTCGGTCGCCCGCGCCCAGACCTCGTAGTAGCCGGCCTCGGGCAGGGTCACGTTCGCCGTCCAGCGCTGCCAGGCGAACGGGTTCGGCGGGTCCTTGAGGTCGGCTCGCTGCCACGTCTGGCCGAAGTCGATGGACACGTCCATCGCGGCCACGTCCCCCTTGCCGGACCAGGCGTGCCCGCGCACCTCGACCGGCTGGCCGCTCGGCACCTCGACGCCCGTCGCCGGGCGGGTGATGATGGACTTCACGGGCATTTCCATCATCACCACCATGTCCTCCTCCGGCACCTCCGTGCCCGGCGCCACCGGATAGGCCGGCATGCGGTAGGAGTAGCCCGTCATCTTCGGCCCGTCGTGCTCCCGGTCGCGGATCCAGATGCGGTTGAGGAACTTCTGGGAGGCCGAGCCCGGGAAGCCCGGCACGACGAGGCGCAGCGGGAAGCCGTGGATCGGCGGCACCGGTTCGCCGTTCATCTCCCAGGCGATCATGCACTCCGGCCCCATCGCCTTCTCGATCGGCACGCCGCGGGAGATGACGACCTTGTTCGGGTCGCCCGACAGGTGCATGTCGTTGCCGTAGTGGGCCGTGTAGACGGCGGACGGCTTCAGCCCGGCCGCATTCAGGACATCGGCGAGGCGCACGCCGGTCCACCGTGCGTTGCCGACGGCGCCGAGGGTCCACTGGTTGCCCGACGCGCCCGGGCGGAAGAAGGAGCGGCCGTTGCCGCCGCACTCCAGCCAGAGCTGCTGCGTGACGGTCTCGAACCGGGCCTTCAGATCGTCGATCGACAGGGTGAGCGGGTTCTCCACCTCCCCGTCCACGGTGAGTGTCCAGCCCGCCGCGTCCTGGTTGCGCGCGGTCTGCGGCATCAGGCCGTTCTGGCGGATGAAGAAATGCTTGGTCGGCGTGATGTCCGGGTCGAGGAGGGTGACGGGCGTCTCCGCGTTGAGCGGCCGCTCGCCGAGGACGGTGAGACCCTCCTTCTCCGCCAGCGCCGCCATGTCGCCGTCCGCGGCGAAGGCGACCGGCATCAGCCCGGCGGGCATGTTGCGGTGGAAGGGGATCGCCGCGCCCAGCATGGCGCCCATGGTGGCGAGGCCCGCGCCCCTCAGGAAACCCCGGCGGTCGGGGTGGCTGACGCGGCCGAACACGATCCGGTCGGCGTTCTCCGGATCCTCGCGATAGATCTCCTCGACGCTCGGGGCTGCGCCATCTTTCAAGAACAGTTTCCTTGCCGGTCCAGTCAAGACGTTCCTCCTGGTGGTCGCCGGTCGACGGGTGCGGTCCCCGCGCGCGGGCTTGTTAGCACGGTGAGGTTATCGCGCGCCGCGCGTCCGGGCAATGATCTGCAAGTCGCAAGGGCCGCCCGTTCCTTTGCGCCGGGGACCGCGTCGCGTCGCGGCGGCGCGATGGTCCGGGCCGCCCGGATGGGGGCGGCGGTGCGCGGCCCGACGGACACCAGGGCGCGGCCGGCGGGCACGCGGAGAGACAGGGCCCGAAAACCGAGGGGGCGCGCGGTGGAACCGAGCGTGCTTACGTTCCGATTCTCCGCTGGTCGATCGATTCCCCGTAAGGCCGGGTGACGAGCCAGAGTGCCATCTTCTCACCTCATTCAAGGGTCGGCCGGCTCCCTCCAGCGCATGCGATCCACATCGCGGTGCTTGACGGCGACCTCGAGGCGACGCTGAATCGGCGGACGTCCGAATGGTGGCGGTCGCGTGTCGAACCGCGGCCACGATCCAAGGCCCCTGCCCCGGAGGTCGAAGTGAGCATCTTTGACATCAACACAGCCGTGCTCGAGGATTACGAGGCGTCTGCCCGTTCGTTCGTGAACATCGAGGCGGACGATCTCACCGAAAGGATCGAAGACGCCGACCTCGAGGGCCGATACCCCCTTCGAGCTGTCCCGCGGCCCCGGCGCCGCGTCCGGCCCGGCGCGGACGATCCCGAAGTCCACCGTCGCGCCGCGCCTGTCTGGCGGATCGCCATGCGCGGTCAGCTCCTGGGGCCTCTCCTCCCCGTCCCGAAAACCGCGCCGGCCTGCCGGCACGTCGCCCCCGGACCATCGGCGAGGGCGATGCGGACGGGTTCGCGGAAGTCTCGGCCCGGCGAGACCGTCCGAACCAGACTGTGCGCTGGTCGATCCGTTGAGTCCGCGGCGGTGATCGCATAGGCACGACTGCCGGTTCGGGCGATCGGAGGGAGCGGGAGAGGCGGTGCCGGAGACGGTCCAGCTCGGCTTGACGCCGGGGTTCATGCGCAGCCTTCAGGCGCTGACCGTCCAGGAGCAGGGGCAGGTCACCTCCGCGCTGATGGGCCTTGCGGCAGATAGCCGGTCGGCCGGCCTCAACATACACCCCATCAAGGGGGCCGACCAGCGCCTGCGCTCGGTCCGGGCGAGCCAGGACCTCAGGATCATCTGCCAGTTCGAGGGCGATCTGCGCATCCTGCTCTACGCCGACCATCACGACCGGGCGTACGACTGGAGCCGCCGGCACCGGCTGGACGTTCATCCGGTCACCGGAACCGCCCAGATCGTCGAAACCGTCGAGCGGGTCGAGGAGAAGGTGGTCGAGGTCGAGCGGGAGATGCCGCTTCCGCCCCTCTTCGCCGGGGAGAGCGACGACTACCTGCTGTCGCTCGGCGTCCCGCCCGCGTGGACCGACACCGTCAGGGCGCTGCAGACCGTCGAGCAGCTCATGGGCCTGTGCGGCCGCCTTCCCGACGAAGCCTGGGAGGCCCTCGCCGAGCTCGCCGACGGGCGCCGGCCCGATCCGCGACCACGCCCCGCGCCGGGCGCGGACCCCTTCGCGACGGCCGACGCGCGGCGCCGCTTCCGCACCTTCGGCAGCGAGACCGACCTTCTCGCCGCGCTGGAGCGGCCGTGGGAGGAGTGGGCCGTCTACCTCCACCCGACCCAGTGGGACGCGGTGGAGAAGGACTTTTCCGGGCCCGCCCGCGTCACGGGGCCCGCCGGCACCGGCAAGAGCGTCGTCGCCATGCACCGCGCCGCCCGGCTCGCGCGGCGGGAAGGGGCGAGGGTCCTCCTGTCCACCTTCACGAGCGTTCTCGCCCAGCGCCTGTCGGACGGCATGGACGTCCTCCTGCGGCCCGGAACGCCGGAGCGCGGCCGGGTCGACGTGCTTCACCTGCACGGGATCGCCCGGCGGCTCATGGCGGACGCGGGCCGGCGGGTCGACGTGGCGACGGACGACGACATCCGCGCGCTGATCGCGCGGCACCGCGGCGGGCTCGACCCGGAACGCTGGCCGGACGGCTTCCTGTTCGCCGAGTGGCTGGCGGTGATCGACTACTGGGGCGTCGCCGAGTGGCACTCCTACCGCGCCATCCCGCGCACCGGGCGCGGCGCGCGGCTGGCCGCCGAGGACCGGGAGACCCTCTGGCCGGTCTTCGCGGGCGTCCGGTCGGCCCTTGCAGACGCCGGCAGGCTCACCTGGAACGACCTGTGCGGGGAGGCCGCCGCCCTCCTCGAGGCCGGTGAGGCGGCGCCCTTCGACCATGTCGTCCTCGACGAGGCGCAGGACTTCGGCCCGCGCGAACTCCACTTCGCCTCGCTGCTCGCCCGCAGTCCCCGGAACGGGCTGTTCTTCGCCGGAGACGTCGGGCAGCGGATCTACAAATTCCCGTTCTCCTGGGCGCAGCTCGGCATCAACGTGCGCGGCCGTTCCGTGCGCCTTCGCGTCAACTACCGCACCAGCGGCGAGATCCGCTCCTTCGCGGACGCGCTCTTGCCGCGCGCGCTGGAGGAGATCGGCGGCGGCGAGGAGGGGCGGACGGCGCGCTCCCTCTTCAGCGGGCCCGAGCCGCGGATCGTCCCTTGCGCGGACCGCCACAAGGAAGCCTCCGTCGTCGGCCGCTTCGTCGCCGAGGCGCTGGAACGGGGCCTTGCGCCGCGGGAGATCGCGATCCTCGGCCGCACCAGCCGGCGCGTCCGGGACGTCGCTGCGAAGGCGCTGAAGCACCTTTCCGTCGGCCACCAGCGCCTCAAGGACGACCGGGCGGACGCGGTGTACGCGGACACGCTGCATGCGGCGAAGGGGCTCGAGTTCCGCCTCGTCGCCATCGTCGGCTGCGAGGACGGCGAGCTGCCGCTCAAAAAGGCGCTCGATGCGGAGATCGAGGAGGAGGCGCGCGCCCAGGCCGAGGCGCGCGAGCGGCACCTCCTCTACGTCGGCTGCACCCGCGCCCGGGACGAACTCCTCGTCACCCACGTCGGCCGGCCGAGCCGGTTCCTCGCGTACGGGGGCGGTGCCCCGGCCGTGAGAGTGAATTGCGAGGACCGCTGACCCGTGCGGCCGAGGAGAGCATGCCAGAGACATTGATCCCGCTGATCGCGGCCGGCGAGGCGGCACGTTCGTTCATACTGAGCTTGGCCGATCTTCTGAAGACGGAATGGGCGCCGGGCTTCGTCTCCATCGCGCTCGTCTTGGCGCTCCTCGTCGTGGGGTTCCAATTTACCGTCTGGACGATCCGGCGCCGGGCGGCCTTGAGGAAGGCCATACAGATCGTGGAGACGGCCCAGCCCGACGCGCGCGACTTCGGCAAGAGGGTCGTCGATATCGGCGAAGCGTTCGATGAGATGGCGCGTTCGGGCAGCGCCCCCGAAAGGCGTGTCGCGGAGGCCTGGAAGGAGTACCGCGAGACCACCGTCGACTCAAACGGGAGCGGTCTGCCGGACGTGCGCAACTCCCTTCGTCCGAGCCTGTTCTTCAATCTTGAGGATCTCGACTTCTCGCTTGCCGGTTGGCGGCTGTGGCCGGGCCTTTTCGTATCCTTCGGCCTCGCGCTCACCTTTCTGGGGCTGATCTCCGCGCTCAACGAAGCGTCGCAGGGGCTCGTGGACAATCCGACCGCGGCGCTCGGGAACCTTCTCACCATCGCGTCGGCGAAGTTCATCATGTCCCTGACGGGACTCGTGTGCTCCATACTGTTCACCGTTGCATTGCGCTTCGGTGCTCATGCCCTCGACGGGAAGGTGCACAGGCTGTGCACGACGATCGAGAAGCGGGTCACCTTCGTGAGCCTCGAGGATCTCGCGGAGCGGCAGCTCGCGGCCATCCGTGAGCAGACGGACCAGATGCAGCGGCTCAACACCGAGCTCGTCGCCGAGCTCGGCCGCCCGCTGCGGGAGGAGTTGCCCGCCGCCATCACGCAGTCGATCCGCGAGGGGATGGCGCCGGTGATGGACCGGGTCGGCCAGGTCGGCTCCGAAGGCGTCGCCGGCATCGTCGAGCGCCTTTCGGAGAAGTTCACCAACGACGTGTCGGGCGCGCTGGCAGCCGCGAGCGGACAGCTGACGGAGGCCGGCAACAAGCTGCAGGCGATCGCCGAGCGGCTGGAGGCGACCTCGGGCGGCATGGGCCGGGGCGTCGAGGACGCCGTCGGCCGGCTCACCCGGTCCATCGAGGACATGCGCGGCGGGATGGTGAAGAGTGCCGAAGAAGCCTCGGGCGCCTTCAGCCGCGGCGCGGAAGACCTGCTCGCCTCCATCAACGGCACGCTGGAGCGGATCCGCGAGAACACCGCCGACGGCAGCCGCGCCCTGTCGGACGCCGCGCGGAAGCTGACGGAAGCCGCCACGAGCTTCCGGGAGGAGGTGAACGCCGCCGGCGCCGAAGCGCGCACGGCCGCGGCGAGCGAAATCGGAGAGGCCAGTGGAAAGGCCTCGGCCGAGGTGGAGGCCGCGGGCGGCCGTCTCGTGGACGCTTTCGGCACCGTCGCCCGGCAAGCGGAGGCGTTGTCGCAGAAGACAGGCGAGGACCTCCTGCGCCCGCTGGAGGAGATGCGCGCGGCGCTGGAGCGGATCGTCGGCGAGATCGGGACCGGAACCGAGCGCATGGCCCGCTTGTCCGCCGGCATCGAGCGGGGCGCGGGCGCCACGCAGACCGCGGCCGACGGCATGGAACGCGCCTCGACGACGCTCCGGGACGCGGCGGCGCCCATCCAGGGCATCGTCGCGCGGATCGAGAGCGCGTCGGACGCCTCGGCCGAGGCGAGCCGGCAAACCGCCGAGGCGAGCCGGGCCGCCGCGGAGGAGATGCGCACCGCGTCCGAGGGCACCGCCCGCCGCACCGTGGAGGCGCTGGAGGCGGCCCGGGAGATCCTCGGCGCGGAGAAGCAGTCGGTGGAGGCGGCGCTCGAAGGGATCCAGCGCGCGCTCGAACGCTTCGGCGAGACCGTCGACCGCTACGACCAGCTCGACGAAAACCTCGGCGCCGCGTTCCAGACCTTCCGAGACCAGGTCGAGCGCACCGTTGCCGACACCCGCGGGAGCGCAGACGCCGTCTACGCCCAGTATACGCAGGCCGTGCAGACCCTGCAGGCCGTGGTGGACGAGTTGCGCGACTTCGAGCCCGAGAGCCGGAGGCGCTGACGGATGCGCAGCGCCACCCGCCGCCCGCGCGAGGAGGAGGAGGGCGAATCGGTCTTCGTGTCGATGACCGACATGACGGTGAGCTTCCTGTTCATCGTCATGATCCTGCTCGCCTTCTTCGCCAGCCAGTTCCGCGACGACGACACGGTTTCGCGTTACCGGTTCGAGCAGGCGCTCGCCCAGCGGGACGAAGCCCGGAAGGAGCGCGATGCGGCTCGCGCCGAGGTGGAGACGCTGACCGCGCAACTCGCGGAAGCGCGCGAGAGGATCGCCACGCTCGAACCGCAGGTCGCCGACCTGGAACGTCGGCTTGCCGAGGCCGAGCGCGCCCGCGACGACGCCCTCGCGCAGGTGGTGCGCCTGCAGGACGAGATCGCCGCGCGCGATGCCCGCATCGCGGAGCTTGAGGCGGAGGTCGAGCGGCTGGAGCGCCTCGTCGCCCGCCTCGAGGCGCAGCTCGAACGGCTGCGCGAACGGGAGACGGATCCGCTCGAAGCCTACATGCGGGAGGTCGCGCGCACCCGCCGGGACCTGATCCTCGAGCGCCTCAGGGACGCGATCAAGGCCGAGTTCCCGGACCTCGAGGTGGAGATCAGCACCGTCGGCGACGCGCTGCGCTTCAAGGGCGAGGGCTGGTTCGCGACCGCCCGGTCGGACCTCCTGCCGGCGGTCCGCCCGATCGTCGAGGCGATCGCGGCCAAGCTCGACACGCTCTTGCCATGCTATACGCTCGGCCCGCGCTCGCGCTTCGACATCGAATGCAACCCTTCGTTCGCGGTGATCGAGGCCGTGCAGGTGGAAGGTCACACGGACAGCGTCGGCGGTGACGCGTACAACATGGGACTGTCGGCCAGTCGCGGTGCCTCGACCTATGCGGCGATGACCGAGCAGCTGCCTCGGCTCGTCCAGCATCTCAACCTCGACGGCCAGCCCGTCCTGTCGGTCGCCGGCTACGGCGAGGGCCGCCCCGTCGAAACCAACGACACGGTCGAAGGGCGCGCCGAGAACCGCCGCATCGACCTGCGCTTCATCATGGTGACGCCACGGAGCGTCGCCGAGATCGAGGAAATCCGGGACAGCCTGCG
>CAZJNX010000186.1:0-9490 GCA_964547415.1 uncultured Hyphomicrobiales bacterium
GCCGGCTCGTCACCCGCCTCGATACGCCGCCCTTTCAGCCCCGCGTCACCCACGTTCCGACATAGCTCGGGCAGGTCCCGCGCGCGGCGGAACGCATCGCCGTCGCCGACGGCGGCCACCGGCGCAGTGGCGCCGAGCACGCCGATGCCGGGCGTCGACACCAGCCGGTTCGCGGCATCGTCCGCGTGGGCGTGCGCCGCGAGGTCCCCGTCCCGGTCGTCCTCCGGCCGGCTCTTCAGCGAGGCCGCGCCGGCCGACAGGCAGCTGTCCCGCGGGCCGCTCAGCGCGGCCGCGGTGACGCCGAGTTCCCGACTGACCAACTCCAGGTCCTCGCCGCGCAGGACCCGCAGCACGACCTCCCGTGTCCTGTGCGCCGACATGCGCCGCCGACGCCGCGCGGCGGCCACGCCGTCGCCAGCGTGATCGGCGCGCGCCGACGCGCCCGCCCTGGTGCTCCATTCGTCCGTCATGGCTCCTCCTCTCGGGAGCCGCATAAGCCCAAATCAGTGTCTCAAGAAACGGTACACCGGGGACTGCGCGCCTTCTGGCCATCGCCGATGCGCTGGACGGGATGAGCCGGAAGGCGGCAGCGGAAGCGGCCGGAATGGATCGGCAAACGCTTCGGGCTGGATCCACCCTCACGACGAGGCAGGGGGCGAAGGGCTCCGGGACAAGCCGAGGAGCGGCCGGCCGGCCCGGCTCACCGAGGCTGAGAAGGCCGCCTTCAAGGCGCCGATCCTGCGCGGACCCGATCCCGAGCGCGAGGGCGTGTCGAGCTCGCGCATCGAGGATCCGTGCCGGCTCGCAAAGGAGCTCTTCGGCGTGGCCGATCGGGAGAGTGGCATGCTGAAGCTGGGGAAGTCGCCCGGTCCTTCCTGGCAGAAGACTCGTTCGCGCCACCCCGGGGCCGATCCGACGCAGGCAAGGGCGTTCAAGAAGGGGGGCTGGCAAACAAGGTAAACGAGGTGATCCGGGCGCGGCCCGGCCCAAAGGTCCAGCCGTGGTTCATGGACGAGGCGGGACTCGGGCAGAAGGGTCGCAACGGGCGGGTCTGGTTCGAGCGTGGGCGGCGCCCGGCCGTCCTCATCGACAGGCGCCACAGATGGGCCTCCATCCACGGTGCCGTGCGTCCTGGCACCGATGACGCCTTCGCACTGGTGGTGCCGAAAGTCCCGACGGACGCGATGAGCCTTTTCCTCGAGCACTTCGCACGCTCGCTGCCGCCGGACGTCCACGCCGTCCTCCTCCTCGACCAGGCGGGATGGCATCTCGCAAACGACCTCGAGATCCCGGACGACCCGAGCGTCCAGCGCGCGTCCAGGTCCTCTTGGCGCAGCTTCGCCGGATGCCCCGCCCTTTCCCACCCGCTCGCGGAAGATCCGGATCGTCTTCGCGCCGGGCGCCTTGTCGGCGAGACCCAGTCCGAAAAAGCGCATGGAGGATGGGCGGTCGTCGATCCTGAAGTCGGCGCGGTCGTCCGACAGGTTGCTCGCCGCCTGGATGACCGGGATCTCGAGCATCATGACGGCACCAGACGGCGGCCGCCCGTCCTTCGCCCGGTCGCGGTAGCCAACCGCCGCCTCGAGCTCGGCCCGCAACCTCTCGAAATCGACGACCTTCGCGAACGCCTCCAGCGGGTCCCCGCGATCACCGAACCGCGCCGGCCGCTCCGCCACGGCCCGGCCCCCCGGATGTCCGCGCATCGCTTGCCCTCCACCAGCCATCGTCGATGCCATCCGCTTCGCCAGGGTTTTTCGAGGCGTTCAGCTCCCACCGCGCCGACAGACAGGGGGGGATCCTTCGCCATGACAGGTGAACGGCGGCCGGTCGCGACCGGGCGGCGGCGCCCGTCACATGAGCTGGCGGCCGGCCGTGCGGTAGGAGAGGGCCTCGGCGATGTGGTCCCGGTCGACCTCGGCGGTGCCGGCGAGGTCGGCGATGGTGCGGGCGACCTTCAGGATCCGGTGGTAGCCGCGGGCCGAAAAGCCCATCGCCTCGGAGGCGCGGCGCAACAGGTCGAGGGCGGCCGGGCGCGGCGCGGCCGCCCGCTCCACCGAGGCGGTGGGACAGGCCGCGTTGGTGCGAACCCCGCTCGCCTCGCCCGCGTAGCGCTCCGCCTGGCGCTCCCGTGCGAGGCGCACGCGCCCGGCCACCTCGGCCGAGCCCTCGCCGGGCGGCAGCGACAGGTCGGACGCGGAGACCGCCGCCACCTCGATGCGGATGTCCATCCGGTCCAGGAGGGGGCCGGAGACGCGCGCCTGGTAGTCGCCCGCGCACCGCTCGCCCCGCCGGCAGGTGTGGCCCGGCTCCCCGTGGCGGCCGCACCGGCACGGGTTCATGGCCGCCACCAGCTGGAACCGCGCCGGGTAGGTGACCCGGTGGTTGGCGCGGGCGATGACGGCGCTCGCCGTCTCCAGCGGCTCGCGCAGGGCGTCGAGCACCTGGGGCGTGAACTCGGGCAGCTCGTCGAGAAAGAGGACCCCGCAGTGGGCCATCGACACCTCGCCCGGCCGGGCACGGCTGCCGCCGCCGATCATCGCCGCCATGGAGGCGGAATGGTGGGGCGCGCGGAAGGGCTTGCGCTCCGACAGCGCCCCGTCCGGCAATTCGCCCGCGATGGAGTGGACCATCGACACCTCGACGAGCTCGGCCGCCGAGAGCGGCGGCAGCACCGTCGGCAGCCGCTCGGCCAGCATGGACTTGCCCGCGCCGGGCGGACCCACCATGAGGAGGTTGTGCCCTCCCGCCGCCGCCACCTCGAGGGCCCGCTTGGCCGTCTCCTGGCCGCGCACGTCCGACAGGTCCTTCGCGAACGGGCTCTCGCCGTGGATGCGGGGCGCGGGGCGGGCGAGGAGCTGGCGGCCGAGGAAGTGGTTGACGACCGCGACGAGGCTGTCGGGGGCGAGGATCGGCAAGTCGTCCGACGCCCAGGCCGCCTCCGCCCCGCAGGCCGCCGGGCACACGATCCCCTTGCCGAGGGCGCTCGCCCCGATCGCGGCCGGCAGCGCCCCGTTCACCGGCGCGATCCGCCCGTCGAGGCCGAGCTCGCCGAAGACGACGTACTCGGCGAGCTCCTCCGCCGGCAGCACGCCCATGGCCGCCATCACCCCGAGGGCGATCGGCAGGTCGTAGTGGCTGCCCTCCTTCGGCAGGTCCGCCGGCGCGAGGTTCACCACGATCCGCTTGGCCGGCAGGGCGAGGCCGGAGGCGAGGAGGGCCGAGCGCACCCGCTCCCGGCTCTCCCCCACCGCCTTGTCGGCGAGGCCCACGACCGAGAAGGCGACGGCGCCCGGACCCATCTGGACCTGGACGTCCACCGGAACCGCCTTCACGCCCTGGAAGGCGACGGTGGTGACGCGGCTGACCATGGCGTGCTCCTTCCGCTCTTGCAACCGAGAGTAGATAAGCCGGCCGGCAATGTCAAGAACGGTTGCGGAACATTCTCCAAACGGAGTGGCGACGCCTCCGTCACGCGCCGAGGATCACGTGTTCCCGCGTCCCACGATCGGCAGGTGTCCGTCGGGAAGGACGTGGGGCTCGTCCGCCCGCGTCCGCATGTGGGCGGCCGTCCCGGGGCCGCGGCGTCAAGACGTCGGGCGGGGCGGGACGGCGGGCGGCGGATGCCGGTCCCGTCGATCGTCCGCACGCGCCTCCACCGGACGGTCGGCCGCCCTGGCCGGCGGGGCGAGGCCGCTCAGGAAGGCGGCGGGTGTTGCGCGGCGGCGCGGTCCGTGCTGAGGGGAGGGGGCGCCGGCCGGCGCGTCCTCGATCGTCCCCCCGAAAGGATGGTGCGCGATGCCCCTCGAAGTTGAGGTCCTCGGCTGGGCGACGCTGCTCGCCGTCGTCCAGCTCTTCCTCTACGCGGTGCCCGCCAACCTCCAGCTCGGCGTCTCCTACACCGCTGGCCCCCGCGACGAGCGGCGCGAGCTCACCGGCGCCGCCGCCCGCCTCCAGCGCGCCTTCCTCAACCACGTGGAGGGCCTCGTCCTGTTCACGGCCGCCGTCGTGGTCGTCGTCCTGGGCGATGCCGCCTCGCCCGTGACAGGGGCCTGCGCGATCGCCTACCTTGCCGCCCGCGTCGCGTACGTGCCGGCCTATGCCCTCGGCGTTCCGTACCTCAGGTCCGCCATCTGGGCCGTCGGCTTCCTCGCGACCGTCCTCATGGTCGTCCTCGCCCTCCTGTGAGGGCCGGGCCACAGGAGCGAGACCCATGGCCGACGCCGGAACCCCGCCCGAGCGCCCCCGCCGCCCCGTCCTCGTTTGGGTGATCGTCGCCTACATCTTCCTTTCTGCGGCCTGGACGCTGGCGGCCGCCTTCCTCCTCCTCACCGGCGGCGAGGGCGCACCCGCGAGCGCGGAGCTCGCAGCCGTCCGCGAGACGGTGGGGCCGGTCGACCTCCTGTTCATGGTCGTCCTCGTCGTCCTCAACCTGTTCGCGGCCGTCGCCCTCTTCCGCCTGAAGCGCCGCGCGGTGACGCTGTTCGCCGCCGTCCTCGGCGTGACGCTCCTCAACCAGGTGTGGCTGTTCATCTTCCGCATGGAGCTCGTCGCCGCGCAAGGCCCCTTCGTCGGAATCGTCGGGCTCGTCCTGCCGCTCTTGTTCCTCTACTACGCCTACCGCCTGGAGCGGCGGGGCATCCTCGCCTGAGCCGCGCGAACCACGGGAAGGGTCCGATGCACGACGACGTGGTCCTCGTCACCGGGGCAAGCCGGGGGATCGGCGCGGCCGTCGCCCGGCGCCTCGCCGCCGCCGGCCGCCCGGTGGTCGTCAACTACGCCCGCAGCGCGGGGGCCGCCGAGGCGCTCGTGGAGGAGATCCGCGCGGGCGGCGGCGCGGCGACGGCGGTCCGCGCCGACGTCGCGGAGGAGGGCGAGGTGATGGCCCTCTACGAGGCGGTGGACCGGTTCGGCCGCCTCGGCGGGCTCGTCAACAACGCGGGGATCCTGGATCTCGCCGCCCGCCTCGACGGGATGGACGGGGCGCGGCTGAAGCGCGTCATCGCCGTCAACCTGTTCGGGGCGATGACGGTGGCCCGCGAGGCGGTGAAGCGGATGTCGACCCGCCACGGCGGCAGGGGCGGGGCGATCGTGAACCTGTCGTCCGTCGCCGCCGTCCTCGGCGCGCCGTCCGTGTTCGTGGACTACGCCGCGACGAAGGGGGCGATCGAGACCTTCACCGTCGGCCTCGCCCAGGAGGTGGCGGCGGAAGGGATCCGCGTCACCGCCGTCCGCCCGGGCATCATCGACACCGAGATCCACGCGGGCACCGGCGTGCCGGACCGGGTGCAGGCGGTGCGCGACCAGATCCCGGCCTGCCGGGAGGGCTCTGCCGACGAGGTGGCGGCGGCCATCTGCTGGCTCCTGTCGGAGGAGGCGTCCTACAGCCACGGCGCGATCCTCGACGTGGCGGGCGGACGCGGCGCCACGGCTTGACGGGGCGGGCCCGCGGCCGCCATGTGTCCGCCGTCGGCATGAGCCCGAACGATCCATCCGGAGCCCGTTTCCTTCCATGTCCAGCTACGATCTCGTCGTCATCGGCACCGGCCCGGGCGGCTACGTGTGCGCGATCCGCGCCGCCCAGCTCGGCCTCAGGACGGCCGTCGTCGAAAAGCGCGCCACCCACGGCGGCACCTGCCTCAACGTCGGCTGCATCCCGTCCAAGGCGCTGCTCCACGCCTCGGAGATGTACGAGGAGGCCCGCCACGGCTTCTCCGCCATGGGGATCGCGGTGGAGCCCCGCCTCGACCTTCCGGCCATGCTGAAGTTCAAGGACGAGGGAGTCGACGGCAACGTCAAGGGCGTCGCCTATCTCCTGAAGAAGAACAAGGTGGACGCCTTCCACGGCACCGGGCGGATACTCGCCCCGGGCAAGGTGGAGGTGCGGCCCGAGGACGGCGAGGCGAAGACCCTCGAGACGAAGGCGATCGCGATCGCGACGGGCTCGGACGTGGTGCGCCTGCCGGGCATCGAGATCGACGAGAAGCGCGTCGTCTCCTCCACGGGCGCCCTCGACCTGCCCGAGGTGCCAAAGCGCATGATCCTCGTGGGCGGCGGCGTCATCGGGCTCGAGCTCGGCAGCGTGTGGCGCCGCCTCGGCTCGGCGGTGACGGTGGTGGAGTTCCTCGACCGGATCCTGCCGACCGAGGATTCGGAGGTCTCCCGCCAGTTCCGCAAGATCCTCGAGAAGCAGGGTATGACGTTCCGCATGCGCTCGAAGGTGACGGCGGTCGACACGTCGAGCCCGGACGTCCTCAAGGTCTCCGTCGCCCCCGCCGACGGCGGCGAGGCGGAGACGATCGAGACCGACGTCGTCCTCGTGGCCATCGGCCGCATTCCCTACACGGAAGGCCTCGGCCTCGAGGAGGCGGGCGTCGCCCTCGACGACCGGGGGCGCGTGATCACCGACGACCATTTCCGCACCACCGTCGAGGGCATCTACGCCATCGGCGACGTGACGACGGGCCCCATGCTCGCCCACAAGGCGGAGGACGAGGGGGTGGCCCTTGCCGAGATCCTCGCGGGCCAGGCGGGCCACGTGAACTACGAGGCGATCCCCAACGTCGTCTACACCTACCCGGAGGTCGCCTCGGTCGGGGCCACCGAGGACGCGCTGAAGGCGGCCGGCATCGCCTACAACGTGGGCAAGTTTCCCTTCACGGCCAACGGGCGCGCCAAGGTGAACCGGACCACCGAGGGGTTCGTGAAGATCCTCGCCGACAAGAAGACGGACCGGGTGCTCGGCGTCCACATCGTCGGCCCGGACGCGGGCACCATGATCGGCGAGGTGACCCTCGGCATGGAGTTCGGCGCGGCGGCGGAGGACATCGCCCGCACCTGTCACGCCCACCCGACCCTCACCGAGAGCGTGAAGGAGGCCGCGCTCGCCGTCGCGGGCCGCGCCATCCACATGTGAGGCGGGTCACCGGCGCCGCGGCCTGGCCGGCGAAGGTCGGGCCGACCGATCTCGGTCGAGGGGTCTTCCGGTCGGCTCGGCGCGGCCGGACCGTGGGGATCTCCGGTCACGCCCGCGCGATCGACCGGCGTGCCCCGCGCCCCGCGAAACGCTTGCAGGCTGACCGGAAGGCCCTCGCGCTGCCCCTGGAAACGGGCCCGTGCAGACCGCCGTGTCGTGGCAGCCCGCCTTGTGCGTCGGACCGCCCGTGAGCCGCGCGATGCGACGGGAACGGCCGCTCGCACAGGCGCGCCGCCTGGCGGCGACCGGGGCGGCCCACGCCCGCTGCGCGAGGGCGCACTTGACGATGGTGCGATCGGCCGCGACGGTCCCAAGCGGCGGCGAAGGGCGCCGACGGGACTGGGGAAGGCTGGTCCTGGACGCCCGGCGGACCGGGCGGGGGCGGCGGCGAACGGCCAAGGCGGCGCTGGTCAGTCGGCCCGACGGGGCGGGCGGGCAGGGGCGGCGCGGGCACCCGCCGCGTGGCCCGGCTCGGGACTGGCCCAGGCGGTGGCCGTCTTCAGGCCGGGGCCCGGTTCCGGGCGCGGCCACAACTCCTTGAAGAGGGGCCCCTCGCCGCCCACGTAGCGCTCGCGGATGGCTCGGTTGGAGGGGACCGTTGCCTTCAGGATGCGCAGGCGCGTGCGGGCGTCGACGGAGAACGGCTCCCTGTCGCGCTTGAGGACGTGGTGGCGCATGATCTCCCGCCGCCGCCGTTGCTTCTCCTCCTCCGGCAAGGCCGACCGGTTGAGCTCGAGCAGGCGGCGCACCCCTTCCGCGTCCGGCGAGGGGTTCACCTGGCCCGGCACCACGTCGAGGCCCGCTCCCGCGAGCCCCGTCTGCGCGCAAAGGGCCGCCAGCACGTTGCCTTTCACCTCGCGCTCGTAGATGATCACGTGGACCTTCCGCGCATCGACCATCCGCTGCCAGCGCTCCAGTAACGGAAAGAAGTAGATGCCGCTGTTCCGCCGGCTCAGCATGGAATCGAGCCATTCCTCGAAGCTGCGCGCTTCCCCGTTCTTCACCGCCTGCAGGTAGGAGGAGACGGCCCAGTGGTCCGGCCGGCGCAGGAACGCGACGATCTCGATGGCCACGTCGGAGAAGGCCGCTGCCAGCTCGCCGTAAACGGCCTCGCGGAAGACGTACCAGAAGTATTCCGACGAGACGACGATCGTGTCGGCTCCCGTCGCGCGCGCTTCCTCGATGATCGCGGCGGCCGTCTCGCGGAAGTAGGCCGTGCGATCCTGCGGCAGGTCCGCCTTGTGCATCGCCCAGGCGTTGGGGTGAAGGGCCGCGGCGAGGAGGTGATGGGCCGACGCGGCGGTCCCCTTCTTGCTGTACAGGATCCCGTTGGCGAGCAGCGCCTCCCGCTGTTCGTAAAGCGTCGCCTGCAGTGCGGAACTGCCGGTCTTGGTGGACCCCACGTGGAGCAAGAGGCGCATCGTCGTCCCGATCGTGTTTTCCCGTCGCCTTTAGCCCGTCAGCCGGGGCAAGGCAACGTAACGGCAAAGCCCTTCCCCGCGCTGGCGACGGCGGGGCGGCGGCGTTAGGGTCCCGTCGGTGCTTCGCCAACCGCCTGGAGAGTGACTTGAGCGATCCACGCGACGCCGCCAAGGAGGCGGCCGCCCGTCACGCCGCGACCGTCCACGTGGACGAGGGGATGATCGTCGGCCTCGGCTCGGGCTCGACGGCGCTCCTGTTCGTCGAGGCCCTCGCCGCGCGCATCGCCGCCGGGCTGACGATCCGCGGCGGGATCCCCACCTCCTCGGCGACCGAGGCCGCCGCCCGCGAGCGGGGGGTCCCGCTCGTCACCTTCGAGGAGGCGCTCGCCGCGCGGGGTCCGGGGCCCGCGGGCAAGGACGGGGCGGCCGCCGCCATCGACGTGACGGTGGACGGGGCGGACGAGGTGGACGCCTCCCTGCGCCTGATGAAGGGGGGCGGGGCCTGCCTTCTCAGGGAGAAGATCGTCGCCCGGGCCTCGGCGCGAATGGTGGTGATCGCCGACCAGACGAAGCGGGTGGAGCGGCTCGGCGCCTTTCCGCTGCCGGTGGAGGTGGTGCCGTTCGGCGCAGTGGCGACGCGGGCCGCGATCGTCGCCACGCTTGAGCGCCTTCTCGGCCGGCCCGTCCCGGTGGAGCGGCGCCTCGCGGGTGGCGCGCCGCTTACCACCGACGGCGGCAACGTCCTGTTCGACTGTCGCACGGGGCCGCTCGACGACCCGGCGGCGGTGGCGGCGGGCCTGTCGGGCCTTCCGGGCGTGGTGGAGCACGGGCTGTTCCTGTCGGAGGCCGACGTGGTGGTCCTCGGCCATGGCAGCGGCGCGGTCGAGACTTTCGAGCGGCGCCCGTGAGACCACCCGGCCAGGAGCGGGGCGGGGGCCGCGCCTGCGGGCCGCGAGGGAGAGGAGGCGGCATGGGCGGCCGCCGCCTGCCGCCGGCCGGATGCCGTTCGCCCGGGCGCGCCGGACCGGCCGCACCCGCCCGCGGCGCCGGCTCGCCGGTCGGCCCGGGCGCGCCGGAGCGCGCCATCCCGCCGGCC
>CAZJNX010000187.1:0-5231 GCA_964547415.1 uncultured Hyphomicrobiales bacterium
GGGCGAGGCCGGCATGATCGCCGTCCTGCAGCCGGTGGACGAGGTGTTCGGGGCGTCGCGGGCGGCGCTGTCCACCAACGTCACCCTGTTCGTGACGACGAGCGCGGTCATCCTCCTCCTCGTCTACGCCTTCTTCGCCCAGTCGACCCGCGCGCGCACGGCCGACGCCATCTACGCCGCCACCTCGAAGCGGATCGACACGGCACTCACCCGCGGGCGCTGCGGCCTCCTCGACTGGGACGTGGCGCGCGGGCGCATGTTCTGGACGCCCTCCATGTTCGAGGTGCTGGGCATGGAGCCGCGGGACGAGCTGATGGGCTTCCGGGAGGTGTCCGACCTCGTCCACCCGGACGACGGGGACCTCTACGACCTCGCCGAGACGCTGCTTTCGGCCGAGAGCCCGGTGGTGGACCGGCAGCTTCGGATGCGCCACGCCTCGGGCCGGTGGATCTGGCTGCGCCTCAGGGCCGAGCTCGTCTCCGACCAGGAATCGGGCCGGCCCCACCTCATCGGCATCGCCCTCGACATCACCGAGCAGAAGCGCCTCGCCGAGCGCTCGGCGACCGCCGACATGCGCCTGCGCGACGCCATCGAGACCGTGTCGGAGGCCTTCGTCCTGTGGGACGCGGACAACCGCCTCGTCATGTGCAACTCGAAGTACCAGCAGCTCCACAACCTGCCCGACAGCGTCATGAAGCCGGGGACGCCCTACCAGGAGGTGATGCGCCACACCCGCCACCCGGCGGTCTCCACCCCCCTGCCGGCGACGGAGGACGGCTCGGGCGGCGAGCGCTCCTACGAGGCGGAGCTCGGCGACGGCCGCTGGCTCCAGATCAACGAGCGGCGGACGAAGGACGGCGGCTACGTGTCGGTCGGCACGGACATCTCCGCCCTCAAGCACCACGAGGAGCGGCTGATGGAGTCGGAGCGGCAGCTGCGCAAGACCGTCACCGACCTGCGCCAGTCCCGCCGCACCCTCGAGAGCCAGGCCGAACAGCTCGTCGAGCTCGCCCAGAAGTACGCCGAGGAGAAGAACCGCGCCGAGGAGGCCAACCGCACCAAGTCGGAGTTCCTCGCCAACATCTCCCACGAGCTCAGGACCCCGCTCAACGCGATCATCGGCTTTTCGGAGATCATGCAGGCTCGGATGTTCGGCCCGCTCGGCTCGGAGAAGTACGAGGACTATTGCAGGGACATCCACCACTCGGGGACGTACCTGCTCGGCGTGATCAACGACATCCTAGACATGAGCCGGATCGAGGCGGGCCAGCTCGACCTGTCGGTGGAGGCGGTGGACTTCGACGAGCTGGTCTCGGAGTCCGTCCGCATCATGACGCCGACGGCGAGCGAGAAGTCGATCTCGCTGGTCTCCTCCTTCGAGGAGGGCATCCGCATCGACGTGGACCGCCGCGCCATGAAGCAGATCCTCCTCAACCTCATGTCCAACGCGGTGAAGTTCACCTCCGCGGGCGGCTGCGTGACCGTGCGCGCGCGCATGGAGCCGCAGCACTTCGTGATGGCGGTGGAGGACAACGGCATCGGCATTCCGAAGCGGGAGCTCGAGCGCCTCGGCCAGCCGTTCGTGCAGGTGGAGAACCAGTTCACCAAGACCCACCAGGGCTCGGGCCTCGGCCTCGCCATCGCCCGCTCGCTGACGGAGATGCATTCCGGCCGCATGGAGATCGAGTCGGAGGTGAACAAGGGGACCACGGTGACGGTGCGCCTGCCGCGGGACGTGTCGAAGTCCCGCCAGGAGGCGGCCGCCGCTTGACCCGTCCGGGCCGCGCCGCCTACCTGAGGCGTGCCAGCCGGCCGGACGGCCGCTCCGGCAGGGGCCGAAAGGCCGCCGGGGAGGAAAGTCCGGGCTCCATGGAAACACGGTGCCGGGTAACACCCGGCGGGGGCGACCCCAGGGAAAGTGCCACAGAAAGAAGACCGCCCGCCTCCGGGCGCGGCAAGGGTGAAAGGGTGGGGTAAGGGCCCACCGCGGCCCCGGCAACGGGGACGGCACGGCAAACCCCACCGGGAGCAAGACCGAATAGGGGCGGCATCCGCCCGTTTCCAGGCATCGCCGCCCGGGTAGGTCGCGCGAGGCGTCCGGCGACGGACGTCCCAGAGGAATGGCCGTCGGGCGGGCGCCTTCGGGCGTCCCGCCGCACAGAACCCGGCTTACAGGCCGGCTGGCACCCCGCCCGTCCACCACATGCCACGATCCTGCCCGATCGGCCCGCCGTCCCGCGGGACCGGCAGCGCCTCGGGTCGTGCGGCGAGCCGTCGCAGCCGCCCCGGAAACGCCTGAAACCACCGGTGCCGCCGGCAGGACCGACCCGCCCCGCAGGAACCGGACGTCCCCCGATCGTATTGATAAGGCCCGGTAACGCCTCCCGGTCGGCCAAGAAAATATCTTGAAATGGTCGCCACAACTTCTGCTTTCAAGTCACCTGCATTCGTTGATCCGCCGGAAGCTCATCCGGGATTTACACGCCTGACGGACGCGCCGTCAGCGGCGTTCGGCTTGCCGGACCTACAGCTTCCACTTCATCCAGTCAGGGAGTGGAGAAGATGGCCTATTCGAGAAGCTTCGAGGCGGAAGACGCGCGGCTGGTCGGCGATGCGTCCATTGCGTCGTCCGTCGGAGGGGCGAGCGGCGGTTACGTGGACTTCGCGGGCAACCCCGGCGTGATCGCCTTCGCTCGCGACGTGTTCGGCGACGGGGAGACGGCACCGCCCGACCCCGCACCGGCGATCAGCTTCGAGGTGGAGATTCCGGAAGACGACTGGTACACGCTCACCTTCCGCTATTCGAACACCAGCGGCGAGATCGCCTATCGCGACCTCCTCGTCGACGGCGAGACCGTGCCCGGCTACCTCGTCCTCGACCCGACCTTCGCAGAAGACGCCTGGGCCGAGACGTACGACCGCCTCGAGCTGTCGGCCGGCACCCGCACCATCACCGTCTCCTCCGACCTCGCCCTCGACGACGTCGCCCTCGGCGAGCCGGACGTGCCGATCCTCCTCGACCGGATGCAGGTCGACGAGGGCGTCTCCCCGTCGGCGCAGACGAGCGCGCGCTCGCTCCTGATGAACAACCTCACGAACATGGTCGCGATCCACGAGAGCGCCCAGGAGGATCCGGAAGACACCACCATCTTCGGGCCCGAGCTCCGCCAGCTCCGCCACGGGGCGAACTGGGACCAGAACCAGATCGACTCCGGCCAGCTGTGGATCGCGAACGTCACCGAGGGTGAGCCCGCCTACAAGTTCGGGCCGCAGTTCGACAGCAATCTGTATTTCGACGACAGCGGCATCATGACGGTTGAGTACGAGAACTACCTGCCGTCGAACGAGGCGACCTTCGTGGACATCACGAAGGAATACGCCATGGTGCCGGGCCAGCCGCTGCTGGTGGAGCGCTACACCTTCCTCAACAACAAGCCCCTCGGCACCGGCCTCGTCGAGTGGGAGATCATGAACCGCCTGAGCCTGCCTGACGACCTCATGCAGCGGGCGGTCTGGGACGACCGGCGGGACCTGTTCGTGGCCGAGCTCCAGCAGGAGAACGGCTCGGCGCCGCTCTACCTCGCCTTCGGCGCCTTCCGCGACACCGACGGGCAGGCGATCCTCGCCGAGGGCGACGTCGACAAGACGCCCGTCCTGCTGCCCGACCCGAACGAGACCTTCGACCCGACCCGCGTCGACATCCTCCAGAACCAGCCCGCCGTCGTCGAGGACTTCTACTCGGGCGGCGGCCTGTCCGGCGAGGTCTCGGGCGGTGGCGAGGGGCTGGACCTCGCCATGTCCGACACGGTCGAGCTCTACCCGACGCGGCCGGTCGAGGTATTCTTCTACTATACGCTGGCGGGAGACCTCGACAGCCTCGACGACCAGATCGAGACCGCGCTCAATCCGAACGACAACACTGTCTTCAACTCGCCGACCTACTGGTTCTCCTACACCCGCGAGGCCTGGTCGGACATCCTCGACGGCGCGGACGCCCCGGGCGGCGAGCGCGCGATCGACGACCCGGCGCTCGAGACCGCGTACGAGCGGACCCTGCTCACCATCCTGCAGAGCCAGCAGCCCGAGTTCGGCTCGTTCGTCGCGGCCACCAACCCGTCCTACGACTTCAAGGTCTGGCCGAGGGACAGCGCCGTGACGGCCATGGGCCTCGATGCCGCCGGGCTCGTGGATCAGGCGGGCGACTACTGGCGCTGGATGGCGTCGGTGGAGGAGGACGGCGACGGAGACCCGCTGTTCGAGGACGGCACCTTCTACACCAACTACTCCTACTGGGACGAGAACGAGCCCATCGACTTCGTCCAGCCCGAGTGGGACGCTCAGGGCCTGTTCATCATCGGTGTCTACAAGCACCTCGAGGCCCTGCGCGAGAAGGGGTTTGACGAGCGCGCCGACGCCTTCCTCGAGGA
The DNA here is from genome assembly GCA_964547415.1 of uncultured Hyphomicrobiales bacterium. Taxonomy (GTDB): domain Bacteria; phylum Pseudomonadota; class Alphaproteobacteria; order Rhizobiales; family Amorphaceae; genus CAZJNX01. The sequence continues at coordinate 4,428 of CAZJNX010000187.1, forward strand.
CGAGGTCGTGCGCAACGCGCTGATCGACAGCGCCCAGTTCATCGCCGAGGGCGTCGACGGGACCGGCTTCGGCCCGCCCGAGTTCTCGATCTGGGAAAGCTTCTTCGCCTACAACGGCTTCACCCAAACCACCTACGCCTCGGGCCTCAACGCCGCCGCGCTGATGGCCGAGGAGCTCGGCGTGCCCGACCTCAAGGACGACTGGATCGACGCCTCCCGATCCATCAAGGAGGCGATCCTGCGCCCCACCACCGCCGACGAGCCGGGCCTGTGGAACGAGGAGGACGGCTACTTCGTCTGGGGCATCACGCCCGCGGGCCGGGTGATCGAGCGGCCGAACGCCGCCCTCGACCTCCTGTGGGTGTTCGGCCTTCTCGACATCGACGAGGAGAAGGCGCGAGCGCAGATGGACTACGTCCTCGAAAACCTGTCCAACAACACCTACGGCATCGCCCGCTACGATTCGGACAACTTCTACTCCTCGAGCCCCTTCAGCCCGGGCGGCGCCTACGAGGGCAACCGGGAGGAGCCTTCCTGGCCGCAGATGACGAGCTACGTCGGCATGGGCAAGGCGTTCGCCGGGGACGCCGAGTGGGCGCTGAACAGCCTCAAGTGGACCGTGAGCCGCTACGCCCAGGAGTTCATGCCGCCGGGCGAGGGCGTCGATCCCACGATCCGCGAGCCCATGCCCTCCACCATGGTGGAGCCGGTGACCGGGGCCTGGTACGTCCTCAACCTCCTCAACTACACGGGCCGGTTCGACCCGCGCCTGCCGGACGCCACCCTGTCCGGCGACGGCCCGCT
>CAZJNX010000187.1:5241-9477 GCA_964547415.1 uncultured Hyphomicrobiales bacterium
TCGGGCGATGCCATCGCGGTCGCGGACGACGACGATCGGGTCCTCGGCCGCGGCGGACCGGACGACCTCGCGGGCGGCGCGGGCGACGACCGCCTGCGCGGCAACGCCGGGAACGACACGCTCTCGGGCGGCGCGGGCGAGGACACCATCGCCGGCGGGACCGGCGACGATGCCCTGGCGGGGGGGCCGGGCGACGACCGGGCGATCGGGGGCCCCGGGGCCGACCGGATCGCGGGCGGCCCCGGTGACGACGTGCTGCTCGGCGGACCGGGCGAGGATACCCTCGCCGGCGGCAAAGGAGACGACGCCCTCCAGGGCGGCCCGGGCGAGGACCGCCTGCGCGGCGGCGAGGGCGACGACAGCCTGTCCGCCGGGCCGGGCGACGGTGCCCTGTTCGGCGGAGAGGGCGCGGACGTCTTCGTCCTCCCCCTCGGGGGCGCCTTCGACGTGACGATCGGCGACTTCGACGCCGCCGAGGGAGACGTCCTCGACGTGCGCGGCCGGCCGCCCGCGACCGTCGAGGTGAGGGAAACCGACGCTGGCGTGCGCCTCGAGGCGGGCCCGCGGGCGCTCACCTTCGCGGACCTCACCGTGGAGGAGGTCGAGGCGGCCCTGGGCGTGCCGCTCGCCTGAGGGGCCGCTGCGTTCACCGCGCCGCTTCGGGCCGGTCCGGCGGGCCGGCCCGAAGTCCTTTCCGCCGCGCCGCCATCCCGGGTGCGGAGGGTCGCGGCGCGACCGCGACGAGGCCCGCCGATCGCAACGGCCCGCCTGAGGAAACGATCCGCTAGCGGCGGAACGTCGCGTCAGCCGCCGGATCGGAACGGTCGCAAGGCGGCCGATGCCCGCAACCCCGCCCCGGCGGGGCGAGGACCGGCCGGCGGCCTCCACCGCCGTCCCGGCGAAGCGGGTCCGGCGAAGCATCCACGAGCCGACGACGAAAGCGAGCGCCGACCGCACGGTGGGCAATGGCGGCGACGGCGGGCTGGTTGGGGGCCGGCGCGGGCCCCGACCTCGCCATCGCTCACGCGGGCGACGACCGGATCCACGGCAACCGTGGAGCCGACGTGCCGGTGAGGGCCGGCGACCACGAGACGCTGGTGCCCGGCGCCGACGCGGACGACGGGGCCGCCTCCATCATCCTCGAGTGAGCGGGGGCGCGCCGGACCGGCCGCTCGCGCCGGTCGGGCGGCGCCCCGTCCGCGCGCGTTCCCCGGCATGGCGCGCGCCGGGGGCTTTGCAGCTCCCGGGCGCCGCGATTATGGTGCGCGATCCAGTTCGCCGAGCGAGTATGCCGACACGACTTTCGTGCCCGTCCCGGGTCGCCGCCCGCGCGCCCCTTCCCGCCCTGTGCCGCCTCCTTCTCGTCCTGTTCCTCCTCGCGGTCGCCCCGTCCGGGCGGGCCGAGGAGGACACGTGGCTCGGCGGCCCGCCGCCCGGCGAGCGACCGGTCGAGATCCTGACCGGCGTCAACCTCATCAACATCACCGACGTCAACGAGCGCGAGGAGACCATCGACTTCGACGCCGCCGTCTACATGGAGTGGACGGACGAGCGCCTCGCCTACGACCCGGCGAGCGTCGGCATGGACGACTGGACGCCCGGCGATTATTCCCGCCCGCCGCGCAAGATTTTCCTCGGCGACTTCGCGGTGAAGGAGATTTTCGCGGGCTGGCGCCCCCATCTCCTCATTGCCAACGGCATCGGCAACCGCGTACCCAACAACATGGCCGTCAGCATCTGGCCGGACGGACACATCGCCTATTCGGAGAGCTTCTCGGCAACGGCCGAGACCCCGATGGACCTGAGGCGCTATCCGTTCGACTATCAGCAGCTGGAGATCTATTTTCACCCCTTCATCTACGACCGGGACGAAGTGCTGCTCGTGCCGAACGAGCGGCTGGCCCGGACGTGGGACGAGAACGTCGGCATCGCCGACTGGTCGCGCGAGCGGGTCAGCATCGCCGAGCGGGCGGGCCGCATCGCCTACTTCGACGACCGGCTGAAGGACGTCTCCGAATTCACGCTGACCATCGAGATCCAGCGCCGCCCGTACCACTTCCTCGTGTCCATCCTGGCGCCCATGGTCCTCCTCGTCTCCCTCACCTGGTCGGTGTTCTGGATGGATCGGGAGAGCCTGTCGACCCGCGTGGACATCACCTTCATCGGGATCCTGAGCGTCGTCGCCTACTATTTCGTCATCCTCGACCGCATCCCGGAAGTGCCGTACCTCACGCTGGTCGACACCTTCATGATCGCCACCTTCCTGATGCTGACGGCCGGCGTCGTGCTGATCGTGGTGGTGGAGACGCTCGGCCGCTCGCGCAACTATGCCCTGGTGGGCGAGGTGGACCGCATCTGCCGCTGGGCCTTCCCCCTCGGCTACGTCGTCCTCGCGGGGACCCTCGCGACCGCCTTCCTGTTGCTGTGACGCCGCCGCATCGCGGCGCCGCTCACAGCGGGATCGAGACCTCGGCGCGCAGGCCCCCGGCGGGCGAGGAGGTGAGGCGCACGTCGCCGCCGTGCTTGCGCGCGATGTCCCGGGCGATGGTGAGGCCGAGGCCCGTGCCGGACGTGTCCTGGTTGCGCGCCCGGTCGAGTCGGTAGAAGGGCTTGAACACCTCCTCCCGCTCTTCGGGCGGAATGCCCGGCCCGTCGTCGTCGACGGTCACCACCAGCCGGTCCGCCTCCCGCAGGACGGCCACCTCCACCGTGCCGGCGTGGTTCACCGCGTTGCCCACGAGGTTGGCCAGCATCCGGCGGAAGGCGTTGGGCTTCACCGGCGCGGCGAGCTTGCCCTCGGCCGCCACCGCCACCGCCGCGCCGCCCCGCGCGGCCTCAGCCGCCACGTCCCGGGCGATGGCACCGATGTCCACCGCGTCGGCGTGCTCGTCCACCTCGGTGCGGGCGAAGGCGAGGTAGTCCTCCAGCATCGCCTGCATGGCGGCGACGTCCTTCTCGAGGGCGCCCGTGTCGGCCGTCCCCGAGATGAGGGCGAGCTCGAGGCGGAAGCGGGTGAGCATGGTCCGCAGGTCGTGGGACACGCCCGCGAGCATCGCCGTCCGCTGCTCCATCTGCCGCTCGATGCGCCGGCGCATGTCGATGAAGGCCCAGGCCGCCTGGCGGACCTCGAGGGCGCCGTAGGGGCGAAAATCCTCCACCGGCTGGCCGCGCCCGAACCGCTCGGCCGCCTTGGCGAGCTTCTGCACCGGGCGGACCTGGTTGCGCAGGAACAGGACCGCGACGGCGATGAGGACGAGCGAGGTGCCCGCCATCCACACGAGCGTGATGTGGGAGTTGGAGGCGTAGGTCTGGCTGCGCCGCGTGACCACCTGGAGCACCGCGTCGTCGAGCTTCACCCGGATCTCCACGAAGGCCGAGCGGCCCACGGTGTCGATCCAGAAGGGCTTGCCCACCTTGAGGCTGATGTTGCGCGAGAGCGTCCGGTCGAGGAGCGAGAAGAAGGGCTTGGGCGCGGGCCGCGGCAGGGACGCGGTGTCGAGGAGCTGGATCTGGTCGAAGAACTGCCGGTCGGCGATCCGCAGGACCTCCTCCCGGGACGCGCGGTCGGGCAGGGCCTCGAGGAGCTCCACCACCATGGCGAGCTCGGATGCCGTCGCCTGGGACAGGCGCTCGGTCATCCCCTCCCAGTGGCGGTCCATGAAGACGGCCGCCACGACCGACTGGAGGATCAGCATCGGCAGGATGATGATGAGGAGGGAGCGCGGAAACAGCCGCCGCGGCAGGCGCCGGCGCAGCCAGCGCGCGAAGCCCGGCGGCGGGCCCATCCGCCTCAGCACGCGCCGCCAGGCCGGCCGGCGCGCCTCGCCCCGCTCCCCGGGCGCGGCGTCCCGCCGGGCACCGGCATCGAGCATCGTCATCGCTCCGCCTCCTCGCCGTCGCCGCCGCCCGGGCGGCCCGTCACTCGCCGGGCTCGGCGATCAGCCGGTAACCCGCCCCGCGGATCGTCTGCAGCCAGCGCGGGTTCGCCGGATCCTCCTCGATCTTGCGCCGCAGCCGGTTGATCTGCACGTCGATGGCCCGGTCGCCGAGCCCCCCCTCCTCCGGCATCAGGTGGTGGCGGGGGATCGTCTCGCCAGGGCGCTCGGCGAACAGGCCCATGAGGTGCCGCTCCCGGTCCGTGAGGCGCACCGGCGCCCCGTCCTTCAGGAGCTCGCCCGAGCGCGCATCGTAGACGAACGGGCCGAAGCGGATCGAGGCGGTCCGCGCCGGCCCGCC
>CAZJNX010000188.1:0-9419 GCA_964547415.1 uncultured Hyphomicrobiales bacterium
CAACGGCGCGCGCGGGGGTCGCCGCGCGCCACCTCCCCCCGGGACGGCCGCGGAGAGGGGGCGCGGCCGCGGCGCGGCGCGAAGCCGGGCGAGCCGCGCGCGGCAGCGGGGCACGCACACGGGGGGCGCGCCGCCGGCCGGCGCCGTCAGGCCCGCCGCGGTGCGGCGGCCGCCGTCTCCTCCGCCCGGCCGAGGGCCTCGAAGACGCGGCGGACGATGCCCGAGGCGTCGAGGCCGGCCTCGGCGTACATGCGCTCGGGCTTGTCCTGGTCGATGAAGACGTCCGGCAGCACCATCGGGCGCACCTTGAGCCCGCTGTCGAGGATCCCCTCCTCGGCGAGGAAGTGGAGCACCTGGGAGGCGAAGCCGCCGATGGAGCCCTCCTCCACGGTGACGAGCACCTCGTGCTCCCGCGCGAGGCGGCGGACGAGGTCCCGGTCGACGGGCTTGGCGAAGCGGGCGTCGGCCACCGTCGTGGACAGGCCGTGGGCCTCGAGCTCCTCCGCCGCCTTCAGGGACTCGCCGAGGCGCCCGCCGAGCGACAGGAGGGCGATCGTCGTGCCCTCGCGCAGGATGCGGCCACGGCCGATCTCGAGGGGCGAGCCCTCCTCGGGCATCTCCACGCCGAGGCCTTCGCCGCGGGGGTAGCGGAAGGCGATCGGCCCCTCGTCCCAGGCGGCGGCGGTCGCCACCATGTGGCGCAGCTCCGCCTCGTCGCCCGCCGCCATGATGACGAAGCCCGGCAGGCAGCCGAGGTAGGCGATGTCGAAGGAGCCCGCGTGGGTGGACCCGTCCGCGCCCACGAGGCCCGCCCGGTCGATGGGAAAGCGCACGGGCAGCTTCTGGATCGCCACGTCGTGGACCACCTGGTCGTAGCCGCGCTGCAGGAAGGTGGAGTAGATCGCCGCGAACGGCTTCATGCCCGCGGCCGCGAGGCCCGCGGCGAAGGTGACGGCGTGCTGCTCGGCGATGCCGACGTCGAACGTACGCGCCGGAAACACCTTCTCGAACACGTCGATCCCCGTGCCCGACGGCATGGCAGCGGTGATGCCGACGATCCGGTCGTCCTTCCTCGCCTCCTGCACCAGGCTCTCGCCGAACACCTTGGTGTAGGCCGGGGCGTTGGACTTGCCCTTGTCCTGCTTGCCGGTGATGACGTCGAACTTGGAGACGCCGTGGTACTTGTCGGCGGAATTCTCGGCCGGCTCGTAGCCCTTGCCCTTCTTCGTCACGCAGTGGACGAGGATGGGCCCGTTGGGCGCGTCGCGCACGTTCTTCAGGACCGGCAGCAGGTGGTCCATGTTGTGCCCGTCGATCGGGCCGACGTAGTAGAAGCCGAGCTCCTCGAACAGGGTGCCGCCCATGGCGAACCCGCGGGCGAACTCCTCCGCCCGCGCCGCGCCCCGCTCCACGAAGCGCGGCAGGTGCTTCACGAAGCCCTTCAGCGCCTCGCGCATCGTGACGTACGCCTCGCCGGACGTGAGGCGGGCGAGATAGCCCGACATGGCGCCGACGGGCGGGGCGATCGACATGTCGTTGTCGTTGAGGATCACGATGAGGCGGGCGTCACGGGCGCCCGCGTTGTTCATGGCCTCGTAGGCCATGCCCGCCGACATCGCCCCGTCGCCGATCACCGAGACCACGTGGTCGCGCCTGCCCATGAGCTCGTTGGCGACCGCGAAGCCGAGGCCCGCCGAGATCGAGGTGGACGAGTGGGCCGCGCCGAACGGGTCGTACTCGCTCTCCGACCGCTTGGTGAAGCCCGACAGGCCGCCGCCCTGACGCAGGGTGCGGATGCGGTCGCGCCGGCCGGTCAGCACCTTGTGGGGGTAGCACTGGTGGCCGACGTCCCAGATGAGCCGGTCCTGGGGCGTGTTGAAGACGTAGTGGAGCGCGACCGTGAGCTCGACCACGCCGAGGCCGGCGCCCAGGTGCCCGCCCGTGGTGGAGACCGCGTCGATCACCTCCGCGCGCAACTCGTCGGCCAGCTGCGACAGGTCGCGCTCTGGCAGGCGGCGCAGGTCGTGCGGGGTCTTCACCCGGTCGAGGAGAGGAGTGTGCGGCGCGTTTCCCACGGGGCTCAACCTTTCCGGTTCTCGTCTTTCAAAGTCGCGGCGCGTCGACCGTCATCAATCCATTACACGTCGCCCGTGTCAAGGACGGTTGACACCTGAGCGGGTGGCACCGCCGCCCGTTCCCGCCGGGCGGGTCGTTCGATCTCACCAGATGGACGACGACCCGTCCATGGCCCGCGGACCGTAAGGACAACGGTCGCGCGCGGGATAAGGACCCTTGCGGCGGCCCCGTGCCGCGGGGGCAACACGCCCTCGCGACGGGTGGCCGCCCCGCCCTGTCATCCATGTAGGTCGGTGGAGGGGAATGGGCGTCCCGCCGTGCGCGCGGCAGGGGTCGCAGCGACACCGTGTCAGCGGGGGCAGGGAAGCGACGGGCCGAAAACCGACCATCCGTGCGAGAGGCTCGCGCCGGGCGGGTGCCGCGTCAAGGCACGCTTCGCTCGAGGCCTTGACCCGGCACCCGCCCGGCGCAGTCCGGGAAGGGTCGGCTCCGCCGGAATGTCGGCAAGTGCGTCCCACCACCGGAATGGACCGACCCGGCTCGCCGGGCGCAGCGTCGGGGCCGGCGGTGAAGCGCGGCCGCGATCGGCGTGGCGGCCATGCGGGAGCGCGCAGGCGTGGCGCTGGCGCCGTCGGGGCGGGCCGCAGGGGCCGCCGCCGGCGGATGAAAAGGGGCGCCGGAGACAAGCGGGATCGGTGGTGGCCGGCGCATGGCGGGCATGCGTCGCGACCGGATTTCGCAGGCGTCGCGGACTGCACATCTCCGCCGCGGCCGATCGGGCACTGCCGGGCGGAACACGCTTGACCGACGACCCGCACGAGGACAGGCCGCCATGGCCGCGACCACCGCCCAGACTCCCAGCCTGCGACAGGCGCTCGTCCCCGTGGCGGCGCTCCTGATCGGCGTCGCGCTCCTTTACGCCGGACACGGCCTGCAATCGACCCTCGTGCCCCTGCGCGCGGAGGCGGAGGGCTTCAACAACGTGGAGGTGGGCCTCCTCGGCACCTTCTTCTTCGGCGGGTTCGTCGTGGGCTGCCTGTTCGGCCCGCGCCTCATCCTGTCGGCCGGGCACATCCGCGCCTTCGCCGCCATGGTCTCCCTCGGCTCGGCCGCGCTCGTCATGTTCCCGCTCGTCATCGAGCCGTTCGCCTGGGACGTCGCCCGCTTCGTCATCGGCTTTTGCCTGTCGTGCCTCTACATCATCGTGGAGAGCTGGCTGAACGAGAAGTCGACGAACAGCACCCGCGGCGTCGTCATGTCGAGCTACACGATCCTGTCGCTCGCCATGATCACCGTGGGACAGCTGGTCGTGACCGCCTACCCGCTCGACAGCTTCGCCCTGTTCGCCATCGCCTCCATGTTCCTGTCGCTCGCGGCGGTCCCCGTGGCGCTGACGCGGCAGACCGCGCCCGCGCCCGTCGCCGTCGTGCGGTTCCGGCCCTGGCATCTCTACCGGATCGCCCCGGCCGCGTTCGCCGGGGCCATCCTCATCGGCGTCGCCAACGGCGCGTTCTGGTCCCTCGGACCCGTGTTCGTCACCGACGGCGGGTTCGACACCTCCGACGCCGCCGTCTTCATGTCGGTCGCCGTCGCGGCGGGCGCCCTCGCCCAGTACCCGCTCGGGCGGGCGTCGGACTTCATCGACCGGCGCAAGATCCTGATCCTCGCCATGATGGGGGCGGTGGCGAGCGGCCTCCTCCTGTGGCAGCTGTCGGGCCTCGGGCAGGGCGCGCTCCTCGCATGCGCGGCGCTGTTCGGCGCCTTCACGCTGCCGGCCTACTCGCTGGCCGCCGCCCACGCCTTCGACTGGGCGCAGCCCGAGGAGATGGTGGAGACCTCGGCCACCTTCGTCCTCCTGTTCGGCATCGGCTCGGCGGCCGGGCCCATCCTGGCGCCGTTCCTGATGCGCGCCCTGGACGGGGCGGCCCTGTTCCTGTTCACCGCCCTCGTCCACGGCATCCTCCTCGGCTTCGTGCTGTGGCGGATCATGCGCCGCACGGCGCCCTCCGCCGAGGAGAAGGGCGAGTTCGACATCTTCTCCACCGCCCCGACCGGCGCGGCGCTGACGCCCGAGCCGGTCGACCCGGAGATGCCGATGATCGAGGTGCCGGACTGGCCGCAACCGGCCGACGAGGACGGCGAGGGAGAGGGAGCGGGAGAGGGAGCGGGAACCGCGGGTGCGGCGCGGGATGCGGTCCACGCCTCCGGTGCGCGCCTCCTCTCCGACGACCCGGACGGGCCGGAGGAGGCGCCGCGGGCGAGCGCGGCCTGACCGCGGCGCACGGGCCCCTTAAGCCGGGCGCCGGGAATCCCATATCACCGGACGCGGCGGTGGATTCGTCCATCCCCGCGCACCGGTGCGAACATGGAGGAGGGGTCGGATCGTCATGTCGCTGAAGAGCGTGCGCATCGTCCTTTGGGGTCTCGTCGCGGTGGCCGCCGCGGGTCTCGCAGGCATCATGGCCGGGCAGTTCCTCGCGGGCGACACCGCGCCGTCCCCCTCGGCGAGCGCCGTCGACATCGGCGGGCCCTTCACGCTCGTCGGCACCGACGGCGAGCCCGTCTCCTCGGAGGACCTCGCGGGCAAGCCGCGCGCCATGTTCTTCGGCTTCACCCACTGCCCGGACGTGTGCCCGACGACCATGTTCGAGGCCGCCTCCTGGCTCGAGGCCCTCGGTCCCCGCGCGGACGACCTCAACGTCGTCTTCGTGTCGGTGGACCCGGAGCGGGACACGCCGGAAGTGCTCGACACCTACGTGGGCGCCTTCGACGAGCGGATCATCGGCCTCACCGGCGACCGGGAGACCATCGACGGCGTCCTCAAGGACTATCGCGTCTATGCCCGCAAGGTGCCCCTGTCGGACGGCGGCTACACCATGGACCACTCCGCCTCCGTCCTCCTGTTCGACGCGGACGGGGCGTTCCACAGCTTCATCAGCTACGGCGACAGCCAGGAGGTGGCGCTCGCCAAGCTGCGCAACCTCCTCGGCGAGAGCTGAGGGCGCGGCGGTGGGCGCGCGCGGCCTCGTCCTCGTCGGTGCGGGCGTGACGCTGCTCGCGACCCTCTCGGGCGTCCTGTGGCTGAAGTACGCACCCGCCATCTACCTGGAGCGGATCGCGACGGCGATCGTCAACTGCCTGTGACCGACGGCGCGACGACGGCCGGGGACGGGGCGGGTGGCGCGGACCGGCTCGACCGGGTCCTGGTGGCGCGCGGGCTGGTGCCCTCGCGGGCGCAGGCGCGGGCCCTCGTCCGCGAGGGCGCGGTGGAGGTGGACGGCCGGCCCGTCGCCCGGCCGGGTGCGCGGGTGGGGCCGGAGGCCGCCGTGCGCCTCACGAAAGCGCCCCACGGCCACGTCGGGCGCGGCGCCCTGAAGCTGATCGCCGCCCTCGACGCCTTCGGCCTCGACCCGGCGGGCCGCGTGGCGGTGGACCTCGGCGCGTCCACCGGCGGCTTCACGGAGGTGCTTCTCGAGCGCGGCGCGGCCCGCGTCCATGCGGTCGACGTGGGCCATGGCCAGCTCGCCGCGCGGCTCGCCGCCGACCCCCGGGTCGTGCGGCGGGACGGCCTCAACGCGCGGGACGTGTCGCCCGCCGACCTCGGGGAGGCGCCGGACGTGGTCGTCGCGGACGTCAGCTTTATCTCCCTTTCCCTCGCCCTGCCGCCGGCCCTCGCCCTCGCCGCGCCCGACGCCTTCCTCGTGGCGCTCGTGAAGCCCCAGTTCGAGGTGGGGCGCGCGGCGATCGGCAAGAACGGGATCGTGAGGGACGCGGCCGCGGCCGCCGCGGCGGTGGAGCGGATCGCCGCCCTCGTCGACGGCACGGCAGGCTGGCGGACCCTCGGCACCCTGCCGTCCCCGATCGCCGGCGGCGACGGCAACCGGGAGACGCTGCTCGCCGCGCGGAAGGACCGGCCGTGAAGCCCGCCCGCGGCAGGCGCCGCGCGCCCGCCCGTCCCGCCCCGGAGACGGAGCGGGTGGCGACGGTCGAGCGCCTCGGCCGGCGCGGGGAGGGGCGCGTTCCGGCCGAGGGCGCCCTTGCGGCCGCCCACGTCCCCTTCGCCCTCCCGGGGGAGCGGGTGCGGATCGCCCAGGTCCGCGACCGCGGGCGGCTCCTCGAGGTCCTGTCCGCCTCGCCCGACCGGGTCGCGGCGCCCTGCCGCCACTTCGGCGCCTGCGGCGGCTGCGCCCTCCAGCACCTCGCCGCCCCCGCCTACCGGGCCTTCAAGGAGGACCTCTTCCGCACCGCTCTCGCGGCCGCAGGCCTCGACCCCGGGGCCTTTCCGGTCGACTGGCGGGCCGTCCCGCCGGCGAGCCGGCGCCGCGTCACCTTCACGGTCCGCCGCGAGCGGGGCGGCCGCACCGTCCTCGGATTCGCCGAGGCGCGCAGCCACCGCCTCGTTCCAGTCGAGGGCTGCCTCGTCCTCTCGCCCGCCCTCGCCGCGGCCCTTCCGGCCCTCGGGGCCCTCGCCGCCGCGGTCGTGCCCGCCGGGGGGGAGGGGCGACTGGTGGCGACGGCCGTGGAGGGCGGGCTCGACGTCGCCTTCGCGGGCGTCGGCGCGGCGCCGGACCCGCTCGCCGTCGCCGACGCGGCGGCAGCGTTCGCCGACCCGCCGCTCCTGCGGGCGACCGCGGGCGGGGAGATCCTCTACCAGGCGGCCGAGCCCGTCGTGCGGGTGGCGGACGTGGCCGTGCCCTTCCCGCCCGGCGCCTTCCTCCAGGCCTCGGCGGAGGCCGAGCGGGCGGTGGCGGACGCGGTGGTCGCGGCGACGGATGGCGCGCGGCGCGTCGCCGACCTCTTCTGCGGCCTCGGCACCTTCGCCCTGCCCCTCGCCCGCAGGGCGGCCGTCCACGCCGTCGACGGGGACGGGGCGCTCGTCGCGGCGCTCGCGGCGGCGGCGCGGAGGGCGGCGGGGCTGCGGCCCGTCGCCACCGGGGTGCGGGACCTCATGGCCTTTCCCCTGTCGGCGCGGGAGCTGTCGGCCTTCGAGGCGGTCGTCTTCGACCCGCCGCGGGCGGGCGCGCCGGCCCTCGCGGGGGAGATCGCCGCCGCCTCGGTGCCGCTCGCCATCGCCGTGTCGTGCAACCCGGCGACCCTCGCGCGGGACGCGGCCCGCCTCGTCGCGGGTGGCTTCAAAATCGCGCATGCAACGCTCGTCGACCAGTTCGTATATACTGCCCATCTGGAAGTCGTGATGGTGCTCCGGAGGGACGCTTGATGACCCTGTCGCCCATCGAGCGGCTCGCGCTCCGCGCCCGCTTCGGCGCCGAGCAGGCCGCCCGGGTCGGCTGGTACGCCGCCAACAACGCCGCTGCCGTCCGCCGGGCGCGGGAGCTCGCGAAGGATCTGCCGCCGCTGCCGAGGCCCACGATCAGCGCGCCCGCGGGCGTGCCGGAGCGATCGAAGCTTCTGCCCCACGTGCGGCGCCTCCTCGAGGACGACCTCGCCAACGTGGAGGCGGGCCTCTACCCGATGCCCGAGGACGAGGGGTTCCAGCTCCCCGAGCTCCTCCGCCGCCGCGCCCTCTACATGAAGGACCTGCCGGAGGTGGTCCGCCGCCGCCACACGAAGGCCTCCCAGGAGGTCGACCGGACCGACGGGCGGCGCCCGCGCTACTACCTGCAGAACTTCCACTACCAGAGCGGCGGCTGGATGACGCCGGAATCGGCGGCCCTTTACGACACGCAGGTGGAGACGCTCTTCTTCGGGGCCGCCGCCGCCATGCGCCGCCAGGGCCTGGTGCCGATCGCGGAGGAGGTGCGCGGGCGGGACCAGCGCACGATGCGCCTCCTCGACGTCGCGTGCGGGACCGGCGCGTTCCTGAAGGACGTGACGCGGGCCTTCCCGCGGCTGCCCTCCGTCGCCCTCGACCTGTCGGAGCCCTACGTACGGCAGGCACGGGCGGCGCTCGGCGACCGCCCGGCCGTGCGGCCCCTCGTCGGCAATGCCGAGGCCCTGCCGGTGGCGGACGGGAGCGTGGACGTGCTCACCAGCGTCTACCTCTTCCACGAGCTGCCGCCGAAGGTGCGGCCCGTGGTGGCGCGCGAGATGGGCCGGGTCGTGCGCCCCGGCGGGATCGCGGTGATCGTGGACAGCCTGCAGACCGGCGACACGCCGGAGTTCGACGGGCTCCTCGAGCTCTTCCCCCAGATGTTCCACGAGCCCTACTACGAGAGCTACACCCGCACCGACATGGCCGCGCTGTTCGCCGAGGGGGGTCTCGTGGAGGAGCGGTCGTGGCCCGCCTTCATGTCCAAGGTGTTCGTGTTCCGCAAGGCGGCGGGGCGGCGCGGCCGCAAGGGGTGAGGCGGCGGAGGCGATGCAAGCCTCGCGTCATGGACTTGTGGTATTGCCGTGCTAGTTCTGGCGATCGTTCATCCGCGGTCCGGGTCCGGTCCATGCGCAAGGCGCTTTTCGTCACGTTCGGTCTCGTCTGTCTCGTCCTCGGCCTCCTCACGGTGTGGACGCCGCTGCCGACGGGGATCCCCCTCATCGCCCTGTCGATGGTGATCCTCGTGGGCGCGAGCCGCACGGCGCGCCGCCTCGTGCGCGGCGCGCGGGACCGTTTCGACTGGTTCCATTACGGCGTCGCCTTCGTGGAGGAGCGGGCCAACCGAAACATGGCGACGCGGCTGAAACGCACCCGGCCCCTGCGCCGCCCCATGCTCGCGCCGGTGCGCCACGCCGTCGCCGCCACGGTCCGGACCAGCCGGCGCGACACGCCGCCGATCACCTGAACACCGCCGGCGTCCCCGGGCGGCGTGGGGCGGGCGGCTGGCGGCACCGTGGCGTGGCGGCCGCGGCTCCTTGCCCCCGTGGCGTCGGCCGGAGCCCGCGCCCGCCACGCCCCGTCCGTACCGGCGGCGCCGCGCCGGATGCCTCCCCGGGGGCACCGCGGATCACGCCCCTGGCCGGGGAATCGGCGGACGGCGCGGCTCCAGCGCATCGCGACATGAAGACACGCGGCCGCCCTGCCCGTGCCGGGTGGACGGCGCGGTCACCTGCCACGTTCCGTCCGCGCGGGCGGCGCCGCGCCGGACGTCGCCACCGGGGGCATGGCGGATCGCGCCCCGACCGCCGGGGGGCCCCCCGGCCCCGACCGCCGGCTCGGGGGAGGGTGCGGACCCATTGCGGCGGGAGAGGAAGACACGCGAACGCCCCGCCCGCGCGGGCGGGGGCGCGCCGGACGCCGGCAAGGGGGGCACCGCGGATCGAGCTCCGACCGCAGGGTGGCCCACCGGCTTCCGACCGCCGGATCGGCGGACGGTGCGGACCCATCGCGGCGGGCGAGGAAGACACGCGAACGCCCCGCCCGCGCGGGCGGGGGCGCGCCGGACGCCGGC
>CAZJNX010000189.1:0-9390 GCA_964547415.1 uncultured Hyphomicrobiales bacterium
CACGCCTTCGGCTCGAGGGGTTGACCCGGCCCGCGCCCGGCGCGCTTCTGGAAGGGTCGGCTCCGGCGGAATGCCGGCCTTTTCCGTCTCACCAGCGGAATGGACGGGGGCGGCGCCGGAGCCTCCGGTCGCAAGGAGGCGGTCATGCGGCTCATGCTGATCCAGGGGGCCAACATGGAGTGGCTCGGACGCCGCGAGCCGCACCTTTACGGCACCACCACCCTCGACGAGCTCCACGCCATGCTCGCCGCAGAGGCCACCGCCCGCGGCATCGCCCTCGACATCCGCACGACCAACGTGGAGGGCGAGGCGATCACATGGATCTATGGGGCCGCGCGGGACGGCATCGACGGGATCCTCATCAATCCGGCCGGCTTCCTCTACGCGGGCTACGCCCTGCGCGACTGCCTGCGCGGCGTCGATCTCCCGGTCATCGAGATCCACATGACCAACATCGAGCGGCGCGGGATGCACTCGGTCACCGCCGAGGCCGTCTCGGGCATGGTCATGGGCCTCGGCGTCCACTCCTACTTCGCCGCCCTCGACGCCATCGCCCGCCTGCACGCCGCCCGCACCGCCTGACTGTCCTTTCAACAGACACCGGTCCGGTCTAACGTCCCGCCCGAGGACACGGGGGAGAGGCCCTTGGACGGGACGGACACGGGTCGGCGCGGTGCCGCCGGCGCCATCCTCTTGTCGGACGACGGCACGGTGCTCGCCCGCACCGGCGTCGGCGCCGACCCGCGGCTGACGGCGCGCCTGTCCGAGCCGGCCGTCCGCGCCGAGCTTGTCCGCCGCCGCCTGATGCCGCTCGCCCTCGGCCAGCGCCCCCTCGTCCTCATGCAGGTGCCGGTGCCGGACGGGGCCGTCGTCATCGCCCTCGATGCGCCCGGCGAGGTGGTGACGGAGTTCCTCGGCTCGGTCGACTTCGCCGTCGACATCCTCGACCAGCTCCTGTCCGACCCCTTCACCGCCATGACCGTCGTCGAGGCGGACGGGCGCGTCGCCTACATCTCCCCCGTCCACGAGCGCTTCTTCGGCCTTGCGCGGGGCGAGGCGGTGGGCCGGCCCGCGAAGGAGGTGATCGAGAACACCCGCCTGCCGGAGGTGGCCGCCACCGGCAAGGCCGAGATCGGCCACGTCCAGGAGATGCGCGGCGCCGAGCGGGTCGTCATGCGCACGCCCGTAATGCGGGGCGGGCGCGTGATCGGCGCCATGGGCCGCGTCATGTTCAAGGGCCCGGAGGAGGCCGAGGCGCTGGCGCGGCGGGTGAGCGCGCTGCAGAGCGAGGTGGAGTTCCTGCGTCGCGAGGCGGACGCGGCGAAGGGCATCGCCTACGGGCTCGACGGAATCATCGGCGACAGCCCGGCCGTCCAGCGCCTCAGGGCCGACATCGTGAAGGTGGCGCCCATCGAGATCCCGGTCCTCATCCACGGGGAGAGCGGGACGGGCAAGGAGCTCGTCGCCCACGCCATCCACCAGCTCTCCCCCCGCCGGGACAAGCAGATGGTGCTCGTGAACGCCGCCGCGATCCCCGCGACCCTCGTGGAGGCGGAGCTATTCGGCTACGAACCCGGCGCCTTTACGGGCGCGGACCGAAAGGGGCGCAAGGGCAAGTTCGAAAAGGCCAACGGGTCCACCATCTTCCTCGACGAGATCGGCGACATGCCCCTCGAGGTTCAGGTGAAGCTCCTGCGGGTCGTACAGGACCGCGTGGTGGAGCGGATCGGCGGCGAGCGCCCGCGGGAGAGCGACTTCCGCCTCGTGTGCGCCACCAACCGCGACCTCGACCGGCTGGTGGCCGACGGCGACTTCCGCCTCGACCTCTACTATCGCATCGCGCCGATCATGATCCACGTGCCCCCGCTCCGGGCGCGGGGCCCGGACATCGGGCTCCTCGCCGGGCACTTCCTCGCCCGCTTCCGGGAGCGGCACCGCCTCGGCCCCGTCACCCTGTCGGACGACGCCATCGAGCACCTCTCGGCCCAGCCATGGCCCGGCAACGTGCGCCAGCTCCGCGCCGAGGTGGAGCGG
The DNA here is from genome assembly GCA_964547415.1 of uncultured Hyphomicrobiales bacterium. Taxonomy (GTDB): domain Bacteria; phylum Pseudomonadota; class Alphaproteobacteria; order Rhizobiales; family Amorphaceae; genus CAZJNX01. The sequence goes on from CAZJNX010000189.1 coordinate 2,035, forward strand.
GCCGCCGTTTTCTGCGAGGGCCGGCGGATCACGCGGGACGACTTCCGCGTCGCGAGCACCGGCGCCGCGCCCGCCCCGGCCCTCGAGGGGCGGGACCTGAAGGCGCGCCTCGACGCGGTGGAGGCGGACGCTATCAGGAGCGCCCTCGCCCGCCACCGCGGCAACAAGAAGCGCGTCGCGGAGGAGCTCGGCGTCTCCCGGTCCTGGCTCTACAAGCGCCTGTCCGAGATCGGCGTGTGAGCGGCGCCCCGGGTCGCCCGTCAGTCGTCGAGGCTGCGGATGTAGGCGATGATGTCCTCCCGCTCGTCCCGGGTGAGGACGATGGCGGGCATCGTCCGCTCCGGGTGGAAGGTGGTGAGCCAGACGGTGATGGCGCGGGCCGTCATCCCCGGCGTCTCGGCGATGGTGGCGAAGGGCGTCGCGGTGGCGTCGGGCGAGGTGCGCTCGCCGGGCGCGACGGCGTGGCAGCCCGCGCAGACCTCCCCGGCGAGGCGCGCGCCGGCTTCCGGGTCGCCGAGGACGGCCTGACCTTGCGCGAGCGCCGCCGGGGCGGCCGGCAGGGAAAGGGCCGCGGCGAAGGCGAGAATGGCCGGTCTCATGGGTGTCCGCCTCCATCGGTTGCCGTCGCCCGTGAGACCCGGCCGACGGCGGTTGTTCCACCACCGCGCCCACCCTCGCACGCCCCGGCGGCCCCGGAAAGCACCGGTCCGTCTTGCTGGCGAGACGAACCTGGCGACGTTCCGCCGGCGCCGCCCCTTCCCGGACCGGGCCGGGGACGGGCCGTGTCGAGGCCGAAGGGCCGAGAGCGTGCCTTGACGCGGCCCGGCGCCGGCGCGAGCCTCGGCCCCCGTCGGTCGGCCCTTCCCGGACCGGCCCGGGACGCGGCGGGAGCGAGGACGATGGGCAAGGCGGCAACGCCCGGGGTGGACGCGGACGGCGGGCGCGCGCAGGGACGGTGGCGCCCGTGAGCGAGGCGAAGGCCGTCATCGACGCCCTCGACCGGCCCCACCCCCTCGCCTCGACGGGGACCGCGTGGACGCTCGTCGCCGACACGGTGATGGGCGGCCGCTCCGGCGGCACGCTCGCCCGGGAGGCCGTCCTCGGGCGGACCGCCCTGCGGCTTTCCGGGCGGGTGAGCCTCGAGAACGACGGCGGCTTCCTGCAGGCCGCGCTCGACCTTTCCCCGGACGGCGGGACCGTGGACGCGCGTGGCTTTTCCGGCATCGCCCTCGAGGTGGCCGGCAACGGGGAGCGTTACAACGTCCACCTGAGGACCGCCGACGTCGTCCGGCCGTGGCAGTCCTACCGGGCCTCGTTCGAGGCCACGCGCAACTGGCGGACGGTGCGCCTGCCCTTCGAGGTCTTCCGGCCCCACCGGATCGAGGCGCCGCTCGACCTTGCGCGCCTCAGGCGCATCGGCATCGTCGCCATCGGCCGCGCCTTCGCGGCGGACGTCGCCGTCGCGGCCGTCCGCTTCACCCGGCCCGAGGACCCGGGCTGAGCGCGGCCCTCACGGGACCACGATCAGGACGAGCCAGGCGAGGAACAGGACGAGGTGCACCGCGCCGAACAGGAGGTTGGTGCGCGCCCCGCCGAAGGTGAGCAGCGACATGAGGACGGTGAGGACGAGGAGCACCAGCGACACGTCCGACAGGCCGAGCACCACCTCCTGACCCGTCGCGAGGGCGATCGCGAGCACCGCCGGCACGGTGAGTCCGATGGTGGCGACGGCCGAGCCGAGGATGATGTTGACCGACCGCTGCAGCTGGTTCCGCGCGGCGGCGCCGAGGGCGGCGAGACCCTCCGGCGTCAGCACCAGGAGCGCGATCACCACCCCGCCGAGGGCCGCGGGCGCGCCGATCTCCACGATCCCGAAGTCGACGAGGCCGGCGAGGCGCTTGGACAGCAGCACGATGGGCAGGAGCGTGAGAACGAGGAGGAGCGCGTGGTAGGGCACCGAGTGCACCGGCCCGTGGCCGTGGTGGTCGTCCGCGGCCGGCTCTTCCCCACCGTCCGCGGCCGGCTGGCTGAAGAAGCCCCGGTGGCGCACCGTCTGGATCACGAGGAAGACGCCGTACAGCAGGATCGTCACCACCGCGAAGAAGGCCTCCTGCCCCGCCGTGTAGGTGGGCGCGTCGGTGGAGACGGTGAACTTGGGCAGCACGAGGGCGAAGGTGGCGAGCGGCAGGAGCACGGCGAGGAAGGCCCGCGCGCCCGCGAGGTTGTAGGACTGCTCCCGGTGCCGCAGCGCCCCGATCAGAAGGGCGGCCCCCGCCAGGCCGTTCATGACGATCATGAGGACGGCGAACATGGTGTCCCGCGCGAGCGTCGGGTTCGCCTCCCCTGTCAGCATGACGGCGGAGATGAGCGAGACCTCGATCCCGATCACCGCGATGGTGAGGATCAGCGTGCCGTAAGGCTCGCCCAGGAGCTCGGCGAGGGCGTCGGCGTGGCGCACCACGCCGAAGGCCGCCCAAAGCATGGCGACGAACAGCCACAGGAACAGCCCGGCCGCCACGAGCCGGTCCTCGAGCCCGTAGAGCCAGCCGTCCCCCCCGAACTGGAAGACCGCGAGGGTGAGGACGCCCGCGAGGAAGGGCGCCTCCTCCTTCAGGCGGGCGGCGAGCGGACGTTTCGGGACGGACGATCCGGCGGTCTCGGACATGGCGGAACGGGCGCTCGCTGAAAGGTCGCAACCGGGCGGGCGTGCACGTGGCACGATCGCAGGCGGCGCGCAAGCGGCCGTGCGGCAAGATTCGGCGGGCAAGGGGATTGCGCGCGGGGCGGCGTGGCACGACCCTCCGCGGAAGGACCGGCCGCCGCCGGTGACGCCGAGAGCCGAAGGGGCGCCCCCATGATCATCGACGCCGACCGCGCCAACGTCTCCCCCGCCCGCCGCGCCGTGCGCGAGCACCACCGCATCGACGAGGAGACCCTCGTGCGCCGCCTGATCGAGGCGGCGACGCTGCCGGAGGACATGCGCGGGCGGATCGGCGAGCGCGCCCGCAAGATGGTGGAGGACATCCGCGCCGAGCGCACCCGCCACGGCATGATCGAGGCATTCATGCAGCACTACGAGCTCTCCTCCAAGGAGGGCGTCGTCCTCATGTGCCTCGCCGAGGCGATGCTGCGCGTGCCGGACGACTACACCATCGACCTCCTCATCTCCGACAAGATCGGGACGGCCGAGTGGGACCGGCACTTCGGCAAGTCCGAGAGCCTGTTCGTGAACGCCTCCACCTTCGCGCTGATGCTGACGGGCCGCGTCGTGCGCCTGCCGGAGGGGGCGACGCGGGAGCCCGCGACGGTCCTGAAGCGCCTCGTCCACCGGGCCGGCGAGCCGGTGATCCGCCGCGCGGTGCGCGAGGCCATGCGCATCCTCGGCAAGCAGTTCGTCATGGGCCGCTCCATCGAGGAGGCGCTCGCCGGCGCCCGCACGCCCGAGACCCGCGGCTACCGCCACTCCTACGACATGCTGGGCGAGGGCGCGCGGACGATGGCGGACGCGGACCGCTACTTCGCCTCCTACGCCCACGCGATCGACAGGATCGGCGCGTCGGCGAAGGGCGAGGACGTGACGGCCGCGCCGGGCATCTCGGTGAAGCTGTCCGCCCTCCACCCGCGCTACGAGTTCGCCGAGCGCGCGCGGGTGATGGACGAGCTCGCCCCCCGCCTCCTGGAGCTCGCCAGGATGGCGGCCGGGCACGGCATCGGCTTCACGGTGGATGCGGAGGAGGCGGACCGGCTCGACATCTCCCTCGACGTGATCGAGTGGGTGGCCGCGCGCCCGGAGATCGCCGGCTGGCAGGGCTTCGGCCTCGCCGTCCAGGGCTACCAGAAGCGGGCATTCCCGCTCATCGACTGGCTGGCCGCGCTCGGGGAGCGCACCGGCCGGCGCCTTCCCGTCCGCCTCGTCAAGGGCGCCTACTGGGACAGCGAGATCAAGTGGACCCAGGAGGGCGGCTTCGCCGACTACCCGGTCTTCACACGCAAGGTCTACACGGACGTGTCCTACATCGCCTGCGCGAAGAAGCTGATGGACCGGCCGGAAGTGTTCTTCCCCCAGTTCGCCACCCACAACGCCCACACCATCGCCACCATCATCGAGCTCGCCGGCAACCGGCGCGACTTCGAGTTCCAGCGGCTCCACGGCATGGGCGAGGCGGTCTACGACGACATCGTGGGACCGGACCGGCTCGGCCTTCCCTGCCGGATCTACGCCCCCGTCGGCACCCACGAGGACCTTCTCGCCTACCTCGTGCGCCGTCTCCTCGAGAACGGGGCCAACTCCTCCTTCGTGAACCGCATCCACGACGAGGAATTCTCGGTCGACGACCTCGCCGCCGACCCGGTGGCGGAGGCGCGGCGGCTGAAGGGGAAGCGCAACCCCAACATTCCCCTGCCGCGGGACCTGTTCGGCCCGGACCGGAAGAACGCCGTCGGCATCGACCTTTCCGACCCCGCCGCCCTCGTCCCCCTCGCGAAGGAGGTGACGGCCGCGGCGGCGGAGGGCTTTTGCGCCGCACCGCTCGTGGGCGGCATCGCCGCGGACGGGCCGGCGCGGCCCGCCCTCGATCCGTCGGACCGGCGGCGGCAGGTGGGCACCGTGGTGGAGGCGACGCCCGAGATCGCCATGAAGGCGCTCGACCGGGCCCACCGCTCCTTCCGGGCCTGGGACGGGCTTCCCGCCGAGCACCGGGCGCGGATCCTGGAGGCGGCGGCGGACCTTTACGAGGCCAACATGGCCCGCTTCATCGCCCTTTGCGTGCGCGAGGCGGGCAAGGTCCTGTCGGACGCGGTGGCGGAGGTGCGCGAGGCGGTCGACTTCCTGCGCTACTACGCCGGCGAGGCCCGGGCGACCTTCTCCGAGCCCCTCGTCATGCCGGGCCCGACGGGCGAGCGGAACGAGTACTGGCTCGCGGGCCGCGGCACGTTCCTGTGCATCAGCCCGTGGAACTTCCCCCTCGCGATCTTCACCGGGCAGGTGGCGGCGGCGCTCGCGGCCGGCAACGCCGTCCTCGCCAAGCCCGCCGAGCAGACGCCCCTCATCGCGGCAGAGGCCGTGCGCCTCCTCCACAAGGCCGGCGTTCCGGGCGGCGTCCTCCACCTCCTGCCGGGCGACGGGCCGCAGGTTGCCGGGCCGCTCATCGCCGACGAGCGGGTCTCGGGCGTCGCCTTCACCGGCTCGGTGGAGACGGCGCGGATCATCAACCGCGCCCTCGCCGGGCGGGACGGTCCCATCGTCCCCTTCATCGCCGAGACGGGCGGGCAGAACGCCATGATCGTCGATTCGACGGCCCTGCCGGAGCAGGTGGTGCGGGACGTGGTGATCTCCGCCTTCCGCTCGGCCGGCCAGCGCTGCTCGGCCTGTCGCCTCCTCCTCGTGCAGGACGTCGTCGCCGACAAGGTGCTGACGATGCTCGCGGGCGCCATGGAGGAGCTCACCGTCGGCGACCCGGCGTGGCTGTCCACCGACATCGGCCCGGTCATCGACGGCGAGGCGAAGGGCGTCCTCGAAGCCCACGTGGCGCACATGGAGCGCACGGGCCGCCTCATCGCGCGCTCGCCCCTCGAGGCGGGCACCGAGCACGGCACCTTCCTCGCCCCGGTCGCCTTCGAGATCGATCGCGTGGAGCAGCTCACCAAGGAGGTGTTCGGCCCCGTCCTCCACGTGGTGCGCTACGAGGCCGAGCGGCTGCAGGAGATGCTGGAGGCGATCCGCGGCACCCGCTTCGGCCTCACCATGGGGCTGCACACCCGGATCGACACGACGGTGGAGGCGGTGCGGCGCGCGGCGGCGGTGGGCAACCTCTACGTCAACCGCAACATGATCGGCGCCATCGTCGGCAGCCAGCCCTTCGGCGGCGAGGGCCTGTCGGGAACGGGTCCGAAGGCGGGCGGCCCGCGCTACCTGCCGCGCTTCGCGGTGGAGCGGGTCATCTCCATCGACACGACGGCCTCGGGCGGCAACGCCTCCCTGATGACGCTCGGCGACGACGGCGAGGGCTTCATCGACGAGACCGAGCCGGCCCCGGGCTCGCCGGCGGCGGCCGCCGCGGCGGTTCGCGGCGGGAACGGCACGGCTTGAGGCGCGCGAGGCATGGTCACGCCGCAATTCGACGTGGTGTCCGGGCGGTCCGGTGCCCGAGGCACCGTGCTCTTCCGCGAATGGGCGAATTGATGGCCGGCACCGCACCCCTTGCCGGGCAGCCATGCAGACATAAAGATATCCTTATGCGTTGCGGTCCGGCGGTTGCGGCGGACCGCCGTCCGGGCTATTGACGGGCCCGAACACGCACGAACGAACACGCCAACCGCCACGGGAGCGGCCACACATGCTCGACAAGACCAAGGACTACGCGATCAAGGACATCGGCCTTTCCGACTGGGGCCGCACCGAGATCGAGATCGCCGAGATCGAGATGCCCGGCCTCATGGCCGTGCGCGAGGAGAACGCGGCGAGCCAGCCCCTCAAGGGCGCGCGCATTGCCGGCTCCCTCCACATGACGATCCAGACCGCCGTCCTCATCGAGACGCTGGTGGCGCTGGGCGCGGAGGTCCGCTGGGCCTCCTGCAACGTCTTCTCCACCCAGGACCACGCGGCCGCCGCCATCGCCGCCCGCGGCATCCCGGTGTTCGCCGTCAAGGGCGAGACGCTGGAGGAGTACTGGGAGTACGCCGACCAGATCCTCGACTGGGGGAACGGCGAGACGGCCAACATGATCCTCGACGACGGCGGCGACGCGACGCTCCTCGTCATGCTCGGCTCGAAGGCGGAGCAGGATCCGTCCGTCCTCGACAACCCGTCCAACGAGGAGGAGGAGTTCCTCTTCAAGACGATCAAGAAGCGCCTCGCGCGCGATCCGGGCTTCTACTCCAAGGTGAAGGCCAACATCCGCGGCGTCTCGGAGGAGACGACGACGGGCGTGCTGCGCCTCTACCAGATGGAGAAGCGGGGCGAGCTCGAGTTCCCGGCGATCAACGTCAACGACTCGGTGACGAAGTCGAAGTTCGACAACAAGTACGGCTGCAAGGAGAGCCTCGTCGACGCGATCCGCCGCGGCACCGACGTCATGATGGCCGGCAAGGTGGCCGTCGTGTGCGGCTACGGGGACGTGGGCAAGGGCTCGGCCGCCTCGCTGGCGGGTGCGGGCGCGCGGGTCCTCGTCACCGAGATCGACCCGATCTGCGCCCTGCAGGCCGCCATGGACGGCTTCGAGGTGGTCACGCTGGAGGACGCCGCGCCGCGGGCCGACATCGTGGTGACAGCGACCGGCAACAAGGACGTGGTGACCCTCGATCACATGCGCCAGTTCAAGGACATGGCGATCGTGTGCAACAGCGGCCACTTCGACA
>CAZJNX010000190.1:0-9215 GCA_964547415.1 uncultured Hyphomicrobiales bacterium
GAAAACCGCATGCATCTGGTCGTCGTCGAATCGCCTGCCAAGGCCAAGACCATCAACAAGTACCTCGGCAGCGACTACGCGGTTCTCGCCTCCTACGGGCACGTGCGGGACCTGCCGGCCAAGGACGGTTCCGTCCGCCCGGACGAGGCGTTCGAGATGTCCTGGGAGGTGGACGCCAAGGCGAAGAAGCGCCTCGACGAGATCGCCCGGGCCGTGCGCGACGCCGATGCCCTGATCCTCGCCACCGACCCGGACAGGGAGGGCGAGGCGATCTCCTGGCACGTCCTGGAAGCCTTGCGGGAGAGGAAGGCGCTGAAGGGCCAGAAGGTCGAGCGGGTGGTCTTCAACGCGATCACCAAGAGCGCCGTCCTCGAGGCCATGTCCCATCCGCGGACCATCGAGGACGACCTCGTGGACGCCTACCGGGCACGCCGCGCGCTCGACTACCTGGTGGGCTTCAACCTGTCGCCGGTCCTGTGGCGCAAGCTGCCCGGCGCCCGCTCGGCCGGGCGCGTCCAGTCGGTGGCGCTGCGCCTCGTGTGCGAGCGCGAGAACGAGATCGAGCGGTTCGTGCCGCAGGAGTACTGGTCCGTCCAGGCCGCCATGAAGACGCCCGGGGGGGACGATTTCCTCGCCCGCCTTCACGGCCTCGACGGCAAGCGGCTCGACAAGCTCGCCATCGGCACCGGCGCGGAGGCCGAGCGGATCAAGGCACTCCTCGAGGGCGCGTCCTACCGGATCGCCTCGGTCGAGGCGAAGCCGCAGAAGCGCAACCCCCAGCCCCCCTTCACCACCTCGACGCTGCAGCAGGAGGCCTCCCGCAAGCTCGGCTTTTCCTCCGCCCGCACCATGCAGACCGCCCAGAAGCTCTACGAGGGGACCGACATCGGCGGGGAGACGGTCGGCCTCATCACCTACATGCGCACCGACGGCGTCCAGATGGCCGCCGAGGCGATCGAGGCGATCCGCGGCGAGATCGGCTCGCGCTACGGCAAGCGCTACCTGCCCGAGAAGGCCCGCCACTACGCCACCAAGGCGAAGAACGCCCAGGAGGCCCACGAGGCGATCCGTCCGACCGACGTCTCGCGCACGCCCGACGAGGTGCGCCGCTTCCTCGACGACGACCAGGCGCGGCTCTACGACCTCGTGTGGAAGCGGGCGGTGGCGAGCCAGATGGAATCGGCCGAGCTCGAGGTGACGACCGTCCGCATCGACGCGGCGAACGGCGCGCGCAAGGCGGAGCTGCGCGCCACCGGCACCGTGATCCGCTTCGACGGCTTCCTGTCGGTCTACCAGGAGGGGCGGGACGACGAGGAGAGCGAGGAGGGCGGCCGACTGCCGCCCATGGAGGCGGGCACCGAGCCGCGCCTGAAGACGATCGACATCCGCCAGCACTTCACCCAGCCCCCGCCGCGCTACACCGAGGCGACGCTCATCAAGAAGATGGAGGAGCTCGGCATCGGCCGCCCCTCCACCTACACCTCGACGCTGTCCACCCTGCGCGACCGGGAGTACGTCGCCCTCGACAAGCGCCGCCTGGTGCCCGAGCCCAAGGGGCGGCTCGTGACGGCGTTCCTCGAGGCCTTCTTCGAGCGCTACGTGGAGTACGGCTTCACCGCCGACCTCGAGGAGAAGCTCGACCGGATCTCGAACGGGGAGATCGACTGGCGGCAGGTCCTGCGCGAGTTCTGGGAGGAGTTCACCGCCCACCTCGCCGAGACCCGGGACCTGCGCGTCGCCCAGGTGCTCGACGCCCTCAACGAGATGCTCGCTCCCCTCGTCTTCCCGCCCCGCTCGGACGGGAGCGACCCGCGGGTCTGCCCGGTGTGCGGCGACGGGCAGTTGTCGCTGAAGCTCGGCAAGTTCGGCGCGTTCGTGGGCTGCTCCAACTACCCGGACTGCAGCTACACCCGCCAGCTGTCCGAGGATCCGGAGGAGGCGGCGAAGAAGACCGCCGAGGGCCCGAAGGCGCTCGGCATCGACCCGCGGACGGGCCACGCGGTGACGCTCAGGGACGGGCGGTTCGGCCCCTACGTCCAGCTCGAGAGCGGGGAGAAGAAGCCGCCGCGCGCCTCGATTCCCAAGGCCTGGCAGGGGGAGGAGCCGACGCTCGAGCGCGCCCTCATGCTGCTCGACCTGCCGCGGGAGGTGGGCAAGCACCCGGAGACGGGCGAGCCGATCCTCGCCAACATCGGCCGCTACGGGCCCTACCTCCTCCATGCCGGGAGCTACGCCAACCTCGAGAGCGTGGAGGACGTGTTCGAGGTGGGCCTCAACCGCGCCGTCACCGTGATCGCCGAGAAGAAGGCGCGCGGCGGCGGGCGGGGCGCGGCGGCAGCGCCCCTGAAGGCGCTCGGCGAGCACCCGACCCTCGGCGGACCCGTGACCGTCAAGAGCGGTCGCTACGGCCCCTACGTCAACCACGGCAAGGTGAACGCCACCCTGCCGAAGGAAAGCGCGCCGGAGGCCGTCACCATGGAGGAGGCGGTCGCCCTCCTCGAGGCGAAGGCCGGGAAGGCCGGCGGGAAGACGACGAAGAAGGCCGCGGCCGGCAAGACGACGAAGGCGGGCGGTGCGGCCTCGCGGAAGGCGAAGACGGCCGACGACGGGAGCGAGGCGGCCGGAGGCGGCACGAAGCCGGCCGCCAAGACGGGCGCGGCGCGCTCGTCCGCCCGCAAGACGGCCACGAAGGGCGGCCGGACCGCCACGGGGACCAAGGGCACCCGCTCGGGCGGCAAGGGCGCCGACCGCTCGTCGGGGACGGGCACGGGCTGAACACGGCGCGAACCGGCGGGCTCCGCTGGCGGCTGCCTTCGACGGTCGTCCCGCCGGAGCGGAAGGTGACGCCTGGTGGCTGCACCAACGCCGTCTGTCCGGTGATGCTCGCGCCGGGCACGGGCTGCGTCAACCCACGCCTTCGGCTCTTCGGGGTTGACCCGGCCCGTGCCCGGCGCACTTCTGAAGCTGTCGGCTCCGGCGGAATGTCGGCACAGTCGTCCCACCAGCGGAATGAACCGGCAAGGGTGCGGGAGCGGGCAGGCGGGCCCGTGCGGCCCGTCCGGCTTCCGGCAGGCACCGCGCACCCAGGGGAACGGGCGGCGGCCGGCACGACCGTGATCGGGAGACACTGGGCTTTCCGGGGCCGTCGAACGGTATCGGGCGACCACAAGCTGCTCGGGATCGGAAGCGGCCCGCCTCGAGCCGCCGGACGCACCATCGGCCGTGCGGGTGGCAGGCGCCGACGACCCGGCACGGCCGCAAATGGCGATCGGGCGCGGACGATGCGCCCGGGCCGCAGACGAGGCGGTTCGCGCGCGTGGCCGTGCCTCGCGAGAACGGCAGCCGGAACGGCAAATAGGTCTCGCCTCCCCCGCGACGGAGGGGCGGCCCCTCCTTCGGTTGCCGTCACGCGCGGGGCCGAATGGCGTCATCCGGAGGAGCGAGGCGGCGGGCCGCGGGCGCGCGGCGGGTTGCGGACGACGGGGATCGGCCCGGCGGCGGCGCGCTTTACGGGGGCGGGCGCAGCGCGTAACGAGGCGGGGGCCCGTCGCGGCGGGCAGCCGGTGCGGCCGGCCCCCGGCGGGACAGGGCGGACATGGACGACGACAGGGCAAGGCTGCCGAGCCGCGAGGAGATCAGGCGCTTCGTCGAGGAAAGCCCCGGCCGCGTCGGCAAGCGGGAGATCGCCCGCGCCTTCGGCATCTCCGGCGGCGACCGGATCGCGCTCAAGCGGCTGCTTGCGGAAATGGCGGAGGAGGGCGAGATCGCGCGGCGCGGCAAGCGCCTGCGCTCGCCCGGCCGCCTGCCCAAGGTGTTCGTGCTCGCCCTCACCGGGCGGGACGAGGACGGGGAGCTGATCGGCGAGCCCGTCGACTGGGACGCGGACGAGGACGGCCCGCCCCCCACCGTGCTGATCGCCGAGGGCCCGAAGCGCCCGGGCCAGCCCCCCGCGGGCGTCGGCGACCGCGCCCTCGTGCGCCTCGTCGACCGCGAGGCGGCGGAAGGGGACGGGGAGGCCGCCCCTCTCCCGCTCGCGAAGGTCGTCAAGGTCATCGACCGCAAGCCGCCGACGGCCCTCGCCGTCGTGCGCAGGACGCCCTTCGGCGCCCGCCTCCTGCCGGTGGAGAAGAAGCAGCGCGAGATCGAGATCGACCACCACGCCCTCGGCGACGCCGAGGACGGCGAGCTCGTGCGCGTCGAGGTGCGCCGCATCGGCCGCTACAAGGAGACGGCGCGGATCCTCGACCGTGTCGGCCCGGTGAACTCGGAACGGGCGGTCTCCATGATCGCCATCGAGGCCCACGGGATCCCCCACGTCTTCCCGAACCCGGTGCTCGCCGAGGCCGAGGCGGCGGCGCCCTTCCGCCTCGAGGGCGGGAAGGCGGAGGACTGGCGGGACGTTCCCTTCGTCACCATCGACCCGCCGGACGCCAAGGACCACGACGACGCGGTCTTCGCCCGGCCCGACGAGGACCCGAACAACGCGGGCGGCCACGTGGTCTTCGTGGCGATCGCCGACGTCGCCCGCTACGTGCGGCCGGGCAGCGCCCTCGACCGTGAAGCGCTCCACCGCGGCAACTCGGTCTACTTCCCCGACCGCGTGGTGCCCATGCTGCCCGAGCGCATCTCCAACGACCTGTGCTCCCTCAGGCCGCACGCGTTGCGCCCCGCCCTCGCCGTCGCCATGACCTTCGGCAAGGACGGGCGGAAGCGCCGCCATGCCTTCCACCGGATCGCCATGCGCTCGGCGGCGCGCCTGTCCTACGCCCAGGCGCAGGCGGCGATCGACGGCGCGCCGGACGAGACCACGGCGCCGCTGATGGAGGGGGTGCTGGCGCCGCTCTGGGAGGCGTGGCGGTGCGTGAACCGCGGGCGGGAGGCGCGCGAGCCCCTCGAGCTCGACATCCCCGAGCGCAAGATCGTGGTGGGCCCGGACGGGGCGGTGGAGGCGGTGAAGACGCCCGAGCGGCTCGACGCCCACCGCCTCATCGAGGAGTTCATGATCCAGGCGAACGTCTCGGCCGCCGAGACGTGCGAGAAGGCGAAGATCCCCCTCATCTACCGCGTCCACGATGCGCCGAGCCCGGAAAAGCTCCTCGGCCTCTCGGAGTTCCTGGCGAGCCTCGACATCCGCCTGCCGAAGACCGGGAACCTGCGCCCCGCCCAGTTCAACCGGATCCTGGAACGCCTCGCTGAGACCGAGCACGCCCAGGTGGCGAGCGAGGTGGTCCTGCGCTCCCAGGCCCAGGCGGAGTACGATCCCCTCAACATCGGCCACTTCGGCCTCAACCTGAAGCGCTACGCCCACTTCACCTCGCCGATCCGCCGCTACGCCGACCTCGTCGTCCACCGCGCGCTGATCCGCGCGGGGAGCCTCGGCAAGGACGGGCTGACCGACGGGGAGATCGAGGCGCTGGAGAAGACGGCGGTCGCCATCTCCGCCACCGAGCGGCGGGCGATGGCGGCCGAGCGGTCGACGGTGGACCGGCTGGTCGCCATGTGGATGGCCGACCACGTGGGGGCGACGTTCGCGGGCCGGATCGGCGGCGTCACGCGGGCGGGCCTGTTCGTGACGCTGGCCGAGACCGGGGCGGACGGGTTCGTGCCCATCTCCACCCTCGGAAACGACTATTATACCCACGTGGAGGAGGCCCACGCCCTCGTCGGCGAGGCGACGGGGGAGACGTTCCGCCTCGGCGACCCGGTGACGGTGAAGATCGTGGAGGCCGCGCCCTTCCAGGGGGCGCTGCGCTTCGAGGTCGTCGACCACGAGGCGACGGCCGGCCCGCCCGCCGGTCGCCGGCCGCGCGCCCGCTCCGGCCGCGCGCGGGGCAGGCCGGCGAAGGCGGACCGGGGCCGGCCGAAGGCGGCGAGAAAGGGCAGGAAGGCAGCGAGATGACGATCACCTGGGACAACGGCAGCCCCGGCGACCACCACGACCCGAACGCCGGACCGGTGGTGGAGGACCTGCCGCCCCGCCCCCTCGCCCGCGCCCTCCTCCTCGGGACCCTGTGCCGCTGCCCCGCCTGTGGCGCGGGCCGCCTGTTCGAGCGCTACCTCGCCGTCGCCCCGGCCTGCGGGGCCTGCGGGGAGGCGCTCCACCACCAGCGGGCGGACGACGCGCCGCCCTACTTCTCCACCTTCCTCGTCGGCCACGTGGTGGTCGCCCTCGTCCTTTGGGTGGAGCTCGCCTTCGCCCCGCCGCTCTGGCTCCACCTCGCGGTCTGGCTGCCGCTCACCCTTCTCCTCGTTCTCCTCTCCCTGCCGCCCATCAAGGGGGCGCTCGTGGCCCAGCAGTGGGCCCTCTACATGCACGGCTTCGGCGAGGCCGCGGCAGCGGACGCGGCGGCGGACCGGGAGGGGCGCGATGGATGACATCGTCGCCCGCCTCAACGCCGTCCCGAGGGACCGCAAGAGCCCGCCGCGCCGGCCGAGGGACGCCGCCACCCTCCTCGTCCTCGACGGGACGGGGCCGAACGCGGGCGTCCTCATGGGCCGCCGCCGCAGGGACCTCGCCTTCATGCCGGGGATGTTCGTCTTCCCCGGCGGGCGGGTGGACCCGGCCGATTCCCGCGTGGCGGTGGCGGCCGACTATCACCCGGCCGTGAAGGCCCGCCTGATGACCGCCATGAAGCGGCCGAAGGGGGAGGCGCGGGCCCGCGCGTTCGCCGTCGCCGCGATCCGCGAGACCTACGAGGAGGCGGGCCTGTTCATCGCGTCCCGGGCCGGCAAGGGCCCGCCGGGCGCGGAATGGGCGCCTTTCCGCGAGCGCGGCCTGCTGCCGGACCTGTCGCCGGTGCGCTTCGTCGCCCGCGCGATCACGCCGCCCGGCCGTCCGCGCCGGTTCGACACGCGCTTCCTCGCGGTGCCCGCCGAGGCCGTCGCCGACCGGCTCGAGGCCGGCGTCGGGCCCGAGGAGGAATTCGAGGAGGTGCGCTGGCTCTCGCTCGCCGAGGCGCGCACGCTGGAGCTGCCGGCGATCACCCTCGCCGTCCTTGACGAGCTGCTGGCGCGCATGGACAAGGACCCCCACCTGTCGCCGGACACGCCCGTGCCCTTCTACTACTGGCAGCGCCGGGGCTTCGTCCGCGAGCTCGTGTGACCGGACCCGCGGAACGACCCGCGGGCCCGGGCGGATTCTGTGGGAGGGCGCGGCGGGCCCACGCTTTCCGGCCGCGCCGGGCGTATCCTCTGCCGGGCCGCCGCCGCGGCCCCCGTGGAAAGGGCGAGCGATGCCGACCGCGACAGTGACGCCTGACGAGGGGTTGCGCCCCGCCCGGTCCGCGCCGCCGCGGCCCGGCGCGGGACGCCTCGCCGAAAGGGGAGCGGCCCGCCCTTGACCGCGCCGCAGACCCGCAACCTGGTCGAGCCGCCGCCGGAAGGCGGCGAGGCGGCCGAGACGGGCATCCGCCACCGCCTCGCCCTCGTCGCCGTCATCAGCGCGATCACCGGCGTCGGGGCGGCGCTCAGCCTGTCCCTGCCGCTCCTGTCCCTCGTGCTCGAGGGGCGGGGCATCTCGGCCTTCTGGATCGGCGTCAACACGGCGATGGGGGGCGTGGCGGCCATCGCCATCCTGCCGTTCGTGACGAAGCTCGCCCGCCGTTTCGGGACGGCGCGGCTGATCGTGGCGGGCTTCCTCGTCAAGGTGGTCGCCCTCAACGGCTTCTTCCTCGCCGACGCGTTCTGGCTGTGGTTCCCGCTGCGCTTCGTGTTCTCGGCGGCGATCACGCTGATCTTCGCCCTCACCGAGTTCTGGATCAATTCGCTCGCCCCGCCCCACCGGCGCGGCTTCATCGTCGGGGTCTACACCGCGTTCCTGTCCATCGGGATCGCGGGCGGGCCCCTCGTCCTCGCCGTCGTGGGGGCGGACGGCTACCTGCCGTTCGCCATCGGCTCGGCCATGCTCGTCGCCGCCGCCGTCCCGGTCGTCGTGGCGCGGGCGAAGGAGCCGGTGCTGTCGGGCCACGGGCGCAGCCACCTCCTCACCTTCCTCGCCGCCTCGCCGCTCGCCATGCTCGCCGCCTTCGTGTTCGGCTCGGTGGAATCGGGGGGCACCGCGCTCACCCCCGTCTACGGCCTCGCCCTCGGCTACACCCAGCAGCAGGCGGCGATCCTTGTGTCGGCCGTCGCGGTGGGCAACATCATCTCCCAGATCCCCATCGGCTGGCTCGCCGACCGCTTCGACCGGCGCCGCCTCCTCATCGGCTGCGCGGCGGTCGGCACCCTCGGCGCCCTCGCCCTGCCGCTGGTGGAGCACAACTACGTCCTCCTCCTCCTCACCTTCTTCGTGACGGGGAGCATCGTGGCGGGCCTTTACACCATCGGCCTCACCCACCTCGGCGCCCGCTTCACGGGCATGGAGCTCGCCTCGGCCAACGCCGCCTTCGTGATGATGTACGCCTTCGGGATGCTGGTGGGACCCGCGGCCCTCGGGGCGGGCCTCGAGCTCGTGCCGCCGGACGGCTTCGCCTACGCCATCGCCCTCATCTTCGGCGCCTACGTCCTCGTCGGGATCGTCCGCCTCGTGCGCCTGTGACCCGTCGCATGGCCGCCCGTCCGCACGGGGCTTGACAGGGCCGCCCGCGCTGGTGTTCCTCGGCGCTTCCGATCGATCAGGATTGCGCGCGCGCCTCGAGGCACGCCCCGGAACGGACGACAGGCCATGGCGAAGGCAACCACCATCAAGATCAAGCTGGTTTCCACCGCGGATACCGGCTACTTCTACGTGACGAAGAAAAACACCCGGACGATGACCGACAAGATGGTCAAGAAGAAGTACGATCCGGTCGCCAAGAAGCACGTCGAGTTCCGCGAGGCCAAGATCAAGTAGGGTCTTGCGACCCCTGCCGCACGGCGGCCCGCGACCGTCAGTCGGCGGGCATGTGGGCGCGGATCGTCTGGATGAAGCGGTCGATGGAGATCGGCTTCGACAGGTAGGCCTCGCAGCCCTGGGCGCGGATACGCTCCTCGTCCCCCTTCATGGCGAAGGCGGTGACGGCGATGATCGGGATCGCCTTCAGGTCCTCGTCCCCCTTCAGGATCGCCGTCACCTCGAGGCCCGACATCTCGGGCAGCTGGATGTCCATCACGATGAGGTCGGGTCGCTCGGCCCGGGCGACCTTGAGCGCCTCGACGCCCGAGCGGGCCTTCAGCGTCACGAAGCCGCTCGCCTCCAGGAGGTCCTGGAAGAGCTTCATGTTGAGGTCGTTGTCCTC
>CAZJNX010000191.1:0-9213 GCA_964547415.1 uncultured Hyphomicrobiales bacterium
AGGCGCGGCCGGCGCGGCCGACGCGGAGGGGGGCGGGGCGGGCGCGGCCGGCGGAGCCGACGGGGCCGCGTCGGCCTCTGCGGCCGCGCCGTCTGCCCCCGCGGCGGCCTCCTCGCCAGCGGCCTCGGCGGCCGCGGCCCGCTCCGCCGCCGCCAGCGCCTCGCGCTCCTTCCTCTCGGCCTCGGCCTTCGCGGCCTCGAGCCGCGCCTTCGCCTCTCGCCCGGCCTCGCGCAGGGCGCGGATGAGGGGCCCCAGCGCCACCTGCTCGCGCTGAAGCCGCTCGCCCAGCGCGTCGTCGAGGGCCGCCACGATCTCGCTCGCCGCGAGCACGGCCTCGTCGTCCGCCTCCCCAGGGGGGCTTTCCTGGAGCGGCGCCTCGAGGCGCTCGGCCAGCCAGTCGAAGGCGGCCACACGCCCGCGCTCGCGCCGCTTCGGCGGCTGCAGCGTCTCCCAGTGGGTCTCCACCATCCCGTCGAGGATCGCGAGGCCGACCGCGAGGCCGCGGTAGCCCTCGAGGCGAAACAGGGCGTAGGCGAGCCAGGCCCCCACGAGAACGTCCTTGGAGCGGGTCGTCAGGATGTCGGTCGCCCGCTCGCGGATGTCCTTCCAGTCGACGGCGGCCGGACCGTCCGTCTCGAGCTTTCGGAACTCGTCCTCGAGCTCGTCGAAGACGAGATCGTCCCGCACGCTCTCCCCGGCCGCCTCGCCGCCGGGAATCGGCGCCGCACCGAGGTTCGCCCGCGGATCCTGAAGACGCTCCGCCCAGTCCAAAGCCCGTTCCCTCCCCTCGCCCCGCGTCAGCGCCCGCCGGACGGATCGCCCCGGCCCGGACCGCCGCCCGCGCCCGCGGACCCGCTCGCCGCACCGCCGCTCGCCGCCGCCTCGCCGCCGGCCGTGGCGGCCTTCGGCGGATAGCGGCCGAAGGGCAGGAGGCCCACCCCGCAGGCCCTGGCGAAGCGCTGGGTGGTGACCGTGGAGTTCTTCGCCGAGGCCACGTTCGTCCACTTCACGCCGTAGGTGTTCGCCTCCACGTCGAGCTCGATCGTGCGGATGGCGTTCACGAAGTTCTGCAGGACGGCGCCGACCGCCGCCTGGTCGTGGTCGTTCTCGTACGCGACGAAGCCGTCCCCGGCGTTGCGCGGGCGGGTGGTGATGGGGACGGGATGGCCGCCGTCGGCGTGGACGGTGAGCGTGAAGGCGACCTCGGCGAGGACCGGAAGCCACTTGCCGGACTGCACGTAGCTGAAGGCGACCTTGCCCGCCTCGGTGCACACCGCGCGGAACAGGTCGCCGTCGCCGAGGGTGCCGGTGAGGACGGCGATCGCCCCGTCGGGGGCGGCGGGCGGGGGCGCGGTCTTGCCGAAGGCCACGCGTCCGTTCACCGTGAGGTCCCAGCTCGCCGCCGCGGGCGCCACCCCGCCCGCGAGCGCGAGCGCGCAGGCGAGCGCGCAAGGCGCCCTGCGCGCGCGACGGGAAAGCCGCCCCCCGGCCACCGCGCCCATGTCAGGCGGCCGCCCCCTCGCCGCGTTCAGCCGCCGCGTGCAGCTTCAGGCGATGGGCGGTGCGCGCCGTCGCGAGCCGCTCGACCGCGTCCTCGAAGCGGCGCAGGTGCTCGGTGTCGCAATGCTCCTCGAAGGCCGCCTCGTCGTCGAACGCCGCCAGGAGGACGACCCGCCCCGGCGCGGCCGGGTCGCTCAGCACCTCGACCCGCCGGCAACCGGGCTCGGCGGCCACCGACTGCCGGGCGAGGGTGCCGGCCGCCTCCACCAGCGGCGCGGTCCCGTCTGCGGCGGTCTCGAAGGTCTTCATCACCACGAACACGGCCGGCCTCCCCTGCCGCGGCCCGCCCCGCGGGGCCTTGCCTCCCCGGTAACGCCGCCGCCCGCCTTTGACAACGGGGCGGGCGGCGGAACCCGCCGCCCGCCCCGGCGCGTTGGGCCACGAGCATCGCCCGACCACCGATCGGCACGACGACGCCGCCCCGCACCGGGGAGACCGACGGTCGCACCCGCAGGGCTTTTCGAGCCCGCCGCCCCGCGAACGCCGGGTCCGCGCGGAGACGGGGCCGAGATCGCCGGGAACCCTCGTGGCCTGAAATTATTCCTAATGTCGAGCGCGTGGAGAGCACGCGCCCCGAGCGAATTCACAAGGGGATCAGACCCATGAACCGTATCACCATCGCCCTTCTGTCCGCCGCGCTCGTGCTTCCGGGCGCCGGCGCCTTCGCCCAGGAACGCCCGGACGACCGCGGCGTCGTGAAGGCCGACCCGACCATGTCCGACGACACCATCACGGCGGTGTCGCCCGAGCAGGACGTCATCGAGGGCGGTCGCGGCACCACCGCGGTCCTCCCGGACGCCGACATGGACATGGAGCGCCAGGGCGCCCAGCGCATGACCGAGGACGACCGGGGCGTCGTGAAGGCCGATCCGACCTACTCGGACGACACCATCACGGCCACCTCGCCCGAGCAGGACGTCATCGAGACGCCCGGCGGGTAAGGTCCACGGACCGGACGAGACGAGGGGCGGGCCGGCGACGGCCCGCCCTTTTTTCATGGGCGCTCGCCCGACGCGCCGGGCCCGGCGCGGCGCCGCCGGCGGGCGTGGAGGGGCTGAAGCGCCTCCGCCTTCAGCCGCGAGCCCGCGCGGACCATGGCCGCGAACGGCGAGGACAGACGCCAGCGGCGCGCCTCGGCCGGCGCGGCGCGCGCGGCGAGGATGGAGCCGAGCACGTCCTCCACCTCGCACGGGACCCCGGACAGGGGCTCCACGTAGGACGGGTAAAGGACGAGCGCGGCCGCCACCAGTTCGTCGAGGGTGCGCCGGCGGGTGCGGCGGTCGGTCGCGACCCGGTCCTCCGTGAGGCCCCAGCCGGCGTAGAACGGCAGGCCCCAGCACACGACGCGCCGCCCGTGGAGGAGCGCCTCGAAGCCCGCGAGCGAGGTCATGACGTGGACCTCGTCGACCGCCGGCAGGACGCCCGCCGTGTCTCCCTCCCGCACGAGCGCGTCCGCAAGGTGCGCGACCTCCCCCTCCTCCAGCCACCCCGGACGGTACCGGCGGGCAAGGTCCGGGTGCTCCTTGAAGACGAGGAAGGCGTCCGGCCGCGCCGCCCTGACGGCACGCAGGAAGGCGAGGGTGTCGCCGCCGAAGACGCTCATCCCGTCCCGCACCGACCGGTCGTCCGGGACCTGGCCGACGGCGAGCACCACCGCCCGTCCCTCCGCCGCGGGCGGGCGGACGAAGGCGGGCCCGGCCACGTTGTACTTGCTGATCCCCTCCCGCCGCATCGCCGCGCCGAGGCGGCTCGCCCGCTCGAGCGTCGCGGCGTCGAAGTCGGTCTCCTCCAGGATGCGCTCGAGGCGGCTGGCGCGGGTGGCGTCGTAATAGATGCCGAGATCGTCGATCGTCCAGGACGCCGGGACGGCGAGGTCCACCCCGAGGCCGACCGAGCGCACGAAGCCGTCCTCCACCTGCAGGACGGGCGGGCGGGCCGGGTGTCGCGCCGCCTGCCGCCGAAGCTCCACCGCCCGCCGGTTGCCCCAGTAGAGGATCTCGCCGCCGAGGGCCGCCGCCCGCTCCACGGGCCGGCGGTGGTCGAACACGAGAGGCTCGCCGGTGCCGCCGAAGAAGGCCTTCACGATCGGCCGCTTCCAGGAGGAGGGCCGCGCCCACACCCGCGGCCGGGCGCGCCGCGCGAGCCGGTCCCGCCAGTCGAGGAGACGCTCGAGGGCGGCGGCGGCGGACAGGGGGCGCCGCGTCACCGGGTCGGCGTGGCGGGAAAGGGCGAGGAGGACGGCGCGGGCGACCGCCTCGGGCGCGGCGGGCGTGCCCGTCGGCGCCGGCTCGCGGGGCGCGAGCGGGGTGTCCTCGGTGAAGCCGTGGCCAGCGTAGAACGGCGCGCCGAAACAGCGCACCGGCACGCCCGAAAGGGCCGCGAACAGGCCGTCCGCCGACCGGTCGGTCCAGACCGCCTCCGCCCCGCCCCACAGGAGATCGGGCGCGGCGCGCGGGTCGGCGACGGTCGCGCCGGCCCGGCGCGCCGCGGCGAGGACGCCGGCGGGCGCCGGCGCGCCGGTGGGCACGAGGAGGGCGACGTCCGCCGCCGCGGTGGCCTCGAGGGCGAGGGACAGGATCCGGGCGAGCCGCCGGGGCGCGGGGTCGATCCCGTCGGCGAGGACGAGAATGCGCGGCCGCCGCCTCGCCGGAACGGGCACGGGGGCGGGCCGGACGAGGCGGGCGCCGGCGAGCGCGGCGACGAGGCCGTCCCGGTCCGGCGGGACGGCACCGGCGGCGAGCACCCGTTCCACCGCGCGGGCGACCAGTGGCCCCTCGAGGTGCGCCGCGCCCGGGCCTGCGGCGGCCGGCCCGGCGAAGGCGAGGGACAGGGGCGGCGCGAGGGGATCGTCCCCGGCCGCGGCGATCAGCCCCGGCCCGGCGAGGTAGCGGGGACGGCCCGACGGCGGGAGGCGCGGCCCCGGCGGGAGGCGCGGCCACGGCGGAAGGCGCGGCCACGGCGGAAGGCCGCGCGCACCGAGGAGGAGGACGTCCGCGTCCGCCTCCAGCGCCCGGGGCGGCAGCACCGCACCGGCGCCGAGGAGCGCGGCGAGGTGGGGCGCCCGGCCGGAAAGGCGGCCGCGGACGGCGAGCCGCGCGCCGGCCGCGGGCAGGAGATGCGCGCGAACGACCGGCGGCGACGGTGCGTCCCCGGCAGCGGCGGCAGGGTCGGCGTCGGGCGCGGCGAGCGTCGTCTCAGGCGGCGGCCGCATCGCGCCCCCGGGCGAGGCGGACGTCGTCCCGCGGGCCGACGCGGCCGACCACGAGCGAGCGGAACCGTCGCGCGCCGAGGCGCTGGGCGAGCGCCTTGCCCGCGGGACAGGCCGCCTTCTCCCGGCCGGCGATGCCGGGGATCCGCCACCACGGGTGGTCGGCGAAGGGCCGGAAGGGGTTCGTCCGGCTGAAGGCCCGGATCTCGATGCGCCGGTGGGGCCGGTCGGTCGCCGTACGCCCGTGGATGCCCGAGGTGTCGCCGACGACGAGGGTGTTGGCGGGCACGGCGAAGGCCCGTGGCGCTGGCAGGCGCTGCCGCGCGAGGTCCGCTTCGCGGATGCGGAAGGCCCCCCCTTTCGGCCCGCCCGGCCGGGAAGCGATCACGCTGCGCCTCTTCTGCAAGGCGAGGCGCAGCGCGGTCGGCCGGTGGGAGCCGGGGACGTCGCGGAAAGGGCCGTCCTGCGGACCGACGTCCTCCAGGAACAGCCAGGCCTTCACCGTCGGGTGGAAGGTGTCCACGTGAAGATCCGTCTGCGGGTCCGTCCGCCCGCCGCCAGCGCGGCTGAAGATGGTCTGGACATAGACGCAGGGCGGCCGGTCGAAGCTGCCGACGTAACGCAAGAGGCCCTCACAGACCGGCGAGCCGGCGAGCCGGGCGAGGGCGGGCGAGCGGGCGAGGACGGCGGGCGTCAGGGCCATCTGCCGCGTCACCGCGTCGCCCTCGACGAACGCGGTGGCGACGGCTTCGAGCCGGTCCACCTCGGCGACGAGCGCCCGGAATTCTTCCGGCGGGAGCAAGTCGCGCCGTTCCACGAACCCGTCCGCGGCGAAGGCGGCCCGGTCCCCGGCACTGGCCAGGTGCGCGCGGCGCGGGCGGCGCGGTTCGGCGAGCCTGTGGGCAAGGCGCGTGCGCCAGACGTGGAGCCCAAGGCGGTCGAGCCGCTCGCTGCCGAGGATCGGGTTTCCGCCGAACGTCTTGCGCCCCGTGAACAGATCGAGCGGCAACGGCGGCGCGCGCAGGAGATCCAACGCCTTCATGTCGACACCTCCCCCGCGGGTTCGATCGTCTGTGTACGCCGAACCGGCGTTGCCGCCAACGGGCGACCTCAGGCGCGCACCAGACCCTCCACGGGCGTGAGGCCGAGCGTGCCCGGAAAGACCCGGGTGGCGAGGAGGCGCGGCGGGACGCCCAGGTGGTCGGCGAGGACCCCCTTCAGGACCGCGCGCAGATCGGTGGTGGGCATCAGGTCCCGCCCCTCGAACAGCGCCCGGTCCGACAGGCCCGGCCAGTCGGCGAGGACCCGCCCGCCAGCCACCGCGCCGCCCGCGAGCAGCGCCACCGTGGCCGCGCCGTGGTCGGTGCCGCGCGAGCCGTTGAGACGCACGGTGCGGCCGAACTCGGTCACGAACACCACCACCGTGTCGCGCCAGGCCGGGCCGAGCCCCTCCTTCAGGGTCGCGAGGCAGCCGTCGAGGAGGGCGAGCTGGCTCGCGAGGCGGCCGTCCACCGCGCGCTGCTGCCGGTGGGTGTCGAAGCCCGTCATGTCGAGGACGCCGATCCGCGGGCCGTCGTCGGCCGCCATGATCCGCCCGGCGCTGGCGGCGGCGAGACGGACCTCGCGCACCCGGGCCCGCGCCCCGTCGTCGCCCATGGCGGCGCGGGCCTCGGCCAGCATCTGGCGCTCCGAGCCCGTCACCCGTTCGAGGTCGAGACCGCTCTCGAGCGCCTCGGCGAGAGCCGGGTCGGTGTGCTCGTAAAGGGCGAGGAGGCGCAGGCGCGTGTCGTCCGGCGCGGGCGCGAGCCCCGGCGGCATCCAGGTGAGGACGTCCGGGCTGCCCCGCAGGA
This sequence comes from uncultured Hyphomicrobiales bacterium, assembly GCA_964547415.1. Lineage (GTDB taxonomy): Bacteria > Pseudomonadota > Alphaproteobacteria > Rhizobiales > Amorphaceae > CAZJNX01. Next base: position 6,619 of record CAZJNX010000191.1, read on the forward strand.
TGAGCGGGGCCGCCGGGGCGACGGCGAAGCCCCCGCCCGCGGCGATCCGGTCCTCCGCCGGCAGGGCCGCGATCAGCCGGCCGAGCCAGCCGTCGTCGTCGTGGCCGGCCGCCCCCGTCCCGTTCTCGAGGACGTCCTGGGCGTCGAAGTGGGAACGCTCCCGGTAGGGGGTGTGGGCGGCGTGGACGACGAGCGCCTCGCCCGCCCGGTAGAGGTCGTGGAGGGTCGCCAGGGGGCTGTTGAGGGCGAAGAAGCCGTCGAGGGGACGGCGGGCGTCCGGCCCGTCCGCGGGCAGCTCGAAGCCGTCGCGCACCCGGGCGTAGTCCGGATCGCCGACCGGCGCGACCGCCGCCAGGCCGTCGAGGCCGCCGCGCAGGACGACGGTGACGAGGCGCGGGTCGCGCCCGCCCGCCCGGGCGAAGGCGGGAAGGCCGCTCCAGACGCTGAAGGCGGCCGCCCCGCCGAGGAACGCCCGCCGGTCGAGGCAAAGGCGCTCGTAGCTGCACGTCTCGCTCATCGGGGTCCTCCGGGCGCGGCACTCATCGGCGCTGCCATTCGGCGCTCATCACGAGGAGCGCGAGGGCCTGCCGGCGGCTCTCCGCCCGCGTGAGGGCGGTCTCGAGGTCCGCCGACATGTCCCGGCCGAGAAGGCCGCGGGCGAAGGGCACGGGTTCGGCGACCCGCGGCGCGACCTCCCGCGCCACCTGGTCGGCGAAGTCGAGCCGCTCGAGGAGCGCGTCGCCGCCGAGCCACGCCTCGTCCCCGTCCGGCCAGCCGGTGGGCGCTGGCGGCTCCCACAGCTCCTGCCCGAGGATCTTGAGCCCGCGCCGGATGTCCCGGAGGGGCGGCTGCCGGTCGAGGCCGCGCCAGACCGAGACGGCGAAATCGTAGGGCGGCACGAACTTGGCGGGCGGGGCCGTCCAGGCGGCCTCGTCGGTCACGAGCGCGGTGGTGACGGCGAGGAGATCCCCGTCCGTCTCGCGCCAGACCGCCTCGAGGCGACCGGCGAGCCCAGGCGGCGGCACGTCGCCCGTGAAGTGGCGGGCGAGCTTGCCGCAGACGTGGCGGGCGGTGGCCGGATGGCGCGCGAGATCGGACAGGACGGCGAGGGCCTGGCCCGGCCCGTCCCGCCGGTAGGTGCGGCCGAGGACGGTCTTGGGGCCCGGCTCGTGGGCGTTCCGGACGAAGGCGCGCCGCGCGGCGTGCTCGCCCCGCCAGCCGGTGAGGACGAGGGCGAGGGCGCGCACGTCCTCCTGCGTGTAGCCGCCGTCGACGCCGAGGGTGTGCAGCTCGAGGACCTCCCGGGCGAGGTTCTCGTTGAAGGAGCGGCCGCGGCGCCGGCCGATCCGGCTGCCCGGACCGAACGAGGCGGTGTTGTCGAGGTAGGCGAGCATGGCCGGGTGCAGGACGGCGGCCTTCAGGAGGTCCTCGAAGCGGCCGAGGACCTGGGGTCGGATCGCCCCGCGCTCGCGCTCGCCCGCCATCAGCCGCACGGCGAGGGCGTTGACGGAGACGGCGAAATGGTTCGACCAGAAGCGCACGAGCCGTTCGAGGAGGGGCCGTTCGCTCGCGATGGCCGCCTCGACCCGTGCCATCGCCTCCGCGCGGAACGTGCTGCCGATGAACCGGATACGATCCCGCCGCGCCGCCTCGAACGCGGCCTCGAGCGCGGCCCGCTCCGGCCCGTCCGCCCCGGCCTCGCGCATGGCCCGCCGCGCCTTCCGGAATGCGTCCAACGCGCTCTTCCACTCCGCCGCGAGGGCCTCGCGGGAGGCGAGACCGGCGAACGCCGCCGGGGACGGCGCGCCCGGATCGAGCTGGGCGAGGACGTAGCCGCGGGGATCGGCGCTCGCCCGCGCGAGTGCGCGCCGTTCCGGCCCGAGGCCGAAGCGGGTGACGGCGACGAAGGCCGCCGACCGTGCGTCGATGGCGTTCATGGGCGCCCCCGGACGGGGGGCGCGGCGGCAGACCCGTTCACCGGCCCGATCCCCTGCTGTGGCCCCCTTGCCGGGGCCCGGCGTTCCATGCCGAGGTGGGGGCGCCGGATCGTCGGATCAACGGCGCCCCGTCCGCCCCGTCTGCCCCGGCCGGCGTGAACCGGCCGCTACTTCACCGCCTGCAGGATCGACACGTAGTTGGCGACGGCGGCGCCGCCCATGTTGAAGATGCCGCCGAGCTCGGCGTCCTTCACCTGCATGTCGCCCGCCCGCCCGGTGAGCTGCATGGCCGTGATGGCGTGCATCGACACGCCGGTGGCGCCGATCGGGTGCCCCTTGGACTTGAGGCCGCCCGAGGGGTTCACGGGCAGCTTGCCGTCCATCTCGGTGAGCCCCTCCTCGATGGCGCGGGCCCCCTCCCCTTCGGGCACCAGGCCCATCGCCTCATACTCGATGAGCTCGGCGATGGTGAAGCAGTCGTGGGTCTCCACGAAGGACAGGTCGTCGAGGGAAACGCCCGCCTGGGCGAGCGCCCGCTTCCAGGCCTCGGCGCAGCCCTCGAAGCGGACGATGTCACGCTTCGACATGGGCAGGAAGTCCTGCACGTGCGCGGCGCCGCGGAAGGCGACGGCCTTGTCCATGCCCATCGCCGTGCCGA
>CAZJNX010000192.1:0-9112 GCA_964547415.1 uncultured Hyphomicrobiales bacterium
TGTCCGTCGGAGGCCAGCGCCGAGAGCTCGAGGTCGAGGAGATAGTCCTGCCCGGTGACGCCGATGGCGAAGGAGCTCGTGGAGGCGTTGAGCGGCAGGTCCACGCCGCGCTCGACGAGCTGTACGTCGGGCTCGAGACCGACCTGCGGGCCATGCTGGTGGCCACCACGATCGCGCGGCCGGGAGCGGTCGAAGCCCGGCTGGGCCTCTACTGGCTCCTCGACCGGCACCCGGCGATCCGCCTCGCCGCGGCGACCGCGCTGCTGCAGCGCGCCGATGCCGATGGGCTTCCCGCTGCGGTCGGCACGTGCCTGCCCGCGATCCGCAAGTGGCTCCCCGACGATCCGGCGCGCGCCGCCCTCGACGCGGCCATCCGTCGGTTCATGCGCGGCGGCGCCGTCCGTGCGCGATTGCGGCCGCCGACCATCCGCCGCGCGGCGGCGAGCCTGCCCGACGGCGCCGGGGCGCAGAGCCTCCTCGCCGCCGTCGACGGGGGCGGGCAGCGCGGTGTCGCCATGGTGCTGCTCAAGCAGGGTCACGGCGTGAAGGACGCCTTCATCGTGCCCTGCGCCGGCGCGAGCGAGCAAAGACGCACGTTCGCCCGCGTGCGCGAGGAGGTCGAGATCGTCGACGTCACGCCCGGGTACGTGGCCGAGGCGCTGTCGCGCGGGCTCGGCGAAGGCCTCGCGCTCGAGACGCCGCCCGCGCCCGGCCTCGTCGACATGATCGCGTTCTGCGGCGCGGACGCGCTGGTCCCGCAGCCGGCGGACGCCGGGGCCGTCCTTGCCGCCATCGGGGCGCCGGAACGGCTGGAAAGCCTCTCGTCGGCGAAACGCGCCGCCCTCATCGAGGCCAGCGGCGCGTGGGTGGACCGGTTCGAGCAGAGCGATGCCTGGTTCGAGGACACCGGCCCGCTCCGCGCCGCGATCGGCCGGGCTCGCACCGAAGAGGGCCGGGAAGCGGCTGTGTGGAAGCATCTCCAGACCCGACGGGACTGGTGGGCGCGGCAGTTCGCGGTGATGGCTGCGACGCTGAAGGCGCAGGTCGAGCCCGAGCCGGAGCTGTGGCTGTCCTTCGCCGCCGTCGCGCAGGCGTTGCTGACCGGCCGCCAGCTGAAGCGGACGCCGATCATGCGCCACATCGCGGCCATGACGCTCGAGGCCGCCGGCGCCCGGGAGGGCGGAGCGATGGCGGCGCCGGCGAGCGCCTTCCCGCGATCCGACGTCGACGCCGGCGGGATCGATGACCTGCTGGCGCACGCGGGGATCGGCGGGGCCCATCTCCAGGGCTACCTCACGGCGGTGGCCGTCAGTCCGCTGCCGCCGCCGCCGCAGGCGTGGCTCGGCGGGCTGATCGGCGGGATCGCGTTTTCCGGCGAAGGGGCTCTCGACCGGGTCCTCGACGGGATCATCGAGAAGGCCAACCGGATCAGCGACGATGCTGCGGAGGCGGAAATCGTCGGCGGGTGGATCGCCGCTCTCGACGCGGGCGGGCTGCGCGCGTGGACGGCCGGCTTCGCGGACCTCGTCGAGGCCGCGGCCTCCGCCTGGCCCGCGAAGGCGACGGCCGCCGACGACCGGCGGATGCTGAAGGACATCGCCGCCGTCGCGAAGGGGGCGGATGCAACGACGCTTCGGGCCACCCTCCCGGTGTGGGTCGCGCGGCGGCATGCCTTGCGGCGGTAGGTCGACGAGCGCGCCATCCTGTGCGCCCGCGCCCTGCCGCCGAACGCCTTCCGTTCGGCCGGCAAGGATGGCGTCTGCCTCACCATGGGCGAGGCGGCCGCCCGGCCCGGCGTCACCAGCCACGCGGTCCCTCGTCCGATACGGGACGGCCTGCTGCCGGCGGACGAGGTCCGTCGGGGGCGCGCCGTGGTAAATCCAGCCACGTGATCGACACCGCGCAGGTGGTGGCGCCCCGCGTCACAAAGCCAACCATCGAAACGCGGACACTTGCAGACGCGGTCCGCAATGACTGCGCGCTGGTCTTCCCGCGCAGGAATGCCCTGTTCGCCGGATCCGACGGTGGCGGGCGGACCTGGGCGACCCCCGCCACCCGCGTTGTGACCGCCGAGCTCAACGGCGCCGATCCGCGCGCCCGCCTCACGCTCCCCCTCGAGCGCAACGCCGCTGGCTGGCCGAACCGCCGGATCGCCGTAGCGCGGGCCTGGACCTTCCGGCCCGTCGCCTGAACGGCCTCCGGTCGGCATTCACGGTTCACACCACCCGATCGGCGCGGCGCTCCCGCCGTGAAGCGCCGGGCGGAGGCCTGGAAGAGGCTTTCCTCGCCCAGGATGTCGGCGAACTGCTTGGGATAGCTCTTGCGCGAGAGCGGCCAGAGCCGCGTCCCGGACCCGCCGCAGAGGAGGATGGGGGTGATCATGGGGTGGAACCTCGATGCAGCAGACTAACGATCAGACGACAAGGAACGCCGCTTGAACTCTTCCGAGTTGACAATGAACTCTTCTAGTGCTTCCCGCGACTCATAAGCTTGCAACGCGAGCATGTTCTTTTCGGCGGGGTCCCGTGCTAAGTGTTTGCGGAACAATCCCACCACGTCTCCGCGTGAGAGATTGAGGCACTCAAGAGTGGAGAAGAGTTCTGGCGAGAAGTAGCGGAAGTCATTCACATTTCGCTCTTTCGTTACGCCAGCCGCCTTCCTCGTTTGTACTTGTTTTTTTTCGATCGTCACCGCGTCGATGCTAGAAACGGCCGCCGCAGCACGTTCCTGATTTGCGCGTAACTCCGGTTCGAAATATGAGGCGACGCGGAGCAGCGATTCGGTGGGTTCCTTAAGGAACTCTTCGTACTTAAGAACAAGCTGTTCGCGCGCGAAATCGGAGTTCACCCACTTGCTCAGAAACGCTTTGTATCGGCCAAACTCAAGGCTGCAGAAGCGTCTAAATTCCTGAGCTGTATCTTCATTGCCATTTCGGACATGCAGTTCAAAGTTCGAGACAACGGATGGGACGAAATCTCGATATTGAATCAGGTATTTGCACCCTTTTAGCTGAGGAAGAGACAAGTCGAAATCGTGACTTTTGGTGAAGTCAATCCTGTCGGCGCGGCTGCAAGGGAGGCTCTTGCAGCAGTCGATTTCTGATCCGTAGAAGCTGCAATAGGAAAAGTCTGCCCCAAAATAGCTTTTCAAGAGGTTCACGAGCATATGGTGCCCGCTTCGTGGCCAACTCACTCCAGTGACGTGATCCATTGTTCGTGTCCCTCAGAGGCGCTGACGGTCGTTCCCAGAGCTACCGGTCAACCGGTTCACAAGATCATATCCCTTCAAGAATCTCCCGCAGCCGCGCGCCGTAGCGTCGGGCGACGGCGTCCGCGGAAAAGTTCTCGCGCACGTTGCGGAAGGCGGCCTCGGCTTTCGCCTCGCGCGCGGCCGGGTCGTCGCGCAGGGCGCGGAGCTTGGCGGCGGCGTCGGCGATGTCCGGCTCGGCCCATTTCTGGCCCGGGCGCACGAAGATGTAGTCGTCGGGCGCGAGCGTCACTTCCTCGTAGTCCACGAGCCAGGCGGTCTCGTCCGAGCAGAACTCCATGTTCCCCGAATAGCCCGTGCACAGCACGGGCACCTTCAGGTTCATCGCCTCGATCATGCCGAATCCCCAGCCTTCGGAGCGGTGCAGCGAGACGTAGGCGTCCGAGCCCGCCTTGAGTTCGAGAAGCTGGTCGTAGGGCAGGGTCTCGTTCATCAGCAGGATCCGCGGATCCTCGGCCAGGATCGCGTCCACCCGCTTCCAGACGCGCGCCTGGGCCGGGTCGAACACGTTCTCCCGGTTCTGCGTCTTGACGATCAGGCGCACGTCCGGGTCGTCGGGGAAGGCGCGGCGGAAGGCCTGCAGCACGCCCACCGGGTTCTTGCGCTGCACGAAGGAGAAGCTGTCGAAGGTGACGAGGAAGACGAACTCGTCGCGCCGGAAGCGGAAGCGGCTGTCGATGAAGCGGCGCGCAGCCGCGCGGTCGATCTCGCCCAGCTCCTCGTAGCACATGCGCACGTTGCGCACCGGCTTGTCGGTCTCGGGCTGGTAGATCGAGACGCCGTACTCGGTGGAGACCCAGATCTCGTCCAAGAGATCGAGCCCGAGGTAGTGGCAGAGCGCCGGGCTGTCGAGCTCCCAGAAGAAGTAGCCGATGTTGTAGGCACCGGAGAACACGTCCGGCCCGTAGGCGTAGACGAGCGGGATCGATTCGGCGTTGAGGTGGATGAGGTTCACCCGGGCCGGCCGGTAGTCGGCGACCGCGCTCGCCGAGGAGAAGCCCTCGGGCGCGGGGTTGTCGAGGCCGAAGTCGACGCAGTTGAGCGACAGCCCGGTGTGCTCGAGGATGCGGGCGGACAGCCGGGTGGCCTGGCCGAGCCCCGAGGCCTTGGCGAAGGGGCCGATCACCTGCACGTCCACCGGCTCGCCCTTCGGCCGGGGCAGCGCGGCGGCGTGCAGCCGGTCGCCCGCCTCGGTGCGGCTGAGGAAGCCGTGGCTCGGCAGGTCGTAGCCCTGCAGCCGGAGCGCGGCGGCGTAAAGGTCGGCGTCGATGGGAGCCTCGGGCTCGGGCATGCCGAGGGTCACGCAGAACTCGTGCAAGAGCGAAGGCGCGCCGCCGCGGGGCGCGAGCAGGGTGCTGAGCGAGCGGTGCGGGATGTAGCGGAGGATATGGGGCTCCTCGACCGCGCGCACCAATGCGCAGAGCGTGTAGGCCGTCCTGTCCGCGAAGCGCGACATGTCCAGGAAATGGTCGTCCTGCGTGGCGTTGAACCGGTATTCCATGAAGCGCGAGAGCGGCATGCGCTTCTCGCGGTGCTGAGGATCCACGAGGCGCATGGCGTCGGCGATCTGCTGCGGCACGAGGCAGTCCTCGACGCCGAGCGCGGGGGCTTCCTCGCCGGCCCACCAATAGGCGACATGGCCGAACCAGGCGGGGTCGGAAAGGTTCAGGCTCTGCAGAAGGCCATGGTGCTGCACGAGCCGCCACCACATGAACCGCGTGAGCGCGAAGCTCTGGCCGCCCATCACCAGGGGCGCGTTCAGATGATCGACCAGCTCCCTGGTCAGCGGGGTGCGAAGGCCCGTGCGCGTCGGCCCGTAGCCCACCAGATACCAGTTGAGGAAGTGATCGAGGTCGGCCGGCGCGCCCGCGGTGTCGTATTGAGTGTCCACGCGGAGGCGGAACTTCGCGAAGTCGAGATAGGCGGGGAGCTTCGTGCTCTCTCCCGACCCGTCTCCCGGCGCGGCGTGGCGCGTCGACAGCAGGCGCTCATGCGGGGCGAGCGGCGGGGGTTCGAGCGGCGCGCCGGCCCCGTCGATCTCCGACAGGAGCGACGCGAGCAGGAAAAGCGGGTCCGCGAGGCGGGCGCGCAACCGGTCCGCCTGCGCCTCGGTGAGCGACAGCGCCACCGCGCCCTCGCCCGAAAACTCGTAGCGCCCGATCACGGCCTCGGACCCGACCGGTCGGACCTCGAGCGTCTCTCCGCGCTTGCCGAAGGTTCGCCGCATGCGCTCGGTGATCGCGAAGGCGAAGCCCGCCTTGCCGTCGCCCAAGCCGGCCTTCTCGACGTCGGCCCGGTAGAGATCGGCCACGGTCGTGGCGAGCGGGCGGTCGCCGGCATAGAGCCCCACGCGTAGCCCGCCCTCGCGCGTGTGGGCGCGCACGACCCAGCCGTTCAGCCTGTCGCCGGAGAGCCCGTCCACATGCCCTTCGAACGACCCCCCGGCGAAGCCCGTGTCGTCGTCAGCCCAGCGCATCGTAGTCTGCCTTCGCCATCATCTCCGCGAGCTCGCGGATGCCCACGCGGGGCGCCCAGCCGAGCTTTTCCCGCGCCTTGCTCGCGTCGCCGATCAGGAGGTCCACCTCCGCCGGGCGGAAGAACTTCTCGCTCACCTCGACGACGCGGCGGCCCGTCTTGCGGTCCGTGGCCGTCTCGTCGACGCCCACGCCTTGCCAGTCGAGGTCCATACCCAGCGCCTCGGCCGCGTAGGTCACGAAGTCACGGATCTTCGTCGTCTCGCCCGTGGCCAGCACGTAATCGTCCGCCTCCTCCTGCTGGAGCATCCGCCAAATGCCCTCCACGTAGTCGCCCGCGAAGCCCCAGTCGCGCTGCGCCCCGAGATTGCCGAGCACCACCGGCTCGCGCGCACCGCGGGCGATCGCGGCGAGGCCGAGGGTGATCTTGCGGGTCACGAACTCTTTTCCGCGCAGCGGGCTTTCATGGTTGAAAAGGATCCCGCTCGAGGCGTGCATTCCGAAGGATTCCCGGTAGTTCACGGTGATATAATGGCCGTAGACCTTGGCCACGCCGTAGGGCGAGCGGGGATGGAAGCGCGTGCTCTCGCGCTGCGGCACCTCCTGGACGAGCCCGAACATCTCGGAGGTAGACGCTTGGTAGAAGCGCGTGTCCGGCTTCGTGCTCCGCAGTGTGTCGAGGATGCGCACCACGCCCATGGCGTTCGCGTCTGAGGAATAGATCGGCAGGCCCCAGGAGGCGCCGACGAAGCTCTGCGCGGCGAGGTTGTAGAACTCATCCACCGGCACGTCGCGGATGGTGCGGAAGATGTTGTTCATTTCCGTCAAGTCGAACTCGTAGAGCTCCAGCTCGTTGAGGATGCCGAGCTTCTCGAGCCGCGAGGTCTCGGGATGCGAGATCCGGCGTACCCCGCCATGCACTTTGTAGCCCTTCTCGAGAAGGAGCTTTGCCAGATACGCACCATCTTGACCAGTTATTCCAGTGATAAAGGCACTTTTCAAGTGCATTCAAAGACCCAACCTGTTTGATTGCCACAGAACGCAATTGGTTGTTTCCCGCGCCCAAGTGTGACACACCTCTTTACCGAAACTCGCCGAAAAAACGATCTCTATCGTCGGGCTACACGCGAACTCGCGGGCCCACGCGCTCGTGCTGTCGGCCGACGAAAAGAGCCAGATCCCGGTCCCCGACCGGCCCCACCCGGACCTGCCCCTTGAAAAGGTCCGCGGCACTACCTTGACCCGCGATTGCAAGCGGCACGGCACCACGACGCTGGCCGCCGCATGCGACACCCTCGGGGGCGAAGCGGTCGTCCGCAAGATTGGGGCCACCATAATCACAGGTTCATCGGATGCGCAAACAAGATCGGCAAGGCGCTGCCGGCGGGAAAGGCGTTCCACTTAGCCCTCGACGACCACGCGGTCAACAAACACGCGAAGGTGCACGCCGGTCTCGCCGCGGCGGCCCAGGAGGGGCTCCGGCAGGATCCGTGCTCGGGGGCGGTGTTCGCCTTCCGTGGCCGGCGGGGCGACCGGCTGAAACTTCATTTACTCGGACGGCTAGGGCTTCTGCCTCACCTACAAGGTCCGCGAGCGCGGCCGCTTGCCGTGGCCCTCGCCGGCGGACGGCACGGCGCGGCTGATTTCGGCCCAGCTCGCGATGCTGTGGGAGGGCATCGACTGGCGCCGGCCGGCCTGGAGCGCGCCGCCGCGACGGCTTGCCTGATCGTGGATCCAGGGCTGCCGGTTCGCCGGATCCGCGGGTGCGTCGGGGCATGCACGCTGATTCGCTGCCCGCCGATCCCGATGCGCTGAAGGCGATCATTCGCGCTTGAGGAACGAGCTGGCGTCGAAGGGGAGCGTGATCCGCCGTCTAAAGGCCGAGCTCGCCGTCCTCAAGCGGGCCCGGTTCGGCGCCCCGTCGGAGAAGCTCGCGCGGGTGATCGAGCAGCTCGCGCTCGCGCTCGGCGAGTGCGAGGCGGACGAGGCTGCCGCTGGGCTCGGCGCGACCGATCCAGCACCGAGCGACCGCAGGAGCGAGGGTCCCGCCCGCCAGCCGCTGCCGCCGCACCTGCCGCGCGAGGCGGTCGTGCATCCGCCCCCGGCGACGTGCCCGGACTGCGGCGGCGGAACGGTCCTGAAGCGCGGCGAGGATGTCACCGACGTCCTCGAGTACGTGCCTGCGTCGTTCCGGGTGATCCGGCATGGGCGGCCGCGTACCGTTTGCCGGTCCTGCGACCGGACCGTGCAGGCGGCGCCGCCCCGCCTGCCGCCCCTGCGCGGCAAGCCCAGTCCCGGCCTCCTCGCGCACATCCTCGCCGCGAAGGACTGCGATCACCTTCCGCTGCACCGCCAGGCCGAGATCGACGCCCGCGAGGGCGTCGACATCGCCCGGTCGACGATGGCCGACCGGATCGGCGAGGCGTCGGCGCTGATGGCGCCGCTGGTCGAGGCGCTCTCGGCCCACGTCTTCTCGGCCGACCGCCTGCACGGGGACGACACGGGCTCCCATCGCAAGTTCGCAACGCGAACTTCGATGGGGTCCCGATACGCCGGTGCCGCTGCTCGCGCCCGGCAACGGCAAGACGCGGCAGGGGCGGCTGTGGGTCTACGTGCGCGACGGCCGTCCCGCCGGCGACGCCGACACGCCACCGGACGCATGCTACCGCTACAGCCCGGACCGCAAGGGCATCCATCCGCACTGCCACCTCGCGCCGTTCGCGGGCGTGCTGCACGCCGACGGCTTTAAGCGGTCAGCGGGGACCGTCAGGTGGGGAGGGGATGCCAGGGCATGAGGTCGTCGATCCGGCGGTTCGGCCAGCGGGCGGCGATGCGCTCGAGAGTGAGCGTGAGCCAGGCGTGCGGATCGACGCCGTTGAGCTTGGCGGTCGTCAGCAGCGTGGCGAGGGTCGGCCAGGTCCGCCCGCCACCGTCGGATCCTGCGAACAGGGCATTCTTGCGTGTGATGGTCTGCGGGCGGATTGCGCGCTCGACGCAGTTGGAGTCGAGGTCCACCCGGCCGTCGTCGAGGACGCGCTCGAGGTCCGCCCTGCGGGCGCGGGCGTCGCGGATCGCCTCGGCGAGCTTCGACTTGCCGGGGATCCGCCCGAGCTCATGCTGCCAGCGGTCGAACAGCTCGGCGACGATCGGCGCCGCGCCCTCCTGTCGTGCCGCGCGCCGCGCATCGGGTGGCCGGCCGCGGATCGTTTCTTCCAAGCGCCAGAGTGCGGCCATGCGTTCGACCGTCCACGACGCGGTCTGCGACAGCCCGGCGACGTGGAGCTCGTAGAACCTGCGGCGAAGATGATGGCATGGATGTGTACCGGTCCACGGTTTTGAGACAGGACTTTGGGTTAGGCGGCGTTCTGCAT
>CAZJNX010000193.1:0-9112 GCA_964547415.1 uncultured Hyphomicrobiales bacterium
TCGTAGGGGTGGCGCTCGGTGCCGCAGAACTCGCGGCCGTTGTCGGTCAGGATGGTCCCCGGCAGGCCGAGGGTGCGGTAGAAGGGCAAGACGTCGTTGTGCAGCACCACCACCGCCGCCTCGGGCTGCTTGGAGACGGGCAGGAAGCCGAAGGCGTACGAGCCATAGGTGTCGATCACGGCGTGCAGGTAGACCTCGCCGACGCCTTACAGATTGCCGACGAAGACGGTGTCCGCCGACGGCAGCTCGCCCGGCACACCGCGTTCGATGTGCCGCTCGCGGGATGAGGGGTTGAGCTTTTCCAGGAAGGCCGTCTGCTCGGGCGTGATCTCGATGGCCGTCTCGGCGTTGGCCTTCTCGAGCGCCGGCCAGCGGTCGACGCGGGTGCCGAGGCCGTTCTCGTCGAGGATCTTCTGTATGGGGGTAGCGGAAAGCCGCGTGCCCTCCAGCGCCAGCATCGCTTCCAGGCGGTTGCAGCCGTAGGCGGGGGCTCGATTCCCAGCACCTTGATCCGCGCCACGACGGGTTCGGGTGTCGTCTGCGAATGGCTCTTGTGGATCGGCGGCAGGTCCTCGAGGCCCTCGAAGCCCTGCGTCTGGAACCGTCGCTTCCCCTCGTAGGAGCTGGTGCGGTCGAGGCCGCGCTGACGGCAGGCCTTGCGCCACGTTCCCCAGTTCCTTCGCCAGTTCCAGGAGGCTCAGACGCTGCTGGGCGCGCTTCGTTCCGCCGTCCCGTCCGGCTGACGCGGCGTCCGTCGATCCCTTGGCCATGGCGCTCTCCTTCCTCGCCAGGAAAGCGCGGGAAGAGGCTCAAGAGCACAAGTGAAGCACAGGCCGCGCCATCGGCCGGAGCCGTTCGGAATGATCCTCGCTCGCCGCCCCTCCTCGAGAAACAGGCGCTCCGGCAGGGTCGTGGTCCGCCTCGCCCGGCGGTTGCGTGACGGAAAACCTCGGATGCGCGGGGCGGGCTTCGAAGGCGCCCATGAAGCAGCGCGTCGCCGGCGGCGGGTGGGCCTCGCCGTCGCCGACCAGGCCGACGGCGAGGCGCGCGCGGCTGGGCGCCCGACAGGCCGCCCTCGCCCGCGCCTTGCCGTCGGGCCGCGGATCCGCCGGAAGCGGTGCGGCGAGGGAGGGCATCCGGTGCGCGCGGCAGCGCCGGCGCGCCGGGGCGCGGGAAGGACGCCTCGATCGCGCGGATCACGCCCGGCGCGCCGTCCGAGACCGCCAGCGCCGGATCGCCGAAACCGCGGGCGCGCTCCCCAGCCGCCCGCCGATCAGCGCCCGGAGCGCCTCGCCCGTGCGTTCGTCTGCAGATACTGTCTCCCTCGGGGATGTGCCCTGGGCCGCCGGCGCCAACCGACCGCCCGCTTCCCCCGCTCACGATTGGCAGGCTGCGTCCCAGTCCGGCACGCCGTCCGCGGCTGCTTCGGCGCGAACCGCGAGGATGTCGCCAGGGGCCTCAGCCTCCGCCACGATGGCGGCAGCCGGTCCATGGATGCCAACGAAAGCGAGATCCGGTTCCTCGCCGCGAAGAACTCTCCCGCATCCGTCCACGCCCCAGAGGGCAAAGGAAAACCTGTTCCGGGTGCGCTGGTTCGACACGATCGAGGACCTGCGCCGAGCCCGCCTGGCGTTCCAGCGGACCTGCGACGAGCCCTGCCGATCGCGCGCCGCGGGCATCGCCCGCCAGCCGCCATCGAACGCGAACGAACCGTGAAGCGGCAGAAGGCCGCACAGGCCAAAATCGCGTCACGAAACTGTAGACCGGTACAAAGACCACCCTGGAGGCGGTCCGGCGCGGTGCCTGAGCGGCCTCGCCACCTCCGTCCGGCCGTCGCTCCGATTCGGCCGCGCCCATACCCGGCCCGGGCACGGCCGCGGAAGACGCACCGGACCGCCGCATCCCTACGACCGGGGCAGTCTCGCCGGACGCTGCCACGACACGGTCGAACCCGTCCGCCGTATCGCCACCTGCTTCGACAAGCGCGCGGCGAACGTCACGGCCGCCGTCGCCATCGCGTCCTTCAGCCTGTAGCTCGGGCACCATGTGGGTACCCCGCACACGGTGTCCCGCGTCGTGCCGATCTGTCGACCCCGGCGACGACAGCACGGCTCGCCCCTTCCCTTCCGGAACGGGCCATGCGGCCCCTTTTCCCGCGACAGCCTTCCCGGTCCCTTCGCAAGGCCGTCCAGGAGCCTTGCCGTGCCGCGACGGGACTGGCCGGCATGCGGCGGAGCGTGCGCCCGCAGCCCACGCAACCGCAAGGGGTTCGACCCCGTCGTGGCGACCATCGGGTCGGGCCGTCCGTCGGGGCACCGCCCCGCAAGCGCGGGCCTCGCGCACCGTCACCGCCGCGGAAGGCGGTTCGACAGGGCGTCCGCCCGGCGGCCCCGCAACCGAAAGGGGTTCGGCCGCGTCGTGGCCAGCGTTGCATCACGCGGTCGCGCGGCGCTCGTTCCCGTCGGCGCTCGTCCCGGATGCCGCCGCGTTGTCGTCGAGGTAGGCGTGCCACAGGGCGTCCGCCCCGAGCTCCTCCACGAAGGCCCGGTGGGCGGCCGCCTCCTCGTCCGTGAGGCGGGGCGGGAGGGGGGACGGCCTCTTGCGGACGGGACCGCGGTGGAGGACCGCGCCGCCGCGGGCACCGTAGCCAGCGGACGGGGCCGCGAAGAGGGCGCGCTGACGGCCGCCGGTCAGCTCCAGGTAGACCTCGGCCAGGATTTCCGAATCGAGGAGGGCGCCGTGCTTGGTGCGACGGGAATTGTCGATCCCGTAGCGGGCGCACAGGGCGTCGAGGCTGTTCTGCGCCCCCGGGTGCTTGCGACGGGCGAGGGACAGGGTGTCGAGCACCCTGTCCCAGCCGATGGGGGCCACGCCCGCCCGCTCGAACTCCATGTTGAGGAAGGCGAGGTCGAAGCTGGCGTTGTGGATGACGAGCCGGTCTTCGGCCAGGAACTCCAGCAAGGCGGGCAGCACGGCGGCGAAGACCGGCTGGTCCTTCAGAAAGTCGTCCCCGAGGCCGTGGACGGCGAAGGCCTCCGCCGGCATCGGCCGCTCCGGATTGACGTAGGCGTGGAACGTCTCGCCGGTCGGCATCCCGTCGAGGAGCTCGACGGCGCCGATCTCCACGATGCGGTCGCCGTTACGGGCGTCGAGCCCCGTCGTCTCCGTGTCGAGGACGATCTCGCGCATTGGGCAGCCCCTGGCCTCCTGCCGGTTGGCCCGCGCCGCCGGCCGACGAGCGGACGGGACGGACGGGCGACGCGGACGGCGACCATGGTGGCCGCCGTCGACGGAGACCACAAGATATCGGGTAAAGCTTGCATCAAGCTTTCCCCTGCATCGTCGCCGCCATGCGGATCACGGCGTCGACCGCGCGGGCGGCGGGGGCGAACCCGCGGCTGGTGTCGATGACCACGTGGGCCCGCCGCCGCTTGTGGGCGTCGGGCAGCTGGCGGGACAGGATGCCGGCGAGCTTGTCCTCCGTCATGCCCGGGCGGGCGAGCACCCGCGCCCGTTGGACGTCCTCGGGCGCGGTCACCACGACGACGAGATCGACCTCCCGGTCCCGCCCGGTCTCGAACAGCAGCGGCACGTCGAGGACGGCGAGCGGGCTTGCCGACGTGCGCGCGTCGTCCAGGAAGGAACGCTCCACCGCCCGCACCAGCGGATGCACGACGCCCTCGAGGGCGGCCATCGCCTCCGCGTTCCCCACCACGTGCCGGGACAGGCGCTGCCGGTCGATCCGCCCGTCCACGACCGCGTCGGGAAAGAGCGCACCGACGGCCTCCACGGCGGGGCCGGCGTAAAGGACGTGGACGGCCCGGTCGGCGTCGTAGACCGGGACCCCGCGGGCGGCGAACATGGCCGCCGTCGTCGACTTCCCGGTGCCGATGGACCCGGTGAGGCCCGCGACGATCATCGCCCGGCCTCCCCCTCCCCTTCCAGGTCGCCCGCGATCTCTGCGTAGAGCCCGTCGTCCACGGCGGGGCGCACGCCGAACCAGCGCTCGAAGCCGACGGCGGCCTGGTGGAGGAGCATGCCGAGCCCCCCCGCGACCCGGAGGCCCTGCGCCCGCGCAGCGGCCATCAGCGGCGTCTCGAGGGGCACGTAGACGATGTCGCTCACCACCGTGTCGGCGGCCGCGCCGTCGAGGGCGAGGTCGAGGGCGGGCTCCCCCTTCATGCCGAGGACGCTCGTGTTGACGAGGAGGCCGGCCCGCGGAACGAAGGCGGAGCGCTCCTCCCAGGGCACCGGCTCCACGCCGGGAAAGTCGCGGGCGAGAGCCTCGGCCCGGGCGGCGGTGCGGTTGGCGAGGAAGATGGAGCGGAAGCCCCGCGCCCGCAGACCGTGGAGGACGGCCCGCGCCGCCCCGCCCGCGCCGATCACGAGGGCGACCGGCCGCCCGTCGGCCCAGCCCGGCGTCTCCTGGTCGAGGTTGGCGAGAAAGCCCTCGCAGTCGCTGTTGGTGCCATGGAGGACGCCGTCCTCCAGCCACAGCGTGTTGACGGCCCCGATCGCCCGGGCCGTGTCGTCGGCCCTCGCGTAGCGCAGCGCCGCCTCCTTGTGGGGCACGGTGACGTTGGCGCCGACGAGCCCGTGGTTCTGGAAGGTGGCGAGGAAGCGGTCGATCCCGGCCGGGGGGACCGCGATGCGCTCGTACAGCCCGTCGATCCCGTAGCGGGCGAGCCAGTAGCGGTGGACGAGGGGCGAGCGCGAATGGGCGATGGGCCAGCCGATGACGGCCGCGGTGGGCGGATGGGAACTCAACGGGTCTCTTCTCCCTGTCGGTCCGCGCCCGGGCGTCCGGGCTCATTCCATGAGGACGCCGCAGGCCCTCAGGTGGCGAAGGAGGGGCAGCATGGGCAGGCCGAGGATGGTGAAGAAGTCCCCCTCCACGGCCTCGAACAGCTGGATGCCGTGGCCCTCGAGGTGGTAGCCGCCGACGCTCTCGAGGACGCGCGTGCCGCACCCCTCGAGGTAGTCCTCCAGGAACGCCTCGCTGAAGGGGCGCACCGCGAGGCGCGCGCTCGACACGTGGCGGAAGACCTGGCCGCTGGCGCAGCCGAGGGTGCACACCGCCGCGTGGAGGCGGTGGACGCGGCCGCGCAGGCGCATCAGCTGGGCCCGCGCCTCATCGAGGGACGCGGGCTTCGACAGGCACTCCCCGTCGAGGTCGAGCGTCTGGTCGGCGCCGATGACGAGGGCGTCGGGCCGGCGCCGTGCCACGACGGCGGCCTTCTCCTCGGCGAGGCGCAGCGCGAGGTCCATGGGACCCGGGCCCTCGGCGACCGCGGCGGCCTCGATGGCGCGCTCGTCGATGTCGGCCGGCTCGGTGACGAAGCTGACCCCCGCCGCGGCGAGGAGGCGGCCGCGGGCGGCACTGCGGGAGGCGAGGACGACGCTGGCCATCATTCCTGCGGCAGGTCTTCGGAAAGGCGGGAGCCGTAGCGCCTGTTGGTGAGCAGCGCAACGATGGCGGCGGCCGTCTCCTCGATGGACCGGCGGGTCACGTCGATCACCGGCCAGCCGTTCTCGGCGCACAGGCGGCGGGTGAAGGCGATTTCCTTGGCGATCGCCTGACGGTCCACGTAGCTCGTCCGCGCCGACATGGCGTTGATCGACAGCAGGCGGTTCTCGCGGAGCTGCACGATCCGCTCCGCGCTCGCCACGAGGCCGACCACGAGGGCCCGCTTCGCCTTGAACAGGTGCGGCGGCGGCGGGATGTCGTTGACGATGGGCAGGTTCGTCGTCTTCACCCCGCGGTTGGCGAGGTAGATGCTCGTCGGCGTCTTCGAGGTGCGCGACACGCCGATGAGGACGACGTCGGCCTGGTCGATGTCGGCCGGCAGCGCGCCGTCGTCGTGGTGCATGGCGAAGTTGAGCGCCTCGATCCGGTCGAAGTAGTCCCGGTCGAGCTCGTGCTGCCCGCCGACCCGCGCCTTCGCCGTCACGTTGAGGTAGGACTGGAAGACGGCGACCAGCGGATCGAGGACGTCGAGGCAGGGAAGGCTCATCTCCCGGCACGCCTCGAGGAGGCGGGAGGAGATCGCCGTGTCGACGAGGGTGAACATCACGATGCCGGGAGCGGCCTCGATCTCGGCCAGCACCCGCTCCAGTTGGCGCTCCGAGCGCACCAGCGGGTAGACGTGCTCGATCGGCTCCACGTCCTCGTAGCGGGCGGCGGCCGCGCGCGAGGCGGTCATCAGCGTCTCGCCCGTCGAGTCGGAGACGAGGTGCAGGTGCACGAAGGTGGGAACGGCCGGTGACAAACGGTGTTCCTTTCCGTGGAGGCGCGCGCGGGTGCGCCGGGCGTCGGCTCGCCGGCCGGGAAGAGCGGTGAAAAGGCGCCCGCGTGTCCGCCGGGTTTTCGACCGTGGACGGGACGGTGGACGGCACGGGCCCCGGACGGAGCGACGGGACGACCGTCCTCGCCGATCCCTGAGCATTCGACATGTTATCGATCCCTCGCGCTGGCCGCGCAACCCCGCCCGGTTCTCGGCGGAAGACACGATCGCCCCGTCAAGCAGCGGCGCCCGCCCTTCTTCTGGACAACCCCTTCCCAACGGCGGCCGTGCCGTGCCAAAAGGTGTCAGGCCGTGTTGACAGGTGGGTTGTGCACGCAGTCCCGCCCCCCAACATCAACCACAATCAAGGGATTCATGAGTCTTGAGGAACGGGATCGGGAACCGTCCGGAACGGGGGCGGACGTTGGCGAGGAGGCGGCCGTGAGGCCCTCTCTCCTGAAGGCGCTGGCGGGCGAGCGGCAGGTCCCGCCGCCGGTCTGGTTCATGCGCCAGGCGGGCCGCTACCTCCCGGAGTACCGCGAGCTGCGCAAGAAGGCCCCCACCTTCCTCGACTTCTGCTACACGGCCGAGCTCGCCATCGAGGCGACGCTCCAGCCCATCCGCCGCTTCGGCTACGACGCCTCGATCCTGTTTTCAGACATCCTGGTGGTGCCGGACGGGCTCGGTCAGAAGGTCTGGTTCGTGGAGGGCGAGGGCCCGCGCCTCGAGCCCATCGACCCGACCGATCTCTCGGGTCTGTCCGCCGACCGCATCGAGGATCGCCTCGCCCCCGTCTACGAGGCGGTGCGGGGCATTCGTGCCGCCCTGCCCGCGGACGTCGAGCTCATCGGCTTCACCGGCGCCCCGTGGACGCTCGCCACCTACATGATCGGCGGCAAGGGCGGCGGCGACCATTTCCCGGCCCGCAAGGCCTCGATGGCCCACCCGGACGCCTTCGCCCGCCTCGTCGACCTGCTGGTGGACGGCTGTACCCGCCACTGCCTCGCCCAGCTCGACGCGGGCGCGCAGGCGATCCAGATCTTCGACAGCTGGGCGTCCTCCCTGGACGAGGAGGGTTTCCGGCGCTTCTCGATCGCGCCGATCCGCGAGATCGCCCGGCGCATCCACGAGGCCCACCCGGGCGTGCCGGTGATCGGCTTTCCGCGGGGTGCGGGCACGCTCTATCCGGACTTCGTGGACGAGGCGGGCGTGGACGCCGTTTCCCTCGACTGGTCGGTGTCCTATGCCGCGGGCAGGGCCCTGCAGGCGCGGCTGCCGATCCAGGGCAATCTGGACCCGGCGCGGCTCGTGGCCGGCGGCCCGCAGCTCCTCGAGGCGGTGGACCGGATCCTCGACGCCTTCGGCGGCGGCCCGTTCGTGTTCAACCTCGGCCACGGCATCTCCCTCGAGACCCCCATCGCCAACGTCGAGGCGGTGCTGGACCGGATCCGCTCCCGGCGCTAGATCACCGGTCGGCGCTGCCCGCGCCGCCACCACGGAACCCCGATGGACCTGTCCCAGTATTACCTCTGGCTGAAGGCCCTCCACGTGCTGTCGATCATCGCGTGGATGGCGGCGATCCTGTACCTGCCGCGGCTGATGGTCTACCATGTGGCCGCGCCGGTGGGCTCGCCCCAGTCCGAGACGTTCAAGGTGATGGAACGGCGGCTCCTCAAGGCCATCGGCACGCCGGCGATGATCTCGTCCTGGGTCTTCGGCCTCGCCCTCATCTGGGTGACGCAGGCCTGGACGGCGGGCTGGCTCCACCTGAAGCTGGCGGCCGTGCTCGGGCTCACCGCTGTCCACATGTACCTCGCCCGGGCCGTGCGGACGTTCGCGGACGACCGGAACGCCCACGGGGACCGGTTCTACCGCGTCGTGAACGAGATCCCGACGCTCCTCATGATCGTCGCGGTCATCATGGTGATCGTGAAGCCCTTTTGACGAAAAAGGGCGTCGGGGTGCTTGAAAGCGGGGCGACTCGCGCTTATGCTGCCATCACGTCGCTGAGCTGACAGGCACCTCACGCACGCTGTCATCGCCGGAACGCACCATCCGGCGCCAGGCGATTTCTCCAGCCTCTTCCCATACGGCACAACCGCCTCGCGGCCGCAGACAGGTCGCAGGACTTGTCAGGGAACAACCATCCCATGAGGGAAATGAAGCTCCAGGAGCTCAAGTCCAAAAGTCCGCCCGACCTGATCGCGTTCGCCGAGGAGCTCGACGTCGAAAACGCCAGCACCCTGCGCAAGCAGGAGTTGATGTTCGGCATCCTGAAGCAGCTCGCGGGCCGCGAGGTCGAGATCACGGGTTCGGGCGTCGTCGAGGTCCTGCAGGACGGTTTCGGCTTCCTGCGCTCGCCCGACGCAAACTATCTGCCCGGCCCGGACGACATCTACGTCTCGCCGTCGCAGATTCGCCGCTTCTCGCTCCGCACCGGTGACACCGTCGAAGGACAGATCAGAAGCCCGAAGGAGGGTGAGCGTTACTTCGCCCTCCTCAAGGTGAACACGATCAACTTCGAGGAGCCGGAGAAAGCCCGGCACAAGATCCACTTCGACAACCTGACGCCGCTGTACCCGCAAGAGCGGCTCAACATGGAAATCCCGGACCCGACGGTGAAGGACACCTCGGCCCGGGTCATCGACATCGTCGCGCCCCTCGGCAAGGGCCAGCGTGCGCTGATCGTCGCGCCGCCGCGGACCGGCAAGACGGTGCTCCTCCAGAACATCGCCCGGTCCATCACCACCCGCCATCCCGAGTGCTACCTCATCGTGCTCCTCATCGACGAGCGGCCCGAGGAGGTGACCGACATGCAGCGCTCGGTG
>CAZJNX010000194.1:0-8985 GCA_964547415.1 uncultured Hyphomicrobiales bacterium
GCCTCGCCATCGCGGTCGCCAACATCGACGAGGTGATCCGCCTCATCCGCACCTCGCCCGACCCGGCCACCGCCCGGGCCGAGCTGATGGCGCGGGACTGGCCGGCCAGGGACATGGTGCCCCTCGTCCAGCTGATCGCCGACCCGCGCCACCAGGTGCGCGAGGACGGCACCATCCGTCTCACCGAGGAGCAGGCCCGGGCCATCCTGGACCTGCGCCTGCAGCGCCTCACCGCCCTCGGCCGTGAGGAGATCGGCGACGAGCTCCAGAAGCTCGCCGACGAGATCCGCGACTATCTCGAGATCCTGCGCTCGCGCACCCGCGTGTTCGAGATCGTCAAGGACGAGCTCGCCGAGATCCGCGACCAGTTCGCCACCCCGCGGCGGACCGAGATCGTGGAGGGCGGCCTCGACTTCGAGGACGAGGACCTCATCCAGCGCGAGGACATGGTCGTCACCGTGTCCCACGCCGGCTACATCAAGCGCGTGCCGCTCGGCACCTACCGGGCCCAGCGCCGCGGCGGCAAGGGCCGGTCGGGCATGTCGATGAAGGAGGCGGACTTCGTCTCCCGCCTGTTCGTGGCGAGCACCCACACGCCGGTGCTGTTCTTCTCCTCCCGCGGCATCGTCTACAAGGAGAAGGTCTGGCGCCTGCCGCTCGCCGCGCCCCAGGCCCGCGGCAAGGCCCTCGTCAACATCCTGCCGCTCGAGCAGGGCGAGGTGATCTCCTCCATCATGCCGCTGCCGGAGGACGAGGAGACCTGGGGTGAGCTCGACGTTATGTTCGCCACCCGCTCGGGCCGCGTCAGGCGCAACAAGCTGTCCGACTTCACCAACGTGAACCGGGCCGGCAAGATCGCCATGAAGCTCGACGAGGGCGACGGCATCGTGGGCGTCCAGGTCTGCACGCCGGAGGACGACGTCCTCCTCACCACCCGCCTCGGCCAGGCCATGCGCTTCCAGGTGACGGACGTGCGCGTGTTCGCCGGCCGCACCTCCACCGGCGTGCGCGGCATCGCGCTCGGCCGCGGGGACGAGGTGATCTCCATGTCGATCCTGCGCCACTTCGACGCCGACCCGGCCGAACGCCTCGCCTACCTCAAGATGCGCCGCGCCGTGGCGGGCGAGGGGGACGTCGCGCCCGAGGCGGGCGAGGAGGAGGCGGAGGCCGGCAGCGGCGTGGAGCTCGGGCCAGAGCGCTACGCGGAGATGAGCGCGGCCGAGCAGGTCATCCTCACCGTCTCGGAGAACGGCTTCGGCAAGCGCTCCTCGGCGTTCGAGTACCGCGTGACGGGCCGCGGCGGAAAGGGCATCGCCGCGATGGCGGTGAACAGCCGCAACGGGCCGCTCGCCGCCGCCTTCCCCGTCGAGGAGACCGACCAGATCATGCTGGTGACGAACGGCGGCCAGCTGATCCGCTGCCCGGTCAACCAGATCCGCGTCGCCGGCCGCGCCACCCAGGGCGTCATCGTCTTCGCCACCGGCCCGGACGAGAAGGTCGTCTCCGTGGAGCGCATCAGCGAGGCGGAGGAGAACGGCGACAACGGCGACAACGGCGAGAACGGCGAGGCGGGCGAGGACGGGCCGTCCTGACCCGCCTGCGGCCCGACCGCCGCCGCCGGCCCGGCAGCCGGACGGTCGGACCGAGCCGCTCCGGCGACGGGATCCACGTGAGTGCCACGCCACCATCCGGTGGATTCGCCGTCGGTCGATCGTGCGGACGAGTCCGCTCGCGGTCTCCTCGGTGAGCGGCCGTCCCGCTGCCGTCGTGGGAGGGGGCGCGGATCACCCGCCAGCTCCGGACGTGCCCGCCACCGGCACGGAGGACAGCCCAAGTGTGGCCGTCGGGTCCTGCGGCCTCACCTATGCGATATGCGAAGAAAAAGACAGCCTTGATAGGGCGTAAAACGCGAGCAACCGTCCGCTGGACCCGCGATCCGTGGTCGGCTTCATCAGGATGGGGACGCCAGGTCGCCGGTCGCCGCGGCTCTCACTTCGATGAACCTTTATCGTCCCGCCGCGTTCACGATCCGAACGAGGCTGTGACCGCCCGGCGCGCGCCATCCCGCCGTCCCTTCGGCCGCCGTCGGAACGCGCGGGGCACGGCGCGAACAGGAGGCCCGATCCGGGACCCGACATGAACGTCGCCTTCGATCCGAGGCGCCAAGCGGCACTGAAGGCACCGGCCGTGGAACCACTCATCGACGCGCAGAGCGCCTATCCCGCCATCGAGCGGGCGATCCTCACCGCCCGCACCTCGGTGCGGGCCTCCTTCCGCATCTTCGATCCCGATTCCCGCCCCGTTTCCGACGAGGCGCGGCGGGCGGGCCTGCACACCTGGGGCGAGCTCGTGGCGGACGCGGTCGCGCGGGGGGTGGACGTGCGGATCGCGCTGGCGGACTTCGACCCGGTCGTGATGACGGGCCTCCACCGCACCGCCTGGCGCTCCCTGGCGGGTTTCGGCGAGGCGGTCGCGACCTGGCGCCGGTCCGAAGAGCCCCGCGGCCGGGCGGAGATCATCGCCGTTCCCCACGAGGGCGAGGTGGGTGCGGCGCTCAGGATGCTCTTCTGGCCCGTCGCCTGGTTCAAGATCCGCAAGCTCCTGGGCGAACTGGAGGACGGGGACGACCTTTCCCACGCCCCGGGGCTGAAGCCCTACGTGCGCCGCAACGGCCACGGCCTTGCGGTGCGCCCGTGGCCGCCGATTCGCCTGTGGCCCGCCTCCCACCACCAGAAGGTGCTCGTGGTGGACGGGGAGACGGCGTTCGTCGGCGGGCTCGACATCGACGATCGCCGCTTCGACACCCACGACCACGACCGCCCGGCCCCCACCACCTGGCACGACGTCATGGTCCGGCTCGAGGGCGCGCCCGCGCGGGACGTCGACCGCTGGTTCGTCTCCCACTGGAACCACGAGGTCCCGCGCTTCGCCACCCTGTCGCGGGAGCGGGGGATCGGGATCCCGGCGGCCCTCGACGGGCCGACCCGCCTTCCCCCGGTCCAGGAGCCCGTGGAGGAGCCGGTCGAGGCGCTCTTCCGCCTCGCCGCCGAGCCCGGGAACGGCGCGGGCGAAGAGGACGGGCGGCGCGTCGACCTGGTCGTCACCCGCTCGAGCCGCAGCCGGTCTCCCTTCGCCATCGGGCCGAAGCCGCAGGAGCGGCGCATCGAGGACGCCTACCTCGACCTGGTGGCCGGGGCGGAGGACCTTCTGTACGTGGAGACCCAGTTCTTCCGCGACCCGGTGCTCACCGACGCGCTCGTCCGCCGGGCGCGGCAGGCGCGGGACCTCCATCTCCTGATGGTGCTGCCGCCCGCGCCGGAGGACGTCGCCTTCTACGACGACCACGGCCTGTCCATGCGCCACGGCGAATGGCTGCAGACCCGGGCCCTCGAGGAGGTGAAGGCCGCCTTCGGCCCGCGCTGCGGTCTGTTCACCCTCGCCACCCGCCGGCCACGGGAGGAGGAGTCGGAGCGCGATTCGGTGTTCGGCGCGGGTGCCATCTACGTCCACGCCAAGATCGCGGTGGCCGACGACCGGGAGGCGATCGTCTCCTCGGCGAACCTCAACCCGCGCAGCATGAACTGGGACACGGAAGTGGGCGTCGCCTGGCGTGACCGGCGCAGCGCCTCGTCCCTGCGCCGCCGCCTGTTCGCCTCCCACCTCGGCGACGCGGCCGCCGGCGCCCCGGCGGACGGGGCGGGGGCGCTGGCGCTGTGGCGGCGCGTCGCCCTCGACAACGTGCTCCTGGAGCCGCCCGAGCGGACCGGGCAGATCCTGCCGTTCCCGCTGGAGCAGACGCGCCGCTTCGCCCGCCGCGCGCCGTTCTTTCCGGCCGAGCTTCTTTAGGCGCCGGCGGAACCGGCCGCCGTCCGCCGGGGTTCAGCGTCAATGGCAAGGCCGCGCACCTACTGGAAGGGGCACCTGCGCCTGTCGCTGGTGTCGATCGACGTCTCCCTCTACGCGGCGACGGAGAGCGCCGCGTCCATCTCCCTGCGGCAGATCCACAAGCCGAGCGGGCAGCGGATCCGCTACGAGAAGGTTGCCGCGGGCGTCGGCCCGGTCCCGTCCGACGAGATCGTGAAGGGCTACGACCTCGGGGACGACCGCTACGTGATCCTAGAAGGCGACGAGCTCGAGGAGATCCGCCTCGAGAGCCGCCACGCCATCCGCCTCGCCCAGTTCGTGGACGAGGGGGAGATCGACCCGCGCTACTTCGACCGCCCCTACTACGTGGTGCCCGAGGGCGAGGCGGCGGAGGAGGGCTTCGTCGTGGTCCGCGAGGCCCTGAAGGACGCCGCCAAGGTGGGCCTCGGGCAGATGACCATGCGCGGGCGGGAGTACCTCGTCGCCGTGCGCCCGTGCGGCAAGGGCCTCCTCCTCGAGACGCTCCGGTATGCGAACGAGGTGCGCTCGAGCGATTCGATCTTCGCCGACATCCCCGACATCGCGGTGGACCCGGACATGATGGAGCTCGCCACCGAGCTCATCGCCAAGAAGTCCGCTCCGTTCGAGCCCGAACGCTTCACCGACCACTATGCGGAGGCCCTGCGCGAACTCATCGCGCGAAAGCGCGCGGGCGAGGCGGTGGTCGCCGTCGGGGACGAGAAGGGCGGCCGGCGCGGGGGCAACGTGGTCGACCTGATGGACGCCCTCAAGAAGAGCCTCGCCGAGGACACCGGCGGGGAGACGCCGAAGAAGACCGCGCCGCGCAAGGGCGCCGCGTCCTCCGGCGGGACGAAGGGCGGCGGGCGCTCCTCGTCCTCGTCCTCCGGACGCTCGCGCACGAAGAAGGTGGGCTGACGCGGGATGGCGACGGCGGACCGCCTCGAGCGCTACCGGGAAAAGCGCGACTTCGCAAGGACGCCTGAGCCCGCGCCCCGCGAGGCGGCGGCGGACAAGACGGGCCGCGCCTACGCCATCCAGAAGCACGCCGCCCGCCGCCTCCACTATGACCTGCGCCTCGAGCACGACGGTGCGCTCCTGTCCTTCGCCGTCACCAAGGGGCCGAGCCTCGACCCCGCCGACAAGCGCCTCGCCGTGCGCACCGAGGACCACCCGCTCGACTACCGAACCTTCGAGGGCACGATCCCCAAGGGCGAGTACGGCGGCGGCACGGTCATGCTGTGGGACGAGGGCACCTGGGAGCCCCACGGCGACGTGGACGAGGGCCTTTCCCGCGGCAAGCTCTCCTTCGGCATCGCGGGAAAGCGCCTGTCCGGCGACTTCGCGCTGGTGCGCATGAAGGGAAAGAGCGGCGAGAACAGGGAGAACTGGCTCCTCGTGAAGGAGCGGGACGGCCGCGAGGACCCGCAAGCGGACCCTGTTTCCCGCTTCACCACCAGCATCGCGACCGGCCGCACCATGGAGGCGATCGCCCGCGAGGAGGCCTCCCGGGACGGCGCGGCGTGCGAGCAGAAAAAGGCGGCGCGGACGCCCGCCCGTCGCGGGCCGGCGAAGCCCGCCTTCGTGAAGCCGGCCCTCGCCACCCTCAAGGCCGGCGCGCCCGCGGGCGAGGACTGGATCCACGAGATCAAGCTCGACGGCTACCGCGTGATCCTCGTGAAGGACGGGGACAAGGTGCGCGTCTTCACCCGCTCGGGCAAGGACTGGACCAACCGCTTCCCGGACATCGTCCGCGCCGCCGCCGGCCTCGACGCCGGGACGGCCGTCCTCGACGGGGAGGCGGTGGCGCGGGACGGGCGCGGGCGCACCGACTTCTCCTCCCTCCAGAAGGCGATGGCCGAGGGCGGGGCGGTGGAGGCCACCTTCTTCGACTGCCTCCACCGCGACGGGACGGACCTGCGCGACAAACCTCTCCTGAAGCGCAAGGCGCACCTTCGCGAGATCCTCCCCCGGGACGACCCGGTGCTGCGCTATTCGGACCACGTGGAGGGCGCGGGGCCGCGCGTGTTCGAGGAGGCCTGCCGCCTCGGCGCCGAGGGGATCGTGTCGAAGCGCGCGGAGGGGCGCTACCGCTCGGGCCGCACGCGGGGCTGGCTCAAGGTCAAGTGCATCAACGAGGAGGAGATGGTGGTGGGCGGCTACACGCCGTCGACCGTGCGTGGCAAGCCCTTCGCCTCCCTCCTCGTCGGCACCCACGAGGGCGGGCGCCTCGTCTACCGCGGCCGCGTCGGCAGCGGGTTTTCGGCCGACACATCCGAGCGCCTCGCAGCGCTCATGGAGGCCCGCGCCCGCAAGACCGCCCCGTTCGAGGACCTGCCGCGGGAGGCCGCCCGCGGCGCCCGCTTCGTACGGCCCGATCTCGTGGCCGTGGTGCGCTACACGGAGACGACGGCCGACGGCATCCTGCGCCACCCGAGCTTCCGCGGCCTCAGGGAGGACAAGCCCGCCCGCGCCGTCAGCCGCTCCGCCGAGCGCGGCGCCACCGCCGACACGGATGCCGAAAGACCGCCGATGCCGACCCTCACCAGCCCGGACAAGGTGCTCTACCCGGCAACGGACCTGACGAAGCGCGACCTCGCCGACTACTTCGCGCAGGTCGCGGACGTGATGCTCCCCCACGTCGTTGGCCGCCCCCTGTCGCTGGTGCGCTGTCCGGACGGGGAGGGGGAGGCCTGCTTCTTCCAGAAGCACCACGCCCGCGGCCTGCCCGACGCGCTCAAGCCGCTGCCGATCCGCGAGAAGGGCGGGGGAAAGGAGCCCTACCTCGTGATCGAGGACGCGGCGGGCCTTGCCGCCTGCGCCCAGATCGGTGCCCTCGAACTCCACGTGTGGGGCGCGCCGGCCGCCGCCGTCGACCACCCGGACCGGATGGTGTTCGACCTCGACCCCGCCGAGGGTCTTGCGTTCGACGACGTGCGGGACGCCGCCCGCGAGGTGCGCGATCTCCTGTCGGCGGTGGACCTTCCCTCGTTCCCGCTTCTGACGGGCGGCAAGGGCATCCACGTGATCGTGCCGCTCGACGGCACGGCGGACTGGGGCGTGGTGAAGCCGTTCTCCGCGGCCCTTGCCCGTGCTCTCGCCGCCGCCGACCCGGACCGCTACCTCGCCCGGGCCTCGAAGGCGGCGCGCCGCGGGCGCATCTTCGTGGACTGGCTGCGCAACGCCCGCGGCGCCACCGCCATCGCTCCGTTCAGCCCCCGCGCCCGGGCGGCGGCGACGGTGGCGACGCCCGTGCGCTGGGACGAACTGTCCCGCCTCAAGGGCGCGGACGCCTATACCATCAAGACGCTCCCCCGCCGCCTGTCGCAGCTGAAGGCAGACCCGTGGGAAGGCTTCGAGGCGGCCCGCGCCACCCTGTCCCCCGACCTTGCGGATGCCGTCGCCCGCGCCGCGAAGGCCGGCCGTCAGTAGCGGGCGAAGACGCGCCGTCTCTCGGGCGCGAACAGCACCACCTCGTAGGGATCGGACCACCCCCCTTCCATGCCGGGAGAGCCCATGGGCATGCCGGGCACGGCAAGGCCCGTCGCCGCCGGCCGCTCCGCGAGCAGGCGTCGGATGTCGTCGGCCGGCACGTGCCCCTCGATCACGTAGCCGCCGACGACGGCGGTGTGGCAGGAGCGCAGGTCCCCGTCGACGCCGAACCGGTCCTTCAGCGGCGCCACGTCCTCCACGGCGAGGCGCCGGACGCGGAAGCCCGCCGCCTCCACGTGGTCGGCCCACGCCCCGCAGCATCCGCAGGTGGGCGAGTGGTAGACGACCAGCGGCACGCCCTCGCCGGCCCGGACCGGCAAGGCCGCGGCGAGCCCCCCGAGGGCGGCGAGGGACAGGAAGGCGCGGCGAGTGGGTGTGTGCATCGGGTCTCTCTTTGTCCGCATCGGCTTTTTCTTCCCCCGATCATGGGGCGCCCGATGCTTCGCGCCGGCCATGAACGCCGTCAAGCGGCGCCGGATCGTCCCGGCCCGTTTCCGGCGCATTTCGGGAGGGCGGCTCCGGCGGACCGTCGGCGAGATCCGTCTCACCGGCGGAATGGACAGCCGACGGCGCCGCCGGTGCCATGGCCGTCCGGCAGGTGAGGCGGTGGCGCGTCAGTCGCCCTCGAACTCCATCAGGACGTGGACGCCGAGGCCGCGGTCCTCCAGGCGGCGGGAGCCGCCGAGGTCGGGCAGGTCGATCACGAAGGCGGCGCCCGCGGCCACCCCGCCCGCCTGCTCGATGAGGGCGACGGCCGCCTCCGCCGTGCCGCCCGTCGCGATCAGGTCGTCCACGATGAGCACGCGCTGGCCCGGGCCGATGGCGTCCTGGTGCATCTCGATCCGGTCGACGCCGTATTCCAGCGTGTAGTCCTGTCCGATGGTCTTGGCCGGCAGCTTGCCCTTCTTGCGGATCGGAATGAAGCCCTTGCCGAGCTGGTGCGCCACCGCCCCGCCCAGGATGAAGCCCCGCGCCTCGATCCCCGCCACCACGTCGATCTTCTGCAACAGGTAGGGCCACACGAGGGCGTCCACCGCCGCGCGCAGGCCGTAGGGGTGGGCGAGGAGGGTCGTCACGTCGCGGAACATGATCCCGGGCTTCGGATAGTCCGGGATCGTGCGCACGAGGTCCGCGAGGGAGGGCTTGGAAACATTCGTCATGGGTCCGGGAGGGTCTTCTCGAGGAGGAAAACGGGGCGCGCCGCCTCAGGCGCCGCGGGTGAGGACGCGGCCCGCGACGGCGTCGAGCTTGGCGAGGAGGTCCGCATCGCGCGCCTCCGGGGCGGTGATAATGGCGTGTTCGAGGGCGGTGTCGGAGCCGACGGGGCAGGGCTCGTGCTCGGCGGGGAAGTCGAGCGCGAGGCGGGCGAGAAGCCGCTGGGCATGGGCGGCGTTCTCCTGCATGGTGCGGATGATCTCCTTGATGTCCACCTCCCCGTGCTCCGGGTGCCAGCTGTCGAAGTCAGTCACCATCGCCACGGTCGCGTAGCAGATCTCCGCCTCCCGGGCCAGTTTCGCCTCGGGCATGTTGGTCATCCCGATGACGTCGTGGCCCCTGTCGCGGTAGATCTGGCTCTCGGCGAGCGAGGAGAACTGCGGCCCCTCCATGCAG
>CAZJNX010000195.1:0-8938 GCA_964547415.1 uncultured Hyphomicrobiales bacterium
ATCACCGTGGAGGCGGGCGTCATCCTGGAGCGCATCCACGCCGCCGCGCGGGAGGCGGGGCGGCTCTTCCCCCTCACCCTCGCCTCGGAGGGCTCGTGCCGGATCGGCGGCAACATCTCCACCAACGCGGGCGGCACCGGCGTCCTCGCCTACGGCAACACGCGGGACCTGGTGCTCGGCCTCCAGGTGGTGCTCGGCACGGGCGAGATCTGGCAGGGCCTGCGCAAGCTGCGCAAGGACAACACGGGCTACGACCTCAAGCACCTGTTCATCGGCTCGGAGGGCACCCTCGGCATCGTCACGGCCGCGACGCTGAAGCTCTTCCCCCTTCCCGCCGCCGAGGACGTGGCGATGGCCGCGGTGGACGACCCGGCCGCCGCCCTCGACCTCCTCGCCCGCTTCCGCGCCGCGGCCAGCGGCACCGTCACCGCCTTCGAGCTCATACCGCGCATCGGGATCGCCTTCGTCACCACCCACATGGCCGGCGCACGGGACCCGTTCGCCGACGCACACCCCTGGTACGTCCTCGTGGAGACGGCCTCGGGCCGCGCCGACGGGAGCGCCCGGGAGGCGATGGAGGCCGTCCTCGCCGAGGCTATCGAGGCGGGGGGCGTGCGCGACGCGGTGATCGCGGAAAGCCTCGACCAGCGCGCGGCCCTGTGGAAGCTGCGCCACGACATGTCGGAGGTCCAGCGCTTCGAGGGCGGCTCCATCAAGCACGACGTCGCCGTGCCGGTGGCGGACGTGCCGGCCTTCATCGCCGAGGCCTCGGCGGCGGTGACCGTCCTCGTGCCCGGCTGCCGGCCCGTGCCGTTCGGCCACCTCGGGGACGGCAACATCCACTTCAACGTCACCCAGCCGGAGGGTGCGGACAAGGCGGCCTTCCTCGCGGGCTGGGACGCCATGAACGAGGCCGTCCACGCCGTCGTGCGCCGCTACGGTGGCTCCATCGCCGCCGAGCACGGCATCGGCCGCCTGAAACGCAAGCTCGTCCCGACGGTCCGGAGCGAGCTCGACCTGCGCCTCATGCGGCAGCTCAAGACGGTCTTCGACCCGGCCGGCATCCTGTCCCCGGGCCGCATCGTCTGACGCCGCGGCCCGCTTGTCCCCGCGGCGGGGCGGGGAAAGCGCACCCGCCGGCCCCCGGAGGCCCCGGTGAAGCGCCCGTCTCCGCCACCGCCCGGCGGGGACAAGCGTCCGTAATTTCCAAGTAAATCCCGCCATCTTTTTCCCCGATACGATCCGCACTGCACAACAGCAGTGGGGATCCCGGATGTATTTCATCGCGGAAGGCGCCGAGGCCGACCGTCATCAAGAGCTCATGCGGCAGATGTTCGCCCTGCGCGCCCGCGTCTTCGGCGAGCGGCTCGGCTGGGTGGACGTCGCGGGCGCGGAGGAGCGTGACCGCTACGACGACCTGTCGCCCGTCTACCTCCTCCACACCGACGCGGCGGCGCGGCACCTTTACGCCGCCGCCCGCTTCCTGCCGACCACGGGCCCCACCCTCCTGTCCGACGTCTTCGCCGACACCGTGCCGGACGCCGCCCTCCTCGCCTCCCCCTTCGTGTGGGAGTGCACGCGGCTGTGCCTCGACGACGGGAAGATTCGCGCCCACGGCCGCCACGGCGAGCGCCTCGACGTGCTGAGGGCGATGCTGATCGCGGGGGTGGAGTTCGGCGTCGCGGCCGGGGCCGAGGCCTTCCTCGCCAACTTCGACGACGTGCGCCTGAGGACCTGGCGGCGCGCGGGCGCCCGCATCGACGTGATCGGCACGGCGCCCGGCTTCGGCCACGGCCCCGTCCACCTCGGTCTCATGGAGGTGAGCGCGGCCGCTCTCGACGATCTTTCCGCGCGCCTTTGCCGTCCGCTGCCCGTCCTGGCGCCGGCGCCGGACGCGGGCGCCCTCGCGGCGGCCTGAGGAGGCGGCGGTGCCCGTCGATCCCGCCGCCGCGCTCTTCCTCGCCCGCTGCGCGCTGCCCGTCCTCCTCGCCTACTCGTCCTCGCTGGCGAGAAGGGCGAGCCGCTCCGCCTTCACCACGGCCTGGGCCCTCGTGCCGCACTCGAGCTTCAGGCGCGCCGACTTCAGGTAGGTGCGCACCGTGTGCTCCGACAGGCCGGTGATGATGGCGATGTCGGGCACTTCCTTGCCCTCGCCGATCCACGCCAGCACCTCCCGCTCCCGCGGGGACAGGCGCGGCGGCGGCGGCGCGTCGCCGAAGACCTCGTGGACGGCGCGGGCGTGGACCACGCTCCCGAGCGCGAGCAGCGGCTCGAGCACGGCGGCGCGCCAGGCGGCGAACGCCTCGCCCTCCCGTTCGGTGGAGACCGACAGGATCGCCCGCCGCCCGTGCCGGTTCACGAGCGGCACGAGCAGGCCGTTGGCCCCGACGCCGTGGGCACGCGCGTCGGCGAAGAAGGCCGCGCGAGCCGGGTCGGCGCCCTCGAGCGCCGACCAGTCGAACGGACGGGAGCGGCGAAACCCCTCGATCAGAACCGGGTCCACCTTCCAGTACTCCATGAAGAGGTACCGGGCGATCCAAGCGGCCGGGTAGGTCGTGCGCACGTAAGGGTCCCTGTGGGGCTCCTGCCCCCGCCGCGCGGCGATGTAGGACACGTGCCGCGCCGGCAGCCCGTCACGGATCGCCCGGACGGCGGCCTCCACGCTCGCCGCCTCGGCGACGGCGCCCATCAGGGCCTCGAGCCGTCCGCCCGAGACGGCCGCCGCCCCGTCCGGCCCGGCGCCCGCCGACCGGCCGGCCGCGTCCGCGTGCCCGGGCTCTCCCGGCGTCGCCCCCGGTCCGGCGGCCGCTCCGGCCGCCCGCACCGCTTTCCGGGCCGTGGCGCCGTCGCCGGCCGCCCGCCCCTGTCCGCCCTCGTCCATCGCCGCTGCCCTGGACGGCGGGCGCGGCACCCCGCGCGCGCCCCGACCTGATCAATCTACCTTCGCTTGTGGAAAAGATCGACCACCCGCGCCCCGCCCTCCCCGATCCGTGGGTATCGCGGTTCAGCAGTCCCTCCCTTAACGTTCGGCTTGCACGCAACGCCGCTCAACGCCCGGTGAAACGTCATGACGGACAGCGACCTTTCGACCATCGACGCCATCATCGACATCGTCGGCGCGCCCCATCCCCGCTGCGGCCTCGAGGTGGGCGACGCCACCTACATGCTGGAGGCCACGTTCGGGGAGATGGCGCCGGTGATCGCCATCGTCCGGGCGCACCAGGCGGCCATCGCCGACGAGGAGGCGGACATCCAGTTCTGGGTGAAGGTCTACCTCGCCCTCGAGGGCGAGCGGCGCCGCCACTGAACGGTCGGCGGCGACCGCGGGGGCGCTTGCCGCGGCCCGCCCGCGGCTGGCAGAACGGTCGGAGAAGACCGTGACATGCCCCGCCGGGTCGCCGGCCCGCCTTGGGGCAAGCCGCCGCCGGAGGACGCCCTTGGCCAGCCATCCCGCCGACCGGATCGCCGTCCCGCCCGGTCCGCGCTTCACGACCCTCGTCGCCGGCCTGCCGGCGTCCGTGCCCTTCGTCGGCCCCGAAACCCAGGAGCGCAGCCGCGGCGCGGCCTTCCGCGCCCGCCTCGGCGCCAACGAGAGCGCCTTCGGCCCCTCCCCCGCCGCGCTCCGGGCGATGGCGGAGGCGGCGGCGGGCGCCTGGCGTTACGGCGACCCGGAGAACCACGACCTGAAGGCGGCGATCGCCGCCCGCCACGGGGTCGGACAGGACCAGGTGGTGGTCGGCGAGGGGATCGACGGTCTCCTCGGCCTCCTCGTGCGCCTCCTGGTGGAGCCGGGAACGTCCGTCGTCACCTCCGACGGCGCCTACCCCACCTTCGTCTTCCACGCGGCGGGCTACGGCGCCCGCCTCACCCGCGTCCCCTACCGGGACGACCGGGAGGACCTCGAGGCGCTCCTCGCCGCCGCACGACGCACCGACGCGGCCCTCGTCTACTTCTCCAACCCGGACAACCCGATGGGCACCCGCTGGACGGCCGCCGAGATCGAGGCCCTCCTCGACCGCCTGCCGGCCGGGACCGTCCTGTGCATCGACGAGGCCTACGCCGAGTTCGCCCCGGAGGGCACGCTCCCCGCCCTCGACCCGGACGACGCCCGCCTCGTGCGCATGCGCACCTTCTCCAAGGCCCACGGGATGGCGGGGGCGCGGATCGCCTACGCCATCGCCGCCCCTCCGCTCGCCCGGGCGTTCGACAAGGTCCGCAACCACTTCGGCGTCAACCGCATCGCCCAGGCCGGCGCCCTCGCCGCCCTCGAGGACGCCGCCCACGTCGCCGACGTCGTCCGCCGCACGGCGGCCGCGAAGGACGAGATCGCGAGGATCGCCCACGACAACGGCCTCGCGCCGCTCGCGAGCGCCACCAACTTCGTCGCCATCGACTGCGGACGGGACGGCGACTTTGCCCGCCGCACCCTCGCCGCCCTGGTGCGGCGGGGCGTCTTCGTGCGGATGCCGGCCGTTTCACCCCTCGACCGGTGCATCCGCGTCACCGCGGGCCCGCCCGAGGCGCTCGCCGTGTTCGCCGAGGCCCTGCCGGAAGCCCTCGCGGAGGCCGACGCGCCGCGCTGAGGCGCGCGGCCCCGCGAGCGGCCGTCAGGCGCAGGCGATGCAGCGGGCCGCGTGGGGGACGGCCTCGAGCCGGGCAGGGGCAATCGGCTCCCCGCAGTTGACGCAGGTCCCGTAGGTCCCCTCGTCGATCCGGCGCAGCGCGGCGCGGATCATGCCCATCTCGGCGAGGCCCGCGCTGCCGAGGTCCTCCAGCACCTCGTCGCCTTCCCGCTCCGTCGCCCGCTCCTCGAAGTCGGCGGCGGCGGGCTCGTCCAGCGCGGTCTCGATCGTCCTCACCCGCCGCTCCAGCTCGGCGAGACGCGCCCTCAGGAGCGCCTCGAAACGGTCGACGTCGAGCGTCTCCGCGCCTGCGCGGTCCCTCTTCATCGGCAAGATCCTTCCTCGCGCTCGGGCGCCGCCCGTCGGACGGTCCGGTGGACGGCGCGGCTTCGCCCCCGGCCGCCGCGGCAGACTGACACGCCCCCGCCCCCCGTGACAACGGCGCCGCGGCCGCAGGCGCGGCAAGGCAGTTGCGGCCCCGCGGCTTCAGGAGCGATACTCGCGGCCCACCGCCCACGGGAGCGCCCATGCGCCGGTTCGTGCCCCTTCCCGCGGCCTGCCGCCTCGCGGCCGCCGCGCTCTTCGCCGCCGCGTTCGCCCTCGCCCCGGCGGGCGGGTCCGTCGCCGCGGCCGGCCCAACCATCGCGGAGATCGTCGACGCCTTCTCGGACGAGGAGCTGACGGCCGGCTTCATGCGGACCGTCTTCGGCGCGGAGACGTTCCGCCGCGGCGTGCAGGATCCGGACACCACCTCCACGGTGAAGAAGTTCGAGGGGACCGTCCACGTCCACATCATCAACCGCTCGAGCGTCGATCGCTCGGAGAGCGTGCGCCGCTTCATCCGCACCTTGAACGGGACCGTGCGCAACCTGTCCATCCGGGAGACGCGGAACCGGGACCGGGCGAACATGATCGTCTTCCTGGTGGACCGGGCGGACTACCGGCCGACGATCCGGGCCACCATGCCGGAGAACTTCGACACGCGCTTCCTCGAGTGGAACGCCTGCTCCGCCGTCACCGGCGGGCGGCGCGACCGGGGGCTGGAGCGGGCGTTCGTCTATCTCGTGGCGAACGAGGGGCGCTCCGGCTTCCGCCACTGCATGATCGAGGAGATCGCCCAGAGCCTCGGCCCGGTGAACGACGACGCGCGCCTGCCCCACTCGATCTTCAACGACCAGTCGCGCATCGGCGGCTTCGGCGTCTTCGACTGGTTCATCCTCAACATGCTGTACGACCGGCGGGTGCGAAACGGGATGACAGAGGCGGAAGTCATCCCCGTCCTGCCCGCCGCGATTCGCGACGCCCGGGCCCGCCTTCCAGGAATTCTTTCCCGCCGTCACCTCCTCACGCGATGATCAACACAATGTGATCGCGCGGGCGCAAGGCGGGATCGGGGCGGAGATCGGCCCGCCGCGGCGCGGCCCGAATTAATAATGAATTCCAGAAGAAACTTCGCTTTCCGTTCATCTTCCGCTAACCTCCTTCAAGCTGCTTTCAGGTGCCGTGGGGCGCGTCGGGGGATGCACCGCAGGGAACCCGCCGGCAGCTCGCGAATTGACTGTTGCATCTGGGGATCACAACCGGGTTTTGGGTAGATGAATCAGTACGTTAAGATGCTCTTCGCAGCCATCGTCGGGTTCGGCGCCGTCGCGGTTGCGGGTTCGCCGGCGGAAGCGCGGACGGACCGGGCCGAGTGGGTCCGCTACCTGCAGGAGCAAGCGCGGGCCGAGCGCGGGCTCGAGCCGGCCGAACGCCGCCAGATGCGCGTCGCTGCCGTCCAGTCCGGTACGCCCCGCACCGCCCGGCGCATGGACCCGCAGTTCCTCCCCACGGTCGTGCCGTTCTCCGGCTACAGCCCCGGCACCATCGTGATCGACACCTCCAAGAAGTTCCTCTACCTCGTCGAGCCGGGCGGCAAGGCGCGCCGCTACGGCGTCGGCGTCGGCCGGCCCGGCTTCCAGTGGGCGGGGACCCACCGCATCACCCGCAAGGCCGAGTGGCCCGGCTGGACCCCGCCGCCGCAGATGCGCAAGCGCCAGCCGGAGTTGCCCGCCTACATGGAAGGCGGTCCGGACAACCCGCTCGGCGCGCGCGCCCTCTACCTCGGCTCCACCCTCTACCGGGTCCACGGCTCCAACGCGCCCTGGACGATCGGGCACGAGGTCTCCTCCGGCTGCATCCGCATGCGCAACGAGGACGTGATCGACCTCTACCAGCGCGTCGGCGTCGGCACCCGCGTGGTCGTCAAGCGCTGACCCGCGACCGACCGGTCCGGCGCGCAGCGCTCCGGGCCACCGCGAACCGCGAAAGGGCCGCACGCACCCCGCGTCGGCCCTTTCCTGTCGTCCGTCGGCCGCACGATGCGGCGCCCCCTTCAGGTCGGACGCACCATCAGGACCATCGCGAACAGCGCGAACGCCACCACGGCGAGTTTCCAGGCATCCTGCCGGCGGGTGAGGCCGGGCAGCCCGATGGGCCGGATGAGGTGGACCACCATCGCCGCCGCGAAGATGACCCAGATGACCTTGACGAGCACCGCCGGTCCGCCTGCCCGGCCCGCTACTCGGCCGCCGTCCGCGCCGCGCGCTCGGGAAGGCGCCCGGTCGTGACGTAGACGAGGAGGTCCACCGCCTCCTCCGGGGTCTCGCACGTGGCGAGCGCCGCCCCGTCCACCTCCTTGAGCGCGTGGGTATGCTCTGGCGGATGGATGACGACGAGGGGCGTGCCGAGGGCGGCCGCGTAGCCCGCGTCGAACGCCGCGTTCCACTGCCGGTACTTCTCGCCGAAGCGCACGATCACGAGGTCCGCCTCCTCGATCAGCTTTCGCGTGCGGATCGCGTTCACCTTCGCGCCCTTGTGGTCCTTCCAGAACGGCTTGTCCTCCGCCCCAAGGATGGCCACGCCGCAGTCGTCGGAGGCGGCATGGTCCGTCACGGGCGCCGTGAAGGTGACGGCGAGGCCCTTCGCCCGCGCGCCGCTCTCGATCCGCTCCCGCCAGTCGGTGTGGATCTCGCCGGAAAGATAGACCGTCCAGTCCATCGCCTTCTCTCCCGTTCCGCGCCGGCCGTTCCCGGAACGCCGGCCTCGCCCCCTCGTTGACACCGTCCGCGCCCCGGGGCAACCGGGAGGCGGTCCCTGCACGGTCGGCGCGAGGAGGCGTTCCATGACCATTCCGACGGGCATCGCGGCTTCCCTCGCCCTTGCCGGCTCGCTCGTCCTCGTCGCGGCGCCAGCGGCCGCCCAGCGGGGCGATACGGCCCTGTCCTACCAGGGCGGCGTCGTCTACGACGACGACCTCGTCCCCGGCCGCGGCCTCGACAGCCCCTTCCTCATCGAGGAGCGCGAGGCCCCCGCCGCGGCCACCGAGCCCGCGCCCCTCGTCGATCGCCAGCGGATCGACGAGGCCGCAGAGGCCGCGCGCGAGGCCCGGGATCGACCGGTCGGCCGCGAACAGCAGTGACGTCCCGCCGTTTCCCGGACGTTCCGCTTTTTCGCCGCAAGCCGGCGAGACCGTCATCAAGATGAGACTTGCCTTCGGCATCAATGTGGTCCGACATCCGCCACGGCGGCCGTGGCGATCGTCGGGACCTCCGCCTCACCACCTTTGACAGCGGCGGACATACCGGCAACGCGCCAGTGGCCTGTCCAACGAGGATGTTTCGGTCGTGGAACCCAAGCTCATCTCACTGCTTTTCCGTCAGCCCGCGGATGCGGACCTCCTGCTGAACCTTCTCAACGTCGGTTACACGCCCAGCGCCGACGTGAACGGCGACCGGATCGTCGTCACCCTTTCCGGAAACAGCCCTGGTCTCGGCGAGGTGGAACTCGCGATCAGGGGTACCGGCGGGCTCGTTGGCGACGTCCCGACGCCGGATACCATCTTCGAGCGGATCGACTTCGGCGTCGGCGGCGCGCCCTACCTGTCCATGCGGGGTCTGGACGCCGACATCTCGATCTGGGATCCCATGCTGCAGGCGATCATCGCCGGCCCGCCGGAAAGCTTCCTCGTCGGCGCCGACATCCTCCTCAACCAGTACCGGTTCGACGTGCGCGGCTCCAACGACGGCGACGGGCTGTTCGGCAGCAACAACGACGACAACTTCATCGGCCGCAACGGCGCCGACTCGATCGACGGCGGCGAGGGCGACGACACCGTGCGGGCCGGGCGCGACGACGACGAGATCGAGGGCGGCCCCGGCGCGGACGTCCTGCGCGGGCAGAACGGCAACGACGACATGTCGGGCGGTGACGGCAACGACGCCATGGCCGGGCAGGGGGGCGCCGACTCCATGGCCGGCGGCGAGGGCGACGACACC
>CAZJNX010000196.1:0-8569 GCA_964547415.1 uncultured Hyphomicrobiales bacterium
CGTCCACCGATCAGCCCCAGGGGCCGGAAGGGTCGCGGGAGCCGCCCGTGTCCGGCACGGAGCCAGAGGGGCCGCCGCGGCTGCCCCACGGGCCACCGGCGCCGCCGCCGCCCGTCCCGCCCCAGGGTCCGGAGGGGGGCGGGGACGGCCGGCTCATGGCCGCGGAGAAGCCGCCGCCCGCGCTGCCGCCGCCGATCTCGGCCGCCTGCTCGCGCAGCGCCGCGATGCGGTTCTGCGTGTTGGGGTGGGTGGAGAAGAGGTTGTCCATCCGGTGGCTGGTGAGCGGGTTCACGATGAACATGTGGGCGGTCGCCGGGTTCGCCTCCGCCTCGGGGTTCGGGATGCGCTGGCGGCCCTGCTCGAGGCGCGACAGGGCGGAGGCGAGCCACAGCGGGTCCCCGCAGATCTCCCCGCCGAGGCGGTCGGCCGCGTATTCCCGCGTCCGGCTGATGGCCATCTGCACCACCATCGCGGCGAAGGGGGCCACGATCATGGCGATCAGGACGCCGACGAAGCCGAGCGGGTTGTTGCCGTTGCCACGGAAGAAGATGGCGAAGTTCGCCAGCA
Organism: uncultured Hyphomicrobiales bacterium; assembly: GCA_964547415.1. GTDB lineage: Bacteria > Pseudomonadota > Alphaproteobacteria > Rhizobiales > Amorphaceae > CAZJNX01. The sequence goes on from CAZJNX010000196.1 coordinate 568, forward strand.
TGGACACGGCGCCCGCGAGCGTCGCGGTGATCGTCATGATGAGGGTGTCGCGGTTCTTGATGTGGGCGAGCTCGTGGGCCATGACGCCGGCCACCTCCTCCCGCGACATCATGTTGAGGAGCCCGCGGGTCGCCGCGACGGCTGCATTCTGGGGGTCGCGGCCGGTGGCGAAGGCGTTGGGCTGGTCCTCGTCGAGGATGTAGACCTTCGGCATGGGCAGGTTCGCCCGCGCCGCGAGGTCCCTGACGAGGCGGTAGTATTCCGGCGCCGACCGCTCGTCCACCTCGCGCGCGTTGTGCATGCGCAGGACGAGCTTGTCGGAGTTCCAGTAGCTGAAGAGGTTCATGGCGAGGGCGATCGCGAGCGCGATCATCATGCCCGACTGCCCGCCGATCAGGAAGCCGACGCCCATGAAGAGCGCGGTCATCCCGGCCAGCAACATGGCCGTGCGCACGTAGTTCATGGCGCTGTCCGACGTCGCTCCGTGTGTCGATGAGGGCCGTTTCCGGGGCCCGCGCGCCGGCGGGTGGGATCGCCCGGACGGGCGACCGACTGGCGCTGTCCATCATTCCCGCCTCGGCCCTATATCGGATGATGACCGGCGCGCGGCAAGCAGCCGCGCGCCTCCCGACGAGCCGGAGAGGACCGATGGACCCGAAGGAGACGCACGGCGAGACCGCGCCGGCCGAAGCGGGGGCGGACGCCGACACCGACACCGACACCGACACCGACACCGACACCGCGAGCGAGCGCGAGCGCCGGCTGACGCCGGCGGCGCGGCGCGCCCTCGCCGAGGCCGAGGCCCGCCGCCGCGCCGCCGCCGCGGCCGAGGGCCGCCCGGCCGAGGTGGGCGGCCGCGACGGCCCGGACCCGGTGCGCTACGGCGACTGGGAACTCAAGGGCCGCGCCATCGACTTCTGACGGCCGACGCCGCCGGTGCCGCCTCGCCCTTGCCGGTCCATGCCGACGGAAAGGCGAAAGGCCGACGGTCCGCCGGCGCCGACCCTTCCGGAACCCGCGCCGGGCTCCTGCCCGGTGCGAGCCCCGACGACCCGGGCCCCGCCCCCTATCGCCGGTCCGCGGTGAGGTCCGCGAGGAGGCTCGCCGCCACCGTGAGCCGCGCCACCGTCACCTCCGCGACGCCCGCGATGTCCTCGATGCTCTCGCGGGTGCGGGCGACAGCGCTCTCGCGGAGCGCGATCCAGTCCGCCACGCGGGCCTCGGCCTCCTCCGCCTCGCTGTCGCGCACCGCCTGGAGGGTGATCCGGCGGTGGGCCTCCGACAGAACGCGCCGCGCCCGGTCGAGGGCGAGCCCCTCGTAGTAGTCGCCCGGCGTGAGGCCGGCGGCGAGCCGGTCCAGCCGGCCGAGGGCGAAGGCGGCCTCCACCGCGAAGTAGGTGGCGGCCACCGCCTCGAGCGGCTTCACGCACTCGTCCGCGACGAGGGTGATGTCGAGGAAGTCGCCCGCGTGGCCGAGGCTCGCCACCTCCCGGGCGAGGGCCTCGGGCACGCCCGCCTCGATCCATGCGCCCGCCGTCTCCTCGATCGCGGTCCGGCGCGTCTGCGGCAGGAGGCCGTCGACGAGCGCGTCGAGCCGGTCGATCCGCTCGCCGAAGTGGCGGACGGCGTGCTCCACCCCCCCGTCGAGGGCGAAGTTGCGGATGAACCAGACGGTGCCCTCGATCAGCGTCACCTGCACGGCGCGGTAAAGGGCGAGCTGGACGGCGCCCGGCACCTGGTTGTCGAGGGCGTCGATCCGCTCGTTGATCTCCGACAGGTCGAAGACGCCGCGGGCGGCGGCGAAGGCGAGCGCGATCACCTCCACGGTGGCGCCGGTCTGGTCGCCCACCTTGACCATGAAGGTGGGCCCGCCCCGGTTGATCATGGCGTTGGAGACCATGGTGGCGATGATCTCCCGGCGCAGGCGGTGGCCGGCGATCTCCTCGGGGAAGCGCTCGTCCATCTGCGGCGGGAAGTAGCGGCGGATCTCGCGGCCGAGGTAGGGATCGTCCGGCACGCCGCTCGCGACGAGATCGTCGTAGAGCTTCAGCTTGGCGTAGGCGAGGAGGACGCCGATTTCCGGCCGGCTGAGGCCCTCGCCTGCGGCGGCGCGGCTCGACAGGTCCTGGTCGGACGGCAGGAACTCGAGCGCCCGGTCGAGGCCCGCCCGCGCCTCGAGGACGTGCATGAGGCGCATCTGGAAGCCGGCCGCCGCCGCCCCCTCCCGCTCCGACAGGGAGATGGCGAGGGTCTGCAGGTAGTTGTTGCGCAGGACGAGGGCCGCCACCTTCTCCGTCATGTCGACGAGGAGGGCGTTCCGGCCCGCCCGGTCGAGCCGGCCCGCCCGCTCCGCCGCGCCGAGGGCGATCTTGATGTTCACCTCCACGTCGGAGGTGTTGACGCCGGCCGAGTTGTCGATGGCGTCGGAGTTCACGCGCCCGCCGCGCCGGGCGAACTCGATGCGGGCGGCCTGGGTCATGCCGAGGTTGGCGCCCTCGCCGATCACCTTGACGCAAAGCTCGTCGGCGGCGACGCGCACCGGGTCGTTCGCCTTGTCGCCCACGTCCGCGTTCGTCTCCGCCCGCGCGCGCACGTAGGTGCCGATGCCGCCGAACCACAGGAGGTCCGCCGGCGCCTTCAGGATCGCGCGGATGAGCTCGGCGGGCGTCAGCTGGCCCGCCTCGATGCCGAGGGCCGCCCGTGCCTCCGGCGACAGGGGCACCGACTTCAGGCTGCGGGAGAAGACGCCGCCGCCCTTCGAGATCTTCGCCTTGTCGTAGTCCGCCCAGGACGAGCGGGGCTTGTCGAACAGGCGGCGCCGCTCCTCGAAGGAGACGGCGGGGTCCGGGTCGGGGTCGATGAAGACGTCCCGGTGGTCGAAGGCGGCCACGAGGCGGGTGCAGGGGGACAGGAGCATGCCGTTGCCGAAGACGTCGCCCGACATGTCGCCCACGCCGATCGCGGTGAAGGGCTCCGACTGGATGTCCCGGTCCATCTCGCGGAAGTGGCGCTTCACCGCCTCCCAGGCGCCGCGGGCGGTGATGCCCATCGCCTTGTGGTCGTAGCCCTGGGAGCCGCCGGAGGCGAAGGCGTCGCCCAGCCAGAACCCGTTCTTTTCGGAGATGGCGTTCGCCGTGTCGGAGAAGGTGGCCGTGCCCTTGTCGGCGGCGACGACGAGGTAGGGGTCGTCCCCGTCGTGGCGCTTCACGCGCACGGGCGGGCGGACGGTGCCGTCGGGCTCGATGTCGTCGGTGACGCCGAGCAGCGAGGAGACGAAGATCTTGTAGGCCTCCCTGCCCTCCTCGAAGAAGGCCTCCCGCTGGGAGCGGTCGGGCAGGCGCTTCGGAAAGAAGCCGCCCTTGGCGCCGACCGGCACGATGACGGCGTTCTTCACCTGCTGGGCCTTCACGAGGCCGAGGATCTCGGTGCGGAAGTCCTGCGGCCGGTCCGACCAGCGCAGGCCCCCGCGGGCGACGAAGCCGAAGCGCATGTGGATGCCTTCCACCCGCGGCGAGTAGACCCAGATCTCCCGGAACGGGCGGGGCTTCGGCATCCCCGTCACCATCTCCGAGAGGATCTTGAAGACGAAGGTCTCCACCGGCCGCCCGTCACCGCCCACCTGGAAGAAGTTGGTCCGCACGGTGGCGTCGATCACGTTGCGGAAGCGGCGGATGATGGTGTCGTCGTTGAGGCTTTCCACGTCCTCGAGAAGCTCGTTGATCCCGGCGGAGACCGAGCGGATCTCCCCGTCCCGCTCCCGGTCCGACAGGTCCGGGTCGAAGCGCACGCGGAAGAGGGACACGAGGGCGCCGGCGAGCTCGGGATGGGCGTTGAGCGCCTCGGCGATGAAGCCCTGGGAGTAGGGCGTTCCCACCTGCCGCAGGTAGCGGGAGACGGCGCGCAGCATCGCCACCTCGCGCCAGCCGATCCCGGCGTTGAGGAGAAGGGCGTTGAGCCCGTCACTCTCGGCGAGGCCCTTCCAGACCGCCATGAACATGGAGGTGAGCGCGTCGCCCCGCCGGTCGATGTCGAGGGCCGCCCCGCCCGCGCGGCGCAGCGTCATGTCGTGGATGTAGACGGTCGCCTCGCTCTCCGGCGGGACCACGCGGAAGGTCCGCTCGTTGACGACGGTGAAGCCCATCGCCTCCAGCACCGGCACGCGGGCCGACAGGGGCACCGGCCGGTCACGATGGAAGATCTTGAGGGATCCGGTGGCGTGGTCGTCGGCCTGCCGCCTCAGGAAGCGGATGGCGACGGGTTCGTCCGCCGACAGGAGGGAGAGGGTGCGGATGTCCTCGATCGCCCCCTCGGCGGCGTAGGTGGCCTGGTAGCTGGCGGTGAACGCCTCGCCCCAGGTCTCCGCCTTGTGGCGGGTGAGGGGGAGGCGCCGGCCGCGCCGTGCGGCGTTGAGGAGGTCGTCGGTCCAGGTGCGGACGATGTCCGCCACCCCGTCCTCGAGCCGGTCCTGGGGGACGACCGGGGTGCCGCCGGCGATGCGCCGCACGATCACGTGGAGGCGGACCAGCGGCCCCTCCGGAATGTAGGCGTAGCGGGCCGAGATCGTGCCCTCGTAGACCTTCGACAGGAACGCCTCGATGCGCATCCGCGTATCCGTCGAGAAGCGCTCGCGGGGCACGAACACCATCACCGACACGAAGCGGTCGAACTTGTCGATCCGCGGCAGGACCCGCACCCGCGGCCGCTCCGACAGCTGCAGGATCGCCCGGGCGAAGGCGGCGAGCAGGTCCTCGTCGATCTGGAACAGCTCGTCCCGCGGGTAGGTCTCGAGGATGTTGAGGAGCGCCTTGCCCGAGTGGGTCGACATGTCGAACCCGAGGCGGTCCATCACGGAGCGGACCTTGCCGCGCACGTACGGGATCTCGAGGACCGACTTGGTGTAGGCCTCGGAGGTGAACAGGCCCACGATCCGGAGCTCGCCGGAGAGGTTCCCGTCCCCGTCGAACAGCTTGGCGCCGATGTAGTCGAGGTGGGTGCGGCGGTGGACGCGGGAGCGGGCGTTCGCCTTGGTGATGATGAGCGGCTCGGGCTGCTTCAGGAACTCCCGGATCTCCGGGGTCATGGTGACGAGCTCCTCGCCGCGGCGCAGGATGAACAGGTTCGGATCGCGCAGGATGCCGAGGCCGCCGTCCTCCACGGGCGTCAGCTCGCCCTCGTCCACCGAGCCCGACAGGGCGTACTCGCGCACGCCGACGATGATGAAGTCGCTCTCGGCGGCGAGGTCGAGGAGGGAGATCGCCTCCTGCAGCTTGTCGGTGGGGACGGGCGGCGGCGTCTCCTCGTAGCGGCGGATGACCCCGCGGATGCGCCGCCGCATGGGCTCCCAGTCGAGGACCGCCCGGCGCACGTCCGTCACCGTCGCCTCGAGGCCGGCGAGGCAGGCCGCCCGCTCGTCCTCGGCGAGGCGGGTGACGTGGACGTGGATGAGGCTCTCCCGGCTGCGGCCCGCCACGCGCGCCGTGTCGCCGGTGAAGGAGACGATGTCGCCCGCCCCCGTCCGCTCCACGGTGAAGATCGGGTGGACGACGAGCTCCACCGTGACGCCCTGCGCCTGCAGCTCGTTCATCACCGAGCCGAACAGGAAGGGCATGTCGTCGTTGAGGATCTCGACGACGGTGATCGCCTTCTCCTCGCCTTCGACGGCCGGCAGGTTCGGGTCGAACACGCGGATCGAGTGGTTGCCGAGCTTGCGGCGGGAGAAGTGTCCGAACGCCTCGATCGCCAGCGCGTCGAGCTCGGCCACGGTGTAGCGGGCGACGTCCTCCGCGGCGACGTGGGCGAACATGATCTCGGCGAAGCGCTCGGCCGCCGCCGCGCCCTCGCCCCCGTTCCCGAGGGCGCGGGCGAGGCCCGTCAGCCGTTCCGTCTTCACCGCTTCGAGGTCCTCGAGCATTTGGTTTCTCCCGTCGCCCGTCCCGCCGGTCTCGCCCCCCGTGGTGCGCCGGCTTGACCCCTTCATGCCACGGGCGGATGGCGGGAAAAACACGCCGTCGCGACCTCGAAGCGCCGGCCGCCCGCGGGCGGGGGTTGCGGCGGGCGGCAGGATCGGCCGAACGTGGCTCCGCGCGGGCGGTGCCCGCGCCACGAAGGGAGGACAGTCATGGACGAGCGCGCCCGTTCCGAGACGGACGAGGGGGCCGTCATCGCGCTTGAGCTCGAGCGCGGCGAGCCCCTGTCGGAGGCGACCGAGGCCTACTTCGCCAAGTGCGTCGAGAAGCTCGGCCTCGTGCCCAACGTGCTGAAGGCATACGCCTTCGACGAGAAGAAGCTGCGCTGCTTCACCGACCTCTACAACGACCTGATGCTCGGCGAGTCGGGCCTGTCCAAGCTCGAGCGGGAGATGATCGCCGTCGTCGTGTCCGCTGCCAACCGCTGCCATTACTGCCTCGTGGCGCACGGGGCGGCGGTGCGCGAGCTGTCGGGGGACCCGGAGCTGGGCGAATACATGGCGCTCAACTACCGCGCGGCACCGCTGTCGGACCGCCACCGGGCGATGCTGGACTATGCTTGGAAGCTGACGACGACGCCCTTCGACGTGGCGGCGGCCGACCGGGAGGCCCTGTCCGCCGAGGGCTTCTCCGACCGGGACATCTGGGACATCGCCTCGGTGGTCGGCTTCTTCAACATGTCGAACCGGGTGGCGACCGCGACCGAGATGAAGCCGAACCCGGAGTACCACTACCGCGCGCGGGAGCCCGGCGGCGACGGTTGAGGGCGCCCGTGACCCGCCACGGGAGCGCCGGGCTTGCCGCCCGTCCGGCGCGTGTCGCGCAAGCGGTTGGCGGCGGGCGGGCTTTTTTGCCATAAGGCGGGGGCCGCGCCTGCTTGTCGCGGTCCGCGGCCGGCGGCGGCCGGATTCCCCTCGAGGAGCGCCCCAGGATGGACTGGAACAGTCTCTTTCAGAACTTTCAGTACGACGACCTGCAATGGGTCGTGCCGGTGCTCGCCGGGCTTCTCATCATCGTCGGCGCGCTCCTATCGGGCATCATCCGCGGCATGGCGGCGGGCGTCATCATCGCGCTCTTCTTCGGCGGCCTCCTCGCCATGTCGCCGACCCTCGTCGCCCTCGTCGAGCCGGAGCGGGACCAGCTGTCGGTGGCGAGCGCCGAGCTCACCCAGGACGTGGCGGCCCTCTCCCAGGCGAACGCCGAGGCCGTCCAGGCCCTCGGCAAGGTGATCCAGAGCATGCGCGATTCCCTCAACGCCCTCGAGCCGGTGGTGAGCGCCGCCGGGGCGGAGAGCCCGGCCTTGTCCGACACGGGCTTCCGCGAGGCGCTGCAGGACCTGCAGACCGAGATCGGGGCGGCGGCCAACGCCATCTCGCGGCCGAGCGAGCTCGGCACCGGCGTCGCCCAGGACCTCGAGGCCCTTCAGGTGGAGCTGCGCCGCCTCGACCTCGAGGCGCGACGCCTCGGCCAGTGACCGAGGTCCCCGCCCCAACCATTCTCAACGGACGACGCCCGAGCCCATGGACAAGTTCACCACCCTCACCGCCCAGGCCGCCCCGCTGCCGATGATCAACGTCGATACCGACATGATCATCCCCAAGCAGTTCCTGAAGACCATCAAGCGCACCGGCCTCGGCAAGGGCCTGTTCGCCGAGCTGCGCTACCGGGAGGACGGCTCTCCCGATCCGGACTTCGTTCTGAACCAGCCCGCCTACGAGGGCGCGCGGATCCTGGTCGCGGGCGACAACTTCGGCTGCGGCTCCTCGCGCGAGCACGCCCCGTGGGCGCTGCTCGACCACGGCTTCCGCTGCGTGATCTCCACCTCGTTCGCGGACATCTTCTTCCAGAACTGCACCAAGAACGGCATCCTGCCGATCCGCGTGTCGAAGGAGGAGCTCGCCGCCCTCATGGACCACGCGCGCCAGGGCGCGAACGCGACGCTGACGGTCGATCTCGAGGAGCAGACGATCTCCGGGCACGCCGACGAGCCGATCCGCTTCGAGATCGATCCGTGGCTGAAGCACTGCCTGCTCGAG
>CAZJNX010000197.1:0-8558 GCA_964547415.1 uncultured Hyphomicrobiales bacterium
CGTTGCGCGCGCCCTGGTAGCCGTCCTCGAGCTCGCGCTTCAGCCGCTCGAACTGTGCCGGCGACAGGTTCCCGTCGCCCCCCTGGTAGACGAGCGCGCCGGACGGGCGCGCCGCGTTGTCGAGCAGCGCCTTGTTCCAGCTCCCGGCCGCGTTGTGGATGTCGAGGCTCGACAGCGCCGCCTCGAGCGGCGCGAGCCCGTAGTGGTCGTCGAGCGGGTGGAACATGGAAAGGTGCAGGATCGGCGGCACGGCGAGGTGCCCCTGCACGAAGCGCACCCGCTCCGCGCCCACCGCGTACTCGTAGGCCTCCGGCCAGCCGGCCGCGCCCGCCACCACCCGCATCCGGTCGGGCCGGAGCGCGAACACCTCGCGCACCTCGCCCTCCACGGTCACGGCCTCGAGATAGGCGTTGCCGGCCACCAGCATGTGGCCGAACACCGTCTCCAGGAAGGCGGTGCGCGACTGGCCCGGATTCGGCCGCGCCAAGAGCCGCTCGAGCGGATGGCGCTCCACCTCGTCCTCGCCGTCGAACAGGACCCAGCGGACCGAGGCCGCCGCCTCGGCGATCATCCGCACGCAGCGGAAGACGACCGGGTTCTTCGTGTACCCTTCCCGTCCGAGGGAGGCGTAGTCGCGCGGCGTCCAGACCGCGCGGCCGGGCGAGGAGAGCGCGACGAGCGGCCCCGTGCGCGAGGCCTTGGTCTCGGGCACGACGGCAGCGGGCGTCCCGGCATCGGCGAGGCCGAGCCGCCGCATCAGGCGTTCGATCATGGCGGGGTGTTCCTCGTCTTGCGGCCGGCGCGGGGTCACATCCGGCGCACCCGCGGCGCGCCGCCCCGGGTCAGCATCAGCTCCGTGAGGGCCCACACGAGCGCGTCCACCCGGTCGGGCGACACGCCGCCCGCGCGCCCGTCCGGCCGGAGGTTGCACATCTCGTCCTCGAGCTCCGGGAAGATCCCGACGTGGCGGACCCGCCCCTGGGCGTAAAGGAGCGCCACCGGCTCGGCCCGGACCCACTTGCCGCGGCTCGCGGTCACCCGCGCCACCGGCACGCCCCGATCGGCCTCGGCGATGACGGCGGCCACCATGTCGCCGCCCTGGTTGGTCTCGGCGACGAGCCGGTCCGCCCCGAGCTCCCGGTAGAGCGACACGGCCCGCTCCGCCCAGACCCGGGGCGGGGCCTTCGCCACCGTCCCGTCGGCGATCACGTAGCCAGCCCCCTCCGCGTCGACCCCGGCGGCGACGATCCCGCAGGCGGCCGAGCGCGCGCCGCTCGTCGCCGGCGGATCCACCGCGACGACGATCCGGCTCAGCGGCGGCGCCGCCGCGAGGCGCTGCTCCTCGATCGCGGCGCGCTGCCACAGGGCGTCCGGCCGGTCCTCGATGAGCTCGCCGTCGAGCTCCTGCCGGCCAAGCCGTGTGCCGGCGTAGCGGTCCACGATGTCCTTCAGGAACCCGGGCGCCAGGTTGCCGGCGTTGTCCCGGGTCGCCATGCGGCTCACCCGCGTGCGATCCGACCCGATCAGCCGCTTCAGCAGCGGCATCGGCCGCGGCGTCGTGGTGACGGCCTGGCGCGGCCGCTCGCCCAGCCTCAGGCCGAACTGCAGCATGTCCCAGGTCGCCTCGGCGTGGGGCCACTTGGCGATCTCGTCGCACCAGGCCGCGTCGAACTGCGGCCCGCGCAGGCTCTCGGGGTCCTGCGCGGAGAAGACCTGCGCCACGGCCCCGTTGTCCCAAGAGAGCCGCCGCCGGGACGACTGCCAGGACGGCCGCATCGCCGGGTCGTGCACCGCGAGGATGCCGGACACGCCCTCCACCATAACCTCGCGGGCGTCCTGGAACGTCTCGCCCACGATGGCGATCCGTCCGACCGGCCGTTCGGCGAAGGGCGCCCGTCCGAGGGCGATGCCCTTCACCCACTCCGCGCCCGCGCGCGTCTTGCCCGCGCCGCGGCCGCCGAGGAGCAGCCACACCGTCCAGTCGGCATCCCCGGGCGGCAGCTGTTCGTCCCGCGCCCACACGAGCCAGTCGTCGAGGAGCGCCCGCATGGCGGGCGCCGGCAGCTCGTCCAGGAACGCGGCGGCCTCACCCCGTCTCGCCGAGGCGATCAAGCCGCTTCGCAATTTCCGCGCGCATGGAGGCAAGGTCGATCTCCTTCGCGCAGGGGTCGCCGCCACCATCGGCGGCCATCTCGAGGCCCTTCAGCGTCTCGACGGTCTTGGCCAGCGTCTGGAGGATCCGGGCGTCCTTGTCGCCCGCGCCCTCGCCGGCCGTCTCGACCCCGCGCAGCTGGTCGGCCACCGCCCCGTAGAGCCGCGTCACCAGCGCGGCGAACCGCCCGGCGGTCCCGCCGGCGCCGTCAGCCGCCTCGCCCCCCGTGGCCGCGACCAGCCGCTCGACCAGCGCGTGGTCCTCCGCCAGAAGGGAGGCCATCTCCTCGAGGAGCGCGTCGGCCGCGATGCCGCGCCGGCGGGCCGCCGCCTCAAGCGGACAGGCCGCACACCGCGCGGCCGCGGTCTCGCCCGCCTCGCGACGTGCGTCGTCCCGCCGGGGCGTCCGCCCCGAGCTTGCCGCCTTGCTCGCCATGGAAAGTAAGCCGTCGTTCGATCGGCCGCCGGGCCGCCGCGTCTTGCGTCGAGGCCTCAGGCCGCACTTTCGGAATGTGCCTGAAACCTATCGAAAGACCGTCACGCTGTCAACAGCGCATCCAGAATAACTTGCAAAGTCCAAAGATTTCCCACAGTAAGACCGAAATTATCCCCGCCACCCATCCGAGCAGTACCGCAGCAGCGGCGCTCTCCGGCGTCACTCACACGGGTTCTTCCCCGGCCACTCCGCGAGAAAATCCTCGTAGTCCTCCGGCTCCAGCCCGGTCTCGGGCACCGTCCGGCCGCGCACGGAGACCCCGGCGAGATGCACCGTCTCCGGATCGCCGGACACCAGCGGATGCCACCAGTAAAGATCCCGCCCCTCCGCGACCAGCCGATAGGCGCAGGTCGGCGGCAGCCAGTCCGGCCGCCGCACGCTCTCGGGGTCCAGCTTCAGGCAATCGGCCACGTGCTCGAACCGGTTGGCATAGTCCCGGCAACGACAGGTCTCCTCGTCGAGGAGCCGGCAGGCCACGTTGGTCCAATGGATCTCGCCGGTGTCCCAGTCCTCGAGCTTGTTGAGGCAGCAGCGCCCGCACCCGTCGCAAAGCGCCTCCCACTCCGCCGCCGTCATCTCCGACAGCCGCTTGCGCCGCCAGAACGGCTCGCTCGCGCCGGTCCCCGTCCCTGAACGTCCTTTCTTCATGGCGAACGGCATGCCACAGCCGCGCGGTCGGCAAAAGACCCGCCACCGCCGACCCGGCGGGAGCGGCGCAGACCCGGGCCGAAGTCGGCAGCGTCGGCCCGCCCGTCGCGGGGAAGCGGAGGGACGGGACACGTCCAGCGCCAGGACGCGATTGGACGAGGGTTCAGGCCCCCGGCGCGATTCCGAGCGCCTCCATCAGTGCCTCCGACACCTCGCCCGTCTCGGGAAGCCCGCGGGAGCGCTCGAAGCGGCGGATCGCCCCACCGGTCTGGCTCCCCATGAGACCGTCCACCGCGATCGGCCCGAAACCGCGCGCGTTGAGCGCGCTCTGCACCCGCGCCACGGTCTCCACCGACGGCCGCTCGGGCGGCACGCCCGTCGCGAGGGCGACGAGAAGGTCCATGCTCGGCTCCCCCGTCACCGGAAGCCCGCGCGAGCGCTGGAACGCCTCGATCGCCTGCACGGTCGCAACCCCGAGCGCCCCGTCAACGGGCCCGGGGTAGAGCCCCGCCCCGGCGAGCTTCTCCTGGATGCCCGCCACCAGGCCCGAGGCCTCCCCGGGCGCGGCGGACGGGGTGGCTTCCGGCTCGCCCGCCACCGCTCCGGGCGCGGCGGCTGCGCCCCCGGAGAGCATCGCCGCCACCGGATCGCCAGCGCCGCCGTCGTCGTCCTCCCGGGCAAGCGCCACGGTCGCCGCCTCGCCGGACGGGGCCGTCGCCTCCCCGGCCGCGAGAAAGGGCGCCGGATGACGCGCGGTCTGCAGGAAGGCGCCGTTGACCGCCACCCAGCCCGCCAGCACCAGGAAACCCGCCGCCGCCGCCGCCCCGATCGGCCGCCGCTGCAGGCGCCGCAGCCCGCGCCGACCAGCGGCCGCCAGCCCGTCGGCCATCTCCGCCACGATCGCGAATGTCGCCTGTGTCCTCGGCACGCCCGTCATCCCGTCAGCCCGCGGCCACGCCGCCGCCACGACCTTCGGGCTACCGGTCCCCGGTTAACCCGCGCTTAAGGTATGCCCATCGGCCTCGGCCGCCCCTCCGCGAATGCCGCCAGCCCGCTTAAGCGCCCGTTCACCCGCCGCCGACAGGATCGAGCCGACGCGCCCGCCGCACGGGCAACGGTTTCCTCGAGGCACGGCACCATGTTCGGCTTTCTCGTCAAGTGCGCCATCGTCCTGTTCGTGTTCCTGCTCCTCTACCCGGAGCTGCAACCCGTTCTCGCCCCCGACGCCGAGGGGCCCGCCGTCACGTCGGACGCCCGCGGCGAGGCGGGCCCGGCGGTGGAGCCGACGGCCGTCGTCGGCGTCGTGCGCGCGGCCATCAGCGACGCCGCCGCCTTCTGCGAGCGCCAGCCCGAGGCCTGTGACGGCGCCTCCGCGGTCGCCGACGCCATCGGCGCCCGCCTCAACGAGGGCGCCTCGGCTCTCGCCCGCACCTTCTCCGCGGCAGCCGACAGTCCGCCCGCGCCGAACGCCGACGGCGCGACCAACGTCACGACCCTCGAGCGCAGCGTCGCCACCGCGCCCGCCGAGGCCGCGAGCCGCGGAACCCTCACCGCCGACGACCTTTCGGCGGAGTGGTCCGTCCCCGAGGTGCGGTGACGGGCCGCCGCCGCCCCGCCCTTTCGCTCCGCCCGCGGCTGCCTTATCTCTCGTCCGCGGAGGACGGCATGGATCGACAGCTTCCGGACATCGACGAGATCGTGGAGTCGTTCGAGCTCCTCGACGACTGGGAGGAGCGCTATGCCTACGTGATCGAGCTCGGGCGCATGCTTCCGCCCCTTCCCGATCCGGCACGGACGGACGCCAACAAGGTCCAGGGCTGCGTCTCCCAGGTCTGGCTCGTCACCAACGAGGCCGACGGCGCGGCGGACGACCCGGTTCTGGAGTTCGAGGGCGACAGCGACGCGCTGATTGTCAAGGGCCTCGTCGCCATCATGATCGCCGCCCACTCCGGCAAGTCGGCCAGCGCGATTCGCGACATGGACGTGGAAGGCCTGCTCGGGCGCCTCAAGCTGCGCGAGCACCTGACGCCCCAGCGGTCCAACGGGCTCGCGTCCCTCGTCCGGCGCATGCACGAGGAGGCGGCGCGCCGCCTCGCCCCGGCCGGCTGATTCCGCCGGGGAAACCGCGGCTCAGCCCGCCGAAGGCCGGTAGTCCGCCGTGCCCCAGTGGCCGATCCGCTCGCCAGGCCGCCGCTCCCTCCCGGTCGCCTCGTCCGACAAGCCGTAGAAGGCGCAAAGCCGCCGGAGGGCGATCTGGAGGATGACCTTGGCCGACCGCTTGGGCCAGCCCTGTCGCCGCTCCACCTCCTCGAGGCCCACCTCCTCGCAGCACACCGCGTAAAGCACGCCCGCCAGGTCCGGCCCCACAGCGTCGAGCGCCTGGCTGAGGCGCCGCCGCGCATCGAGGGCGACGTCGGACGGGCCTGCCGCCGGCCGTCCTCGGGAGCCGTCGCGTCCAGCGCTCGCCGTCGGGTCCCACGAGGCGGTGACCCGCTGGCGCAGCCGCGATCGCTCGTACTCGGCGTGGAGCCGCCGCCCGGCCGCCGCCTCGGCCGCCGACAGGAGCGGCCGGCCCGACCGGTCCCTGCGGCTCGCGAGCCACCCGAGCGGGCTTTCCGCCGGGTTCGTGCGCGGCTGTCCGGCCGCGGACGCCGCGGCGGAAGCGGACGCGCAGACGCGCACGGTCCCCTCCGACAGCGCCCGGCGCAGCCAGGCGATCCCCTTCCCGGTCGCCGTCGCGAGCGCGCCGTCGAGTCTCGCCCGGTCGTCCGCGACGAGCGCATCGAAGACGCCCGGCACGACCCGCAACGTCTCGCCCGCGCCGTCCGCCCGGACGAGCACCACCGCCTCGGCCTCCCGGCCGCACACGCGCCAGCGGTGGCGGCCGATCGCCGCCAGCGCCCGCGCCTCGCCGTCGCAGGTCCGCACGATCCCGGCCGCCCTCAAAGGACCCCGCCCGTGCGGGCCGCATGCCCGCCGGCCGCCGGACGCCGCGGCGCCGGGCGCCCGCTCTGGTGCACCCGGCAGGCCTCCACCACCAGCGCCCAGGAGCGGATGACCCCCTCGATGAGGTCGATCAGGTGATCGAGCCGCGCGTCGTCCCGCCGGTCCTCCACGACGCGGCAGGCATGGGCGGCGGTGGTCCGGTCCCGGCCGAACAGCTGGCCGGTCTCGGTGAGCGACATGCCGAGCACCACGTGGGCGCAGTACATCGACACCTGGCGGGCGAAGGCGACCGGCGCCTGCCGGCGCGTCCTCGCCCCCAGTTCGTCGACCGGCAGCGAAAGCGCCGCCGCGACCGTCGCCTCGATGAAGCGGCGGGTCGCATCCCGGTCGACGGGATGAAGCGGATAGAACAGATGGTCCACTTCTTCGTGGCTCTCTTGTAGACGCAACATCGGGTCTTGCCCTCTCGACCGCGGCCCCGGTCCATCATCGACCCACGCCGCTACCTTCCGTTGTGTAAACCGAACATCGCATAGCGGGGATAAGTTTCCGCTTTGACGCTCTGAAGGTAAATTTGCAACTTACGGAGGCATCCCCTACAGCCGCTCGTGTCCCGCCCCGTCGCCGTCCAGAAATCCCCGCCGGCCGATCCCGGCCCACACTTGGGGACCGAATGGACAGCACGGGAAGAGAAGATGAATCGGATCGATGCCGGCAAACCGCGCCACGGGCGGCAAGACGAGACGACACGCGCCGGAGCCCGGACGCAGACACGCGACACGTGGGCGATCCGTTCGCTGGTGCCGGTGAGCCCGGCTGAGGCGGCGGACCTGTCGCCCGAGGGCTGCCTCAGGATCGCCGCCCTCCTGAAACGGGCCCTGAGGTCGGAGCGGCGGCGCGGCGCGGCCGGCCACTGGAGCTACAGCCTGCAGCGCCACCTCGCGCTCGTGCGCGCCCTCAAGGCCGAGGAAGCGCTCGCCCGGCGCCCCGTGCGCAAGGCATCCACCGCCCGCTAGGGCAGCCCGGCATCGTGCGGCTCGCTCCGCCCGGCGCTCCGCTGCCGACCGGCGCGCCAGTGGCCGCGGCGCCTTGTCCCCGGCCCGCGGCGCGGTCGCGGGAGCGGCGATTTTCCGTAACGGCCACGGGCACTTGGCGGGGATAAGGCGCCGTCGCGACCCGTCGTCCTGCCGACGTCGTGAAGAAGCATGAGCGGCCGTGAGGAGACATGGCGGGCGCGTTCCCATATGTGCCGGACCGAGCGATCCACCGCCCGAGACCGACGACCAGCGGCGCCGGGCGACAAGGGAAGACGACCCGATGCTACAGACCCGCCTCGCCACGGCCGTCATGGCGCTGCTGCCGCTCCTCGTCGCCGCGCCGGCCGGCGCCGACGCCAACAGCCAGTTCGTGATCGCCGACATCCGCTCCAAGACGCCGTCCTGCCGGGACAACCCGTCCGCGCCCTGGATCGGCCGCGTCTCCGGCATCCTCGGCGGCTTCCCGAGCCGCGGTGCATCCTTCGTGGGCTGCTTTCCGACGCGAGAGGCCTGCGATCGCTGGCGCGGGCCGGTGAGCGGCGTGTTCACCGCCCGCCTCACCCTCAGCACCTGTGCCCCCCGCCGCACCGGCTGAGCCGCTCACGCCCGAGAAAAAAAAAAGGGTCGCCGCGCCTTCGCGCGACGGCCCTCGATGCGTCCCGGCGTTCGCCCCGTCAGGCGGCCGCCTCGTAAAGCTCCAGCACGTAGTCCCAGTTCACCAGGTGGTCTACCCAGGCCTCCAGGTACTTCGGCCGCGCGTTGCGATAGTCGATGTAATAGGAATGCTCCCACACGTCGACGCCGAGGAGCGGAACCGCCCCGTGCACCAGCGGGTTCTCGCCGTTCGGCGTCTTCATGATCTCGAACTTGCCGTCGCGCAGGGCGAGCCAACCCCAGCCCGAGCCGAACTGGGCGGCGGCCGTCGCCATGAAGTCCTCGCGGAACTTGTCGTAGCCGCCGAGGTCGGCGTCGATCCGCTCCTGGATCTTGCCCGGCAGCGAGCGCCCGCCGCCGTTCGGCTTCATCCACTTCCAGAAATGGATATGGTTGAAGTGCTGGCCGGCGTTGTTGAACAGCCCCGGGTTGGCGCCGAAGCTCTTCTTGACGACCTCCTCAAGCGGGGCGTTCTCGAGGCCGGAGCCGTCGAGCAGCTTGTTGCCGTTGGTCACGTACGCCTGGTGGTGCTTGTCGTGGTGGTACTCCAGCGTCTCGGCGGACATGTAGGGCTGCAGCGCGTCGTAGGCGTAGGGCAGGTCGGGCAGTTCGAACGCCATGGCTCT
>CAZJNX010000198.1:0-8496 GCA_964547415.1 uncultured Hyphomicrobiales bacterium
GGCGTGGATCGACCTCGCCTTGGTGAGCCCGAGCTCAAAAAACACAGTTGCCCCCTGGGGTCGGGAACGGCGGTGTCGGCCGAGGCGCCGTAGAGGATGCGCGGGTCGTTCGAGTCGGCGCCGCCAGCGTCCACGAGGGCGTCGGCGGGAAGGGCCGGGCCGCCGCCGAGGGCGACGAGGGCCTTGCCTTCCGCGACGCGGCTCGTGGCGAAGTCGAGGATGAAGTGGTCCGCCGTCCCGTCCGCGGCGCGGTTCGGCACGCCGACGGTGACGGGCGCGGTGGACATCGCCCGGGAGGCCGCGCCGAAGGGGGCGACGAGGCGGCTGCCGGCCACCGTCACGAAGTGGATCGACACGAGCCCCTTGTCGGCTAGGATCTCCGCCCACGCCCCGATGCGCCCGAGGTGCCCCGCGTTGCGAAGGGCGAGGACGGCGACGCCGGTCTCGGCGACCATCCCGGCGAGGAGGTCCGTCGCCACGTGGCCCAGCACCTGGCCGAAGCCGAAGCGCCCGTCGAGGAGGGCGAGGGCGTCGGTCCTGACGAGGGTCTCGGGCCGGGCAGGCGTGGTGACGGTGCCGTTCGCGAGGTACTCGAGGTAGCGCGGCGTGCGCACGATGCCGTGGCTCGGGTGGCCGGAGGCGTCCGCGTCGACGAGGTGGCGGGCAACGAGGACGGCCTCCGCGCGCGGCAGGCCCGCCGCTTCGTAGATGGCCGCGAGCCAGTCCTTGAGGACCGGGACGGGGAGGGTGAGGGGAGCGGCCATCGCCCGCCTCACCGGTAGATGAGGGTCGGCAGCCACATGGTGAGCGGCGGCACGAAGGTGACGAGGAGGAGGACGGCGACGAGGGGCACGAGGAAGGGCGCGGTCGCCACCACGCAGGTCTCGAACGGCAGGCGCGCGATGCGCGAGAGCACGTAGAGCACCATCCCGATGGGCGGCGTGAGCAGCCCGATCATCAGGTTCAGGACCATCATGACGCCGAAGTGGACCGGGTCGACGCCGAGCTGCACGGCGATCGGCAGGAGCACCGGCGTCAGGATGGTGATGGCCGCCACCGTCTCCAGGAAGCAGCCGACGATGAGCAGGATCAGGTTGATGAGAAGGAGAAGGAGGATCGGGTTCTCGGTGAGGGCGAGGAGGGCGTTCGCGAACGCCTCCGGCGCCCGGTTCGAGGTGAGCACCCAGGCGAAGATGGACGCCGCGGCCACGATGAACAGGACCACCGCCGTCGTCTCGATGGTGTCGAACGACACCCGCAGGAACCGCTTCCAGGTGAGGGTGCGGTAGACGACGAGGCCCAGGAACAGGGCGTAGGCGCAGGCCGCGATCGCCGCCTCGGTGGGGGTGAAGATGCCGAACAGGATCCCGCCCACGATGATGACCGGCGTCAGCAGCGACAGGAACGCGTCGGCGAAGCTGCGGGCGAGGACCGACAGGCGGAAGGCCTGGTCCCGCGGATAGCCCCGCGCCCGCGCGTACCACCAGATCATCGCCATCAGCGACAGCGCCATCAGGAGCCCGGGGATGAAGCCGGCCGCGAACAGCTGCCCGATGGAGGCCCCGCCGACGACGCCGTAAATCACCATGGGAAGGCTCGGCGGGATGATCGGCCCGATGGTGGAGGAGGCGGCGGTGACGCCGACGGCGAAGCCCGGGTCGTACTTCGCCTCGCGCATCGCCTTGATCTCGATGGCGCCGAGGCCGCCCGCGTCGGCGACGGCCGCGCCCGACATCCCCGCGAAGATGACCGACGCGCCCACGTTCACGTGGCCGAGGCCGCCGCGCATCCAGCCCACGATCGCCCGGGCGAAGGCGAAGATGCGCGTGGTGATGCCGGCCGTGTTCATGAGGTTGCCGGCCAGGATGAAGAACGGGACGGCGAGCAGCGGGAAGCTGTCGACGCCGTTGATCATCCGGTGGGCCACGACCATCTCCGGCACCTGACCGGTGACGAGGATGAAGATCGCCGCGGAGCCGGCGAGCGCGATCGCCACCGGCACCCCGAGGGCGAGCATCCCGAACAGGAGGACGAACAGGAGAACGAGCATCTTGGGTCCGCGCTCGCGGGTTGGGCGCCGTCAGTCGGCGCTGGTGGGGCCGGGCTCGCGCTCGTGGAGGGGCACGGTCCCCATGAGGCGGCGAACGAGGACGACGACGCCGTTGACGGTCATGACGGCGAAGCAGGCCGCCACGCCCCAGTAGAGCCAGGCCTTCGGCACGTCGATGGACACCATCATCTGCCGCGTGCGCTGGGCGAGCTCGATGGTGAGCCAGCAAAGGCCCGCGTAGAAGACGATGGACAGGCAGTCGATCGCCACCCTCAGCCAGTGGGAGATGCGCGGCGGCGCCCAGCGGTGGATCAGCTCCACCGCGATGTGGGAGCCCTTCCGCACCGCCATGATCGAGCCGATGAAGGTGACGGCGATGAGGAGGAACCGCGCGATCTCCTCGGTCCAGCCGAGGCTGTCGTTGAGGACGTAGCGGGTGAAGAACTGCAGGAAGACGACGAAGGCGAGCCCCCAGAAGACGACGAGCACGAGATAGTCGTCGGCGCGCACGTCGGCGAGGTCGATGGGCTCGTCCTCCAGCACCACCTCCGGCGTCGTCGTCTCCGGGGGAGGGGCGGCGTCCGGGCGCTCGTTCACGGGCGGTCCCCAGCACCGCAGCGGGCGGAGAAGGCCGCCACGAGGGCGTCGTCGTCGGGCGGTTGTCCGTCGAAGGTGATCATGTCGGGGTCGAAACGGATCCAGGGCTGGGCGCTCGCCGTCCAGATGTGGCCGACCGGCTCGATCCACGCCGTGTCGTCGAGGGTGCCGGCCTTCACGTTGACGGCGTCGCGGCCCTCACGGGCGTGGACGAGGCGCACCCCGCAGTCGGGGCAGAAGTGGCCGTCGAGGACGGCGCCGCTCCGCGCGGTCCGGGAGCGGCGCTTCATCGCCGACCAGTCGATGGAAAGCCCGGCGCGGGGAAGGCGCATGGACATGCCGAAGGCGGACGCGGACTGCCGCTGGCACTCGGTGCAGTGGCAGCAGTAGACGGTGAGCGGCATCGCCGTCACGCGGTAGCGGACGGCGCCGCACTGGCAGCCGCCCGACCACGGCAGCGGGGGCGGCGCCATCGCCGCCCGTCCGCCAGGAGGCCCGCCCCTACCGGATCGCCTGCAACTTGTCGTAGGTCTCCCGGTCCCAGGTGGCCATGTCGCCGTTGTGGAGCTTCACGGTCGCCTCGCGGAAGGGCGTGCGGTCCACCTCGTTGACGTTGACGCCCTGCTCGCGGAACCAGTCGACGAGCTCCTTCTCCGCCTGGATGATCTGGTCGGTGGCGCACACCGCCGCCTCCTCGGCGACCGTGGCGAGGGCCTGGCGGTCCTCCTCCGACATGGAATCCCAGCGCGGGCCGCCGACGATGGTCAGGAGCGCGTCGGTGATGTGGCCGGTGAGGTTGATGTCGGACTGGACCTCGTAGAACTTCTTGGCCTGGATGGTCGGCAGCGGGTTCTCCTGCGCGTCCACCGTGCCCTGCTGCAGGGCGAGGTAGACCTCCGCGAAGGCGATCGGCGTCGGGTTGGCGTCCGCCGCGCGCGGGAACATCATGTAGAGCGGCGCGTTCGGCACGCGGATCTTGAGCCCCTCCATGTCCTCGGGCTTCATGATGGGCTTGTTCGAGGTGACGTGCCGGTTGCCGTAGTAGGTCATCGCCACGATGTGGTTGCCCGTGGCGTCGGTGTAGCCCTCCGCGAGCTCGTCGAACAGGTCCGAGTTGCGGAACGCGTCCCAGTGCTCGTAGTCGCGGAACATGAAGGGCGCGCCGCCGATGGCGATGGGCCCGTAGGCGCGGCCCGCGAACAGCTGCCCGGTGTAGATGACGTCCACGGTGCCGAGGCCGAGACCCTCGTTGATGTCCACCTCCTTGCCGAGGGAGGACGCGGGAAAGACCTCGATCCCGTAGCGCCCGTCGGTCGCCTCCATCAGGGCGTCGCTCGCCGCGACGGCGCACGTGTGATAGGGCTCGGACGTCTCGTAGACGTGGGCCCATTTCAGCATGGTCTGGGCCGATGCGGGGCCGGCGATCACGACGCCGGCGGCGGCTGCGATGAGGGCAGCGCGAAGGGTCATCCTGTCGTCCTCCTCGGGTGACGACGCCCGGCAGGGCCGCCCGCCCCTTCGGGAGGAGCGGCCGGTGCCGGCGAGCCGTCCGGGGTTTCCTGCCTGACGGGTCTCTTGGCGGACCCGTTCGTCGATGGGCGGGCGGGCGAACCGCGCCGCCCGCGCCGACGGGACGCTTCCACGCCACGGCCCGCGCGTCAACTGGGGACCATCGTCCTGTCGGTCTTCGCCCGGCCGGCGCGGCGGCTTCTCCGGCGGCGGCGCGTCAGGGGGAGGGCGGGGCCACCTGCCACCAGCGGTCGAGCGGGTCGGGGACGAGGCCCTCCTCCGGCGGCTGCCCGAACCGGTCCTGGTAGGCGAGGCGGACGACGTCCGATCGCCACAGCGGGATCATCGGGACGGCGTGGCGGAGCGTGCGGTCGAAGGCGCGGCCGGCGGTCCGAAGCGCCTCGGGCGAGCGGGCCGCCTCGAGCGCCTCGACGGAGCGGTCGACGGCCGGGTCGGACAGGCCCGACAGGGCGTAGCTCGCCGGCGCCTCGGCGAGGTCGGAGTGCCACAGGAGCCGCTCGGCCGTTCCGGGCAGCCGGGCGGGCGCCCAGGACAGGGTCGCGAGGTCGAAGTCGCGGTCGAGCATGCGGTTCGTCGCCGCCTGGGGGTCGGCCTGCACGGGGCGGAGCACGATGCCGAGCCGCCGCGCCGTCCGCTCCAGCCAGGCGAGGGGCCGGTCGTAGGCGGGGCCCGGGGAGACGACCGACAGGACGACCGGCCGGCCGGTCGCCGGGTCCGTGCGCGCCCCGTCCCGGACGGCAAGGCCGGCCTCGTCGAGGAGGCGGCTCGCGACGGCGAGCGCCTCCCGGCTGCCGCCGGACGGCAGGCCGCGGAACGGGTCCGCCCGGGACAGGACGGCCGCGTCCGGCGCGACGCCCGCGGCGAGGAGGAGCGCCCGCTCCTCCGGTCCGGCCGGCCCCTCCGCGGCGAGCGCGGTGTCGCCGAA
This sequence comes from uncultured Hyphomicrobiales bacterium, assembly GCA_964547415.1. Classification (GTDB taxonomy): domain Bacteria; phylum Pseudomonadota; class Alphaproteobacteria; order Rhizobiales; family Amorphaceae; genus CAZJNX01. The sequence goes on from CAZJNX010000198.1 coordinate 5,103, forward strand.
GACGCTCCCGAAGCGCTCCATCCCCCCGGCGAAGAGCGTGCGGTTCGCGCCCTCGAAGTCCCAGCAAAGGCAAAGGGCGAGGCGGACCCGCCGGTCGGCGAGGAGCGGGCGGCGCATGTTGAAGACGAGCCCGTGGACCGTGCCCGCCCCCGGGCGATCCACGACCGTCTTGCGGATCGCGCCGGAGGAGAAGGCGGGCCCCGCGTAGGCCGCGCGCCAGCGGGACGGGTCGTCCTCGAAGGCGACGTCGTGGCCGCCCGCCCGGAAGGCCTCGAGGGCGACGGTCTCGTCGCGGAAGTAGGCGATCTCGATCCGCTCGAAGTTGAAGCGCCCGCGCGCGACCGGGTGGTCCGCCGCCCACCAGCCGGGGACGCGCTCCAGCACCACGCGGCGCGGGGCCTCCACCTCCGCGAGCCGGTAGGGGCCACAGCCGAGGGGGGCGGCCCGCGCCTCCCGCCGCGGCCGGTCCCGCCAGTGGTGCGCCGGATGGATGGGGATCGCGGCGAGCCGCCGCACGAGGTCCCGGTCGCCCGGCCGCGTGGACAGGATCGAGACCGCCCGCTCCCCCTCCACCCGCACGGACAGGGGGCGGAAAGCCTGCCGGTAGAACGGGGCGCCCTCCGCCTTCAGCGTCTCGAAGGTGAAGGCGACGTCGTCGGCCGTCACCGGCGTCCCGTCGTGCCAGCGGGCCCGTTCGTCGAGGAGGAAGTCGACGCGGGAGAAGTCCTCGGCGACCGCGAGGCCGCGGGCGAGGAGGCCGTAGAAGCTCGCCACCTCGTCCTCGCTCGCCAACACGAGGCGGTCGTAGAGGAGGCGGATGTCGCCCGCGGGCGTGCCGGGATAGTGGAGCGTGTCGGTGGTGTCGAAGGCGCCGATGCGGGCGAGGCGCAAGGTGCCCCCCTTCGGCGCGTCCGGGTCCACGTAGGCGAAGGCGGCGAAGTCCGGCCCGTACTTCAGCCGTCCGAGGGGCGAGAAGCCGTGGGCGAGGGCGCCCGCGCCGGGGGCGGCGGCCACGGGCGGCACGGCGAGCGCGGCCGCGGCGGCGAGCGACCCGGCAAGGACGGCGCGGCGCGATGGTTCCGGCGTGACGGTCCGTGGCAAGGCGTCTCCTCTCGTCTTCGCGTCCTCGGCTCCGCATCTGCCGCCGGGCGCGGCGGCCGGTCCGTGCGGTGCGCTGCCCGGATGGTCATGGGCCGACGGCGATGAGAGAAAGGCGATCGCGGCGGCGGGTCAATCCGTCCGCTTTCGGCGATCCGCGCTTTCCGCGGCGGCGCGCCGTGACGGCCCGCGCCCTGCGACGTTCCGTCCACGGGCGGTCCGGCCGGGCGGGGGCGCAAGTCGATTTGCCTTCGTCATCGAACGGTGCGACATGTGGCGACCCTGTCCGCATCGGGTCGACGGGGCACCTGGCGGACGCTGCAACCGTCCATCGCGCGGCGGCGGCGCGGCGGGCACACCGTTGACGGAGAAACGGGCGGCGACCGCCCGGCGCATCCTCTCCCGGTCCTCGATCGGGGTGCGCCTCGGTGAGGAGCGGGACCGCGAGGCTGTCATCGCGCTGTCGCGGCGTCCGACGTGGCCGCGGGAAGCGGCGGCGACGACCGTGTCACCGGCGGCGGCGGCGAGGACAGGCTCGCGGGCGGCCGTGGCCGCGATTCCCTCGCCGGCGGCCGCGGCGACGACGCCCTTTCCGGCGGCGGCCGGGACGCCATCGACGGGGGAACCTGCCGGGACACTCTCGACGGCGGCCGCGGCAACGACACCCTCGCGGGCGGGGACGGCGAGGACACCTTCGCCTTCGGACCCCGCGCCGGCCGGGACGTGATCGCGGACCTCGACCCGTCCCGCGACCGGATCAACTTCACGGCCCTCGGCACGCGCTTCGAGGACCTCGCGATCGCCCCGCACGGCGGCGGGGCCGACACCCGCATCGTCCACGACGGCGGCGTGATCCTCCTGCCGGACGTGGCGCCCGGCGAGGTCGAGGAGGATCTGTTCCTTTTCTGACGCCCGCTGCGCGACCGGCCCCGCCGTCCCCGGTTCCGGCGACGGGCCGGGGGAGGCGAGGGGCTCATGGCCGCGCGGCGGGTCCGGGGCCCCCGCTCGACCACGGAGCCGGTCCGCCCGCGGGGCTCAGAAGATGAAGTCGGCCTCGGAGAGCTCCCCCGGGGCGACGTCCTCGAGGCGGATGCGGCCGCCCTCGTAGCGGATCAGGGTGTCCTCGCCGCCGTCCCGTCCCCGGATCGCGAGATCGTCGAAGGCGATGTCGAGGGCCGTGAGGTCGATCCGGTCGCCGCCGGTCTCGAAGTCGAGGATGCGGTCGTTGCCGTCCCGCTTCCCGAAGACGAAGACATCCTCCCCCTCGCCGCCCGACAGGACGTCGCCCCCCTTGCCGCCCTCGATGACGTCCCGGTCCCGTCCGCCGTCGAGGGTGTCCCGGCCGCGGCCGCCGTCGAGGTCGTCGTCGCCCCGGCCGCCCGAGAGGTCGTCCCGGCCGTTGCCGCCCGAGAGCGTGTCGTCGCCGCGGCCGCCGACGAGGTCGTCGTTGCCTCGGCCCCCGGATAGCGCGTCGTCCCCCCGGCCGCCGTCGAGGTCGTCGCGCTCGCGGCCGCCCGACACGGTGTCGTCGCCGTCGCCGCCGGAGAGCGCGTCCTTGCCGCGGCCGCCCCCGAGGTCGTCGTGGCCATCCCGGCCCTCCACGGTGTCGTTCCCCGAAAGGGCGTCGATGGCGTCCGCCCCGTCCGTGCCGACGATCCGGTCGTCCCCGCCCGTCGGCTCGTTCACAAGCGCAAGGAGGCTTTCGAAAAACGCGGGATCGTCCAGCGCCTCGTTCAGGATCGGCACGCCCTCGACCTCGGTGGATTCGAGCGGGCGCCTTTCGATGTCGTAGGCGGGGCGTCGCTCGACGTCGTAGCCGGGATGCGGCTCGCCGTCGCCGTCCGGTGGCGCCTGGGTGTTCCCGCCGTTCCCGCCGTGGGGCTGCTTCACGGCCGGGGGGACGCCGGGATCCGTGCCGCCTTCCGTCTCGCGGAGGAGCGCCTCCATGATGTCTTCGAGGCGCTCCACGTCCGCGCCGTCGTCCATGGCGTCGCCTCCGGTGAGCGTCTCGAACAGATCCTGCACCATCCCCGGTATCGGCATCCGACCATCCTCCCGTGAGCCGCGATCGGTGCGACCGCGTCCTGCCCGTCGGGTCGGGATGTGGGCGATGAACCGGGGGAGGGCCCGTGACGGGGGTCACGCCGCGTCCTTTTCGCCCGATCGCGTGGCGCGCGCGTGCGAGCGCCGTCGCCGCCTGCCGCCGCGGTCGCGGCGCGGGAAAGGCCCGATCTGGCGACGCAGCCCGCGGTGGCGGGCGTGCGGGGTTCCGTTCGGGCGTCGCTCATTGGAAGGG
>CAZJNX010000199.1:0-8422 GCA_964547415.1 uncultured Hyphomicrobiales bacterium
GTCGCCGCCGGTGCGGAGCGGCTGGCGGTCGCGGCGCGGCAAGGGGCGCACCACGGGATCGACCGTCTCGGCGAGGACGTGGAGGCGGGCGTGCGCGCCCTCACCGGCGGGCGCGGGGCGGACGTGGTGGTGGACCCGGTCGGGGGCGAGGCCTTCGAGACGGCGGTCCGCGCCATCGCCCCGGGCGGCCGCCTCGTCGTGTTGGGGTTCGCGAGCGGGGCCGTGGGGCAGCTGTCGGCGGGCGTCGCCCTCGGCAAGAACATGGACCTCGTGGGCTGCTACTTCGGCGCCTACCGGGACGGCCGCCCCGACCTCGTCCGCGCGCTCTACGGCGAACTCGGCCGGTGGTGCGCGGCCGGCCGCCTCGCGCCGGAGGCGCCGGCGACGCTGCCCCTCGCGGACGCGCCGGAGGCTCTCGCGCGCCTGTCCTCCCGCGCGACGACCGGCAAGATCGTGCTCCACGTCCGGGAACGCGCGGCCGGCTGACCGCGCCGGACGCCGCCCCGCCGCCCCCTGGAGCGGGACCGCCCTTTCCGGGGCCATGGACCCGCGTCCACCGTCGCGATCGCGTGCGGCGCTGCCTCCCCATCGCTTCCGGCGTGCCCGGCGCTCTTCCCTTGAAATGGAATGCGTCTAATTCCGGCGCTTCGACGTGCGCAGACCAACCTTGGCCGTGCAGGCTTGACTTTTTAGAGCTTCATGGAAGACCAGGCATTGCGAAATCATCGAAGTAAATACTTGAAAATATTGCGGATGGGCACTTGATTATTTAGCAGTGCCGGAGCTAGTCTTCGTGTCGTTGCTTGACCGATCGGGTCGGCAGACGGGGTCGCCACGCCGTGCCGCGCAAGGCGCCGCCCGGCTTCGTGGTCCCCTCGCGAAGAAGGATCGAAACGCTCCGATGACTGCCAAGACGAAGCGCCGCCACCGCCACGACGTCCCGCTCGCCCTCGTGCTGTCGCTCCTCGCGGCATCCGCGGCGGCCGGGGAGCGCGTCGAGGTGAAGATGCTGAACTACGACCGGGACGACCCGAGCCGGGTGATGGTCTACGAGCCGGAGATCGTGCGGATCGAGCCTGGCGACACGGTCGTCTGGGTCTCGGTCGACGACCTCCACAACACCCAGTCGGTCGACGGCATGATCCCGGACGGCGCGGAACCGTGGGCGAGCCCCCTGTCGGAGGACTTCGAGATGACCTTCGAGGTGGAAGGCACCTACGGCTACATCTGCCAGCCGCACCAGATGCTCGGGATGGCCGGCCTCGTCCTCGTCGGCGACCACACGAAGAACCTCGAGGCCGCGCGGGCGGCCGCGCAGCGGGGCCCGCTCGCCGACAAGTTCGACGACCTCTTCGCCGCCATCGAGTGAGGCGAGCGAAGCCGCCGAGCCGGCGCCCGCCCGCCCGCCGCCCGATCCGTCCCGCCGACCCGAGGCAAGGCCCCCGTCATGTCGATGATGCCATCCGCGACCCTTACGCGGCGATCCCTTCTGACGGGCGTCGCCTGTGCAGCCACCACCGTGCCCGGCACCCCCGTCGCCGCCGGCGCGAACCCCGGCCGGACGGTCGCCTTCGTCCAGCCCTGGGTGATCCGCGACCTCGCGCCCGGCCGCTCCGGCCACAACTTCACCCAAGCCGGCATCACCGAGACGCTGGTCGAGGTGGCGCCGGACGGGCGGCTCGTCCCGGGCCTCGCCCGGGGGTGGCGGGCCGGCGAGGACCTCTCCACCTGGCGCTTCGCGCTGCATCCGGACGCCGCCTTCCATGACGGGACGCCCGCGAGCGCGGCCGCCGTCGCCGCCTCCCTCGCGGCCCTCGTCCCGGCCTCCACCGCGTTCGCCGATCTTCCCGTGAAGGACGTGGTGCCCGTGGACGGGGCGGTGGAGATCCGCCTGCAGCGGCCGTTCGCCCGGCTGCCGGCGCTCCTCGCCGACCCGTCGGTCGCCGTTCTCGCCCCGGCCGCCTTCGACCGGGCGGGCGCGGTGGTCGGCCTCGTCGGCACGGGCCCCTTCCGCGTCGCGGCGCTCGACCCGCCGTTCCGGCTCGCGAGCCGCCGCTGGCCACGCCACCGGACCGGGGGCAGCGACCATGCCGCCCTCAGCTTCCGCTCGCTGATCGACCCGGACGACCGGGTGGCGCGCGCCCTCGACGGGGCGTGCGACGTGGCCGTGGACCTTCCGGGCGACGCTCTCGCCACCCTCGCCGACTGCCCCGGCATGGCGGTGGAGCGGATCGTGACGCCACGGGTGCATCTCTTGCAGCTGAACACGGCCCTGCCCCAGTTCGCCGACCCGCGGGTGCGCCGCGCCCTCCACATGGCGATCGACCGCGGGGCCCTCGCCGCGGTGGCGGCCGCGGGCGGCGAGGCGGCGGTGCCCGCTCCCCAGTACTTCTCGCCCGCCATGCCGGCCTGGCACGACCGGGCGCTCGAGGCGGACCCGTTCGACCCGGCCGCGGCCGCGCGGCTCCTCGACGATCTGGGCTGGCGGCGGGGGCCGGACGGGGTGCGCACCCGCGGGGGCGTCCGGCTCGAGGGCACGATCCACGCCTTCCGCCGTCGACCGGTGCTCGCGGCGATGGCGGCGCGGCTGTCCCGGCAACTCGCCGCGGTGGGCGTGGACGTGGAGGTGCGGGTCGCCGACTGGGGCGCGATCGAGGCCCTCAGGATGGCGGGCGGCCTGTCCATGGCGCTCACATCGGCGAACCCGGGTGTCCTCGTCGATCCCGCCCCGTCCCTCGCGCGGGACTTCGCCGGTCCTGGCGGCGGCGCGGCCGGCGCGCCCGGCTGGTCCTGCGCGCGGATGGCCGCTCTCCTCGACCGCTACGCGCTGGCGGGGGAGGCATCGGCGGCCGATGCCGTTCGCCGCGAGATCGCCCATCTCCTCGATCGCGAGCTGCCGGCCCTGCCGCTGGTGCGCCGCGTGCGGATCGATGCGGTGCGCCACGGCCTGCCGGGCTACCGGCCCGACCCCTTCGACCGCCGCTACCTGTCCTGACGACCCCGCCCGACCGCTGAAAGGAGCGAAAGATGGTTGCGATGCGCTTGCCCCTTCGCCTCGCGCGCATGGCCATGGCGCGGGACGCCACCGGCCGGCACGCCCGGCTCCCCGACGACGGGCCCGCCGCGGCGACGGCGGACCCGCCGCCGGAGGCCTCGGCCACGGCATCGCGCTGCCGCGACGGCATCGCGCGGGAGGCGTCCGAGGCCCTGCACGCCCGCTGACGGGCGATGTGTCGGCGCCCGGATCCGGCGCGCGGGACGGCGAGCCGCTGGTGTGGCGCGGTCCACCCGTCGCGGGCGGGGCCGTCTTTCCGCTGGCGGAGCGCCCGCGTTTCCGGCCTGCCGGGCGCCATTACGGGGCCGGGGCGAGGGGCGGCGGCCGCGCGGTGGCAAAGGCCCTCCCGCGGGGTTGCGCTTGCTTCCGTGGTGGCAGGGGGGGGGAAACGCCGCGATTACCCTTGCCGGTGGGCGAGCAGGGCGCGCACCAGCCGTTCCGCCGTCGCCCTGATATCCTCGGGCTGATCGGCCAGCAGGGCATCGAGGCTGGTGGCGTCCGGGTGCCGGAAAAGCTCGAGCGGCTCCAGCCCGAGGGCTTCCGCGAAATCGCGCTGCGCCTGGACCGACAGGCCGCGCGAACCGGTTTCGTATCCGGCGATCGCCGACTGGCTTCGGCCGGATCGCTCCGCCAGCTGCATTTGTGTCAGGCCCCGTACTATCCGCCATTCGCGCAGGTAGTGCGTTTTGGGACCGTGCCGGGCGCGACTTGTCATGCTTGCGAAGGTAGCGCCAGTCCCTGCATTCGCTAGCGATCGATGGTGTGGTGACCCCGGCAGGACTCGAACCTGCGACACCCGGTTTAGCAATCCCGTGCATAATCCGGCTAGATGCCCGTGAACGCTAGGCTTTCGTGGTATAGTGGCCTGCATTGGGTAATGTGGGGGTAACAGAATGCCGAAAAGCAGCACCATTCCAGCCTCGCGGCACCCGCTCGCCCGCTCCCGTCTCTCGAATGATCCATGGTCCCTCGCGGGCGTGGACGGCAGAAGCAGCTTCGCGAGGCGCATCCGCGACATTTGCGTGGAGATTGCATCTGACCTCGGCGGCGCGGACAGGTTGAGCGAGGCGCAACGCCAGCTCATTCGGCGAGCCGCCACCCTGTCCGCTCAGTGCGAGGCGGCCGAGGCTCAGGCGGCAGGCGACGGCGAGATGGACCTTGAGCGGTACGTAATGGCCGTGGACCGTCTCGCCCGGGTGCTGGGCCGTTTGGGCCTGCAGCGGCGCGCGAAGGACCTGTCGTTGGACGACTACATCCGCCAGCCGGACGCGGCGGGGTGACGCCATGCCCGCCCGCCCGTCCATCAGCCTGAGGCGCGCCCTCGAGGATCCGGCCCTACTCGGCGAGGTGCTGCCGGCCGACACGTGGGGCGCGTGGCGCGCCCTTCTCCTCGCGGCCATGGGGGAGCGGCTGACGGATGACGAGCGCGAGCACTTCACGGCCCTCACAGGACGGCCTCAGGAGCCCTTAGAGCGCGTTTCCGAGATGTGGGCTGTAATAGGCCGCCGGGGCGGCAAGACGCGCGCGAGCGCGGCTTTGGCAGTCTTCCTCGCGGCCCTCCGAGACTACCGGGACGTGACGGTTCCCGGCGAGCGGCCCGTGGTGCTTTTCCTCGCTCAGAATCAGCGGCAAGCCCGCGTTGCTTTCGGCTACGCGGCCGGCATCATCGACGCCCACCCGCTCCTCAGGCGCGAGGTGGTCGGCCGGACGGTGGACACGCTCAGCCTCCGCAACGGCGTGGACCTCGAAGTGCGGGCCGCCAGCTTCCGCGGCCTTCGCGGCCTCACGCTCGCGGCCGTCGTCGCGGACGAGACTGCGTACTGGTCCGCCGAAGGGACCGCGAATCCCGACGCTGAGGTGTTGAACGCGATTCGGCCGGCGTTGGCGACCACGGGCGGGCCCATCATCGCCATCAGCACCCCTTACAGCCGATCGGGCGTCCTCTGGGGCGCGTTCCGCCAACACTTTGGCCCCGACGGCGACCCGGCGATCCTCGTGGCCCGGGCGCCTTCGACGGCGACGAACCCGACACTGCCGCAGCGCGTGGTTGACCGGGCGATGGAAGCCGACCCCGAGGCGGCGCGGGCGGAATACCTCGCCGAGTTCCGGGCCGACCTCGAACGGGTGTTCTCGCAAGAAAGCATCGCGGCCGTTACTTCGCCCGGCACAGTTGAACGCCCGTATGCGGCCGGTGTCCGATACGTTGGCTTTGCCGATCCGTCCGGCGGAAGCGCCGACAGCTTCACGCTTTGCATCGCTCACAAGGAAGGCGAGACCGTCGTCCTCGACGCCATCCGCGAGCGCCGCCCGCCGTTCTCCCCCGAGGACGTGGTGCGAGACTTCGCGGCCCTCCTGAAGGCTTACGGCGTGTATACCGTCCGCGGAGACCGTTATGCGGGCGAGTGGCCGCGGCAGGCATTCCGTCGTCACGGCATCCAATACGTTCCTGCCGGTGTCCCGAAGTCCGACCTTTACCGCGATTTACTTCCGCTGGTAAACGCCAAGCGGATTGATCTACTGGACGTCCCGCGCCTTGCGGCTCAGCTTGTCGGGCTGGAGCGGCGCACGGCCCGCGGTGGCAGGGATTCAATCGACCACGGCCCGGGCGGCCACGACGACCTCGCGAACGCCGCTGCCGGCGCGTCATGGGCCGCTCAGCTTCGGGCGCCTCGCAAGGCGGTGTTTGGCGCGTCAATCTTGATCGAGGCTCCCGAGTGGGGGCTGGACGCCGCGGAGTTCGGTTTCAGATGAGCCGCGACTGGTCAGCGATGCAGGGGCGCATGAGCGCGGCCCTTCGCGAGCGGCAGCCCGGCGAGCGTCCGTCTCAGGCTGCCGCGCGGCTTGGTTGCGCCCGCGACCCGGGCCTGTGGTTGACCGGCCTCGCGGTTCGGCAGGCCGCTCTGGACGGCGGGGCGGATGATGCGGCGGCGCGGGAGGCGGCGCGTGCGGCCGCGCATGGCCATGTCAGCCCTGCGGAGGCGCTGGAACCGTGGCCCGCGACCTTCGGCGCCTTCCGCACGTGGCGCGCGCTCGCCGTCGCCGCGGACCGCGCCAGCCGCCTCCGCTACCCCCCCCCCCGACCCGGCCCGTCGCGACGACGCGCCCGCCCCTCAGAAGGAACCCGACCATGACCACGGATGACGCCGCCCCCGACCTTTCGGCCATCGTCGCCGACCTCGACCGCCGCCTCCGGGCGATTGACGCCCGCCTCACGGCCCTCGCCAGCGAACAGGCTGAGGAATCCCGCGGCGACGTGACCGCCATCCTCGCCCGCGAGGAAGACGCGTTGCGCGCCGTCCGCTCCCACCTCGCCGCCCTCGCGGCCGAGGCCCGCCGGCAGGCGGAGGCGGCGGAGGAAAAGCGGCAGGAGGAGCTTGCCCGCCTCGCGGATGCCACGCCCGCGATGCTTCGCGAGCTTGCCGAGGTGTCGCGGGCCTGCGACACGGCCGCCTCCAGCCTCGCCGAGGCGCTGGAGCGGCGAGCCGAGTTGATCCGCACACTCGCCCCGTGGGTTGGTACGGGGGCGGCTCGCCGCTTCACGTCCGCTGGAGACGCGGTGGGGCCGTTCCTTCGCGCCGCGGGCCTCGCCGCGCATGTGCCGGCGCTTCGCGAAGACGGCGAGCGCGTCACCCTCGCGGCCTTGGCCGACCAGGTGAAGCGCGAAACCGAGGCGGGCATTTCCGAGTGGCGCCGGCAAAGCGCCGGGCGGAGGGCGGCATGACGACCGCAAGCATTGTCGGCGAAGTCCTGAAGACGGACGAAGATCAGCGGCTGGCGTTTGGGTGGGCGAGCGTCATCAGCCGCGGCGGGCGCCCCGTGGTGGACTTGCAGGGCGACATTATCGAGGCCGAACAGCTTGAGCGGGCGGCGGCGAAGTTCATGCTTTCGGCCCGCGCCGGCCGGGTGATGCACAAGGGCGCGGCTGTCGCGACCGTAATTCATAGCTTCCCGCTCACGGCAGGCATCGCCAAGGCTTTCGGCCTTCAGTCGGACGTCGAGGGTTGGATGGTTGCCCTTCGCGTCCACGACGACGACTTGTGGACGCGGGTGCGGGCCGGCGAGTTTCCGGCCTTCTCTATCGGTGGACGGGGCCGCCGTGTCCCGCTTGTGGAGGCATGACAATGGCCACGAAGCTTGAAGACCTCGAAATCGACGAAATCTCCCTCGTGGACCGGCCCGCGAACCCGGAAGCGAAGGTCCGGCTCATGAAGATGGCCGGCGGCGGACACCCCGAGGAAGTAACGAAGGCCGCGGCCGACTTCACCGAGTCCGTGCAAATGGCGATGGGCGGCGGCAAGACCGAAGATGAGGCGGTAAAGATGATGAAAAACATCTTCCCGTTCGGTCATGCCTCGTGGAAGACCGTTGGCGCGCCTTCGGTGGTGCGGAAGCAGACCATGCCGCGGCGCGAGTGGGAAGACCTTGTCGAGGCGAAGCGGGCGGGCCTCGGCACCAGCGACCGGGCCGCTGCCGAGGCGGCGGTGCGCCGGGGCTTCCCGGGCGTGGAGCCGGCCGACGACTGACCGAATCGGCCCGGGGTTCCTCCTGCCCCGGGCTGGTGCGCGGGACTGCGCGCGCGCGGCGGGGCGGCGGCGGTGCTGCCGCCCCGCACCTAACGGGGGTGCGCGTTTCCCGCACCCCCCACCGGCTGCGCCGCCGAAATCCGGCGGCGGTCGCTGGAGGACCTGTTTCCGCCCCGGACCGCCCGAGGGCATCCTCCTCACCGATCGCGGCCCCGGGTCGGCACGCCCTCAAAGGTCGCGTTTCGTGACGTTAGGACCCCTGCCGCCTTGCAGTGCGCCTCCACGCTGACCACCGCCGAAATCCGGCGGACCATAAGAGGCGCCGCGCAAGCAGTTCCACGCGCACCGGCCCCGGTTCGTGGAGGGGCGGGACTTTTATGAGGGAAAAGCGTCCGAAATCCGGACGCGTTTCCCGGGCCTCGTTGGCGGTCGCAGCCGGCATCGGCTCGTCGAGGGGCGGGACTTCTTTGAGACAAACGCCGCCGAAATTCGTCGGCGTTTCCTGGGCCTCGTTGGCGGTCGCAGCCGGCATCGGCTCGTCGAGGGGCGTGATCATTATCTCGTGACCGCAGCGCAAAAGGGCGAATTTCGTCCTTTTGGGCTCGACGTCCCAATCGGCGAATTTCGCCGATTGGCTCCCGACGAATTTCGTCGGGAGTCGCTCGACGGCATTTCCCGCCGCGAACGCCCGGGGCGGTGTTACCCCATCGCCACCCCGCCCCTCGCGGCCCTTCCGGGTAACGGCCCATTGTCTCTCTAAACCCCCGGATTTGCTGGATTTTTTGGCGACCCCGGCAGGACTCGAACCTGCGACACCCGGTTTAGGAAACCGGTGCTCTATCCG